>JAGWOR010000011.1 GCA_028870845.1 Gammaproteobacteria bacterium | reverse complement strand
CTTAATCCTACCGTCGTGGTGGGCGTAAAAAATTAAGCGGAAAAACGGCCCCGGACATTGCTGACCAGGGCCGCGCATGGCGCTCAATTGCGGGTTTTGGTTCACGCTGGTGTCAGCACCTGCGCCTGAAAACCGATTGCTTAATGAATGAAGTATCAAAGGCCGCTCGAGAGAGCGGCCTTTGATTTATCTGCACTACACCGTCATTGCAGTGGCGGCAGGTGCGGATGGTGGTCGGGGTAGGGCGGACGCGGGAACACCGGCGCCGGGTGCTGCTTGAGTTCCTGCAGCAGCACCGACACCGCCTTCTCCAGCTGCGGGTCGTGGCCTTCGCGCACCAGTTTGGGGTCCTGCCACACGGCGATGTCCGGGGCGATGCCGTGGTTTTCCACTTCCCAGTGGCCGTGCAACCCATAGATGGCCCAGCGCGGCGCGGTCACCGTGCCGCCGTCCAGGAGTTGCGGATAATCGCCGATGCCCACCAGTCCGCCCCAGGTGCGGTGGCCGATGAGCTTGCCGATGTGCATGCGCTTGAAATACCAGGGCAGGGCGTCGCCGCCGGAGCCGGCGAACTGGTTAATGAGCATGACCTTGGGCCCGAACAGCGCCTGGGTGGGTTCGGTGTAATCCTCGCCCTGGCGGGTCATGACCCGGCTCATGGGCCGGCGCGACAGGTAGTCCACGATGTAGTCCGCCAGCTGGCCGCCGTGGTTGTAGCGCTCGTCGATGATGGCGCCCTGCTTGTCGGTCTGGGCGAAGTAGTAGCGATTGAAGTTGGTGAAGCCGCCGCCGGCGGTGTTGGGCAGGTACACGTAGGCCAGCTTGCCGTCGCTGAGCTTGTCCACCAGCCGGCGGTTGTGCTCGATCCAGTCCAGGTTGCGCAGCGGGAATTCGTTGGCCACCGGCACCACGGTGACGTTGCGCGCATCCTTGCCGTCCGGGTCCGGGCCCACGCGCAGCACGGTCTGCTGGCCGGCGGTGCCGCGGAACAAGCTGTAGAGGTTGTCCCGGGCGGTGAGTGCATGGCCGTTCACCGCCAGCAGGTACTCGCCGGGCTTGAGATTCACGCCCGGCTGGGTGAGGGGCGCCTGCAGTTCCGGATTCCAGTTCTCACCGCTATAAATCTTGCTGAAGCGGTAGCGGCCGTGATCCACGCTGTAGTCCGCACCCAGCAGGCCCACTTCGATCTTGGGCAGCTTGGGTTCCATGCCGCCGCGCACGAACATGTGGCCCACCGACAGATACGACAACATCTTGCGGAACAGGAAGGTCAGGTCGTCGCGGCTGGCGATGCCCGGCAGGTACACGGCGAAGCGCTTCTCCGCCAGCCGGATGTCGAGGCCGTTGAAGTGCGGGTTGTAGAAGAAGTCGCGCTCGATGCGCCACACCTCGTGGTACATCTGCGTCCATTCCTCCTGCGGCACGCTCCACACCTGCAGGCTATCGGTGTTGAGCTGGCCTGCGCCAGGCTTGGGCGGCGCGTCGGTCTTGGCGATGTACCAGTTGTCGTGGATGGCGTACAGCATCTGCTCGCCGTTGGCGGACAGCAGGAACTGGTTGACGCCCTCCAGCAGGGTCTCGGTCTTGCGGGTCTTGAGGTCGAACTTGACGATGCTGAGCAGCATGGGTCCTTCGCCCATCATCACCAGCGGCGCCTTCTGCAGGTACAGCATGCCGCCGGCGCCGGCGCTCAGACCCACGTAGTCGGCGGCCGGAATCGGCAGCGCCAGGGTGCGCTGCAACAGGCCGGCGAAATCGATGCGTACGTCAACCGGCTTTTCCGTTTTCTTGCTGGTGTTCTTGGCTTTGACCGCTGCGGTTTCATCGCCGGTCTCTGGGGCCAGCGGCGAGGGCAGGTCGCGGCGCAGCACCATGACGTAGACGCTGCGGGTCACCGGGTGCGCCTCGCTGGTCATGTCCAGCCAGCCGGTGGTGAGCCCCATGTCGGTGCTGGCGGTGAAGTACAGGTACTTGCCGCTCTTGTCCCAGACCGGATACAGGCAGTCGCTCATGCCGTCGGTCACCTGGCGTGCCTGGTGGTCGGCCAATGAATATACGAACACCGCGCGCAAATGGTTGGGCAGCTGCTTGGTGTAGGCCAGCCATTGGCCGTCCGGCGACCAGGCGGGATCGAACTCGTGCAGCGGGGTGTCGTAGCGGTCGGTGTCCACCTTCACCGGCAGCGGATGGGCCAGGTCCACGACCCACAGGTTCAGGCGCTTGTCGGTGTAGGCGATCCTCTTGCTGTCCGGCGACCACACCGGCTGATAGAAGTACGAGGGCGGCGTGCCCAGGTCGATGACCCGCGGCGGCTTCAAGCCGGCCTGGTCGCGGATGTAGAGCTGGTAATTACCGGAGGCGTCGGAGAAATAGGCGATGGACTTGCCGTCCGGCGACCAGGATGGATAACGCTCGGCGGCGCCGGGGGTGTCGGTGATATCGCGGGCATCGCCCTTGTCGGCCGGCACCGTGAGGATGTCGCCGTGGGCCTGGAATACCGCGCGCACACCGCTGGGTGAAATGCCGGGATTGCGCAGATGCTTGGCCACGTTCACGAAGTGCGGCATGCGCTGCGGCAGATCGCCGGCCACGCGCACATCCAAGGGTGTGGACTTGTGCGTTGTCAGGTTGAACAAGTACAGCTGGCCCATCTGCGAATAGACGATGGCGCCGGGACCGGCGGAGGCGGAATCGATGTCGAAGCCGTCGTTGTTGAGCAGCTTGGTGACGCCGCCGGTTTTCACGTCGTAGGCGAACAGGGTCACCGGGCCGGCACGGTCGGAAAGAAAGTACACGCTATCGCCCACCCACATGGGATTGCGGTCGTTGGAATTGTCGCGCGGGATTTTCACCACGCTGGAGTCCGAGAGCCGCGCGATCCAGATGGGCGTGGTCTGGCCGCCGCGGTAGCCTTTCCAATCCGGTTCCCACTGGAACACCGGGCTGTAGGCCAGGTGCGAGCCGTCCGGCGAGTAGCTGCCGTATTCCGCCATGCTCAGCGGCAGCGGCGTGGGCAGGCCGCCGCTCAGCGGCACCGTGAACAGCTGGTCGGAATCGTTGGTGTTGTCGCGGTTGGAAACGAACAGCACGCTTTTGCCGTCGGGCGTCCAGCCCACCACGCGGTTCAATCCCGGATGCCAGGTGAGCCGTTTCGGCTCACCGCCACTGGCCGGCACCACGTATACGCTCTGGATGCCGTCGGTGTCGCCGGTGTAGGCGACTTGGCTGCCGTCCGGCGAGAACACCGGGCCGCTGAACAGTCCCTGACCGCCCACCAGCAGGCGGGCGTTGCCGCCGGCGCGCGGCGCGATCCAAAGCTCATCGCCGTAGGCGAAGGCCACCTGGGTGGCGGACAGCGTGGGGGTCTGCAGCAGCAGCGGCGGCTGGGCGGCGAAACCCAGGGGTGACAGCAGCGCGAGCAGCAATACGAAGCAGGCGTTCCTCATGGACGGCTCCTTGTGGCTGGAGAGAGTATCGGGGCGGAGCGCAGAGTATAACCAAGCGGGATGCATCTATATATATAGGTAAGCCCCGGCCCTCCTGGCGGCGGCGTTCAGGGGGACTGGTAGTGCTGCAGGATGCGCCGCGCGGTTTCCTGGAGTTCCTTGCGCAGGCTTTCGGGCGCCAGCACTTCTACCTGGTCGCCGAAGCCCAGCAGCCAGCGCCGTAGCTGAGCGGTCTGCATCACCGAAGCGGTGATCTGCACGCGGCCGTCCTCCAGCTGCCGCAGCCGCTGGTCCCTGGAAAGCGGGGTCTCGGCCACGTAGCGGGCTGCGTGTTTGTGCAGGATGGCGCGCAGCCGGATGAGCTGGCCCGAGGGGCTGTCGAATTCTCCCTGGGCCAGGTAGCGGTCCAGGTCGAAGTCCGCCGGGGTGCGCGCGGTTTCACTGTCGAGCGCCGCGTGGCTCATGCGGTGCACCAGCAGCTGGCGCGGCTCGGTGCTTGCCTCCAGGGTGCACACCAGGGATAACACCGCGCCGCGTGCCACCAGTGCCAGGGGATTCACCCGCTGTTCCAGCTGTCCGCCGTCGTGGCCCTGGTAACGCACCGAGAACCGGTGGTTGGTGAACAGCGCTTCGTACACCACCGAAAGCACCATTTCGTCGATTTCCGGCGGCAGCAGCGCCAGGCCGCTGGGGATGACGCGCACCTTGCGCGGCCAGTCGCGGATCGCCCGGTCGGAGATCTGCGAGAGTACTTGATCGGCGTTTTGCAGCTGGGGTTCCAGGGCCTTCATGGTGGAATGCGGCATGAGCGGCCGCAGGTACTGGTCCATGAGTTTCAGCGCCAGGGCCGCCGGCGGGCTCATGCCGGCCACATCCAGGGCGCGGCCGCCGCTCATCCATTGCCAGCCGAAGGGTTTGGCGCGGGTGTCGCAGCGCAACGGGAAAACCGCCGACAGGGTTTTCAGGTCCCGCTGCAGGCTGCGCAGATCCACCTGGAAACCCTGCTGGCGCAGGCTGGCGCGCAAGCTCAGGCTGTCGACTTTGCGGGGCGCGTGCGGGATGAGCTTGAGCATGGCCCATTGGCGCAGGAAGGTTTCGGCCACTGTGGATTCCGCATGGCGGGGCAGACGCCAGTATAGTGCACAGCGACATATTCTGTCGTTTGGGAGCGAGCCTCAGCGACATGTCCTGTCGCTTGGTGGGGCTAATGTGGCGGCATGTTTCAGCCACACCCAATCCTCAGGAACCCCCGGGCATGCAGGTAACCCAGGCACCGGCCTTTGACCCTCCCGCACTGGCGACCCTGGTTACGCCCGACCGGGCCAAGCTGCTGTTGGCCCAGGCGCGCACCATCCTGAACCAGACCCAAAATTCCGAGACCTGGCAGGAAGGCCGCCATTACCTGCGGGCGGCGGTGCGCGAGGGGAGCAGCGAAGCCTGCCAGACCATGGCTTTTTGCCACCTGACCGGCGAAAACGGTTTCAAGATCGATCCCGGCGCGGCTCTGGATTACATGAACGCCTGGCGGCGCGCCGCACTGCGTGCGCTGCGCAGCACCGCCGACAGGTTGCAGCGTGAATTGCTGGAGAGGATTTCGACCAAGTTCGCCGCCCTGTGGCGGCGTTGCAGCACCCAGATCACCACCAGCAGCGCCATGGCGCTCATGGGCCGCACCATCGTTGCCTACCGCCTGTACTCGCGTGCTTCCGGCACCCAGGGCCCGCAGGAAATCCTGTTGCTGGAACTGGACGACGGCAGTCGCGTGGAAATCGTCAACTACTTCGGTTGCATCGACACCGCCGGCGGGCGACGGGTGGGCGGACAGCGCCAGGTGGACCGCTGCATGCCGAATCACTGGAACAGCCGCCTGAGCGCGGCGCTGGTGGATCCGGACGACAACAGTACCGCCACCGCGCTGTACAACAACCATGAATTCGAACTGTTCCGTAAGTGGAGTACGGCCCATGAAGTCGCTGGATGAATTGCTGGGTATGCAGGTGACGGGGCTGGACCTGAAATGGGCCAACCGCCATGAAGCCATCCCCAGCAGCGGCCTGTTTCTGATGTTCGAGGACGGCACCTACCTGGAATTACAGTCGGTTCAGGGTTACCTGGAGCTGGGCCGCAATTTGCCGCCGCAACCCGGCGGGCGCCGGGATGAAAATATCAGCGGCTATTATCTGGCGGACTCGGGGAGCCTGCCGCCGCTACTGGAACCGCGCCTGGATTCGACCCCACGCTAGGCACACGCCGGCTCGGCTGCAAACATTGGCTCCTGCTATCATTGAACCCAGCAAGGGTGAACGGCCGTGCGGACGGGAACCGCCAATGGGATACGGCGCTGCTCAAGCAAACTCCAACAGCAACAATCCATAAGGAGCATTTCCATGGTCAGCAAGCAGTTTCTCGATGCCTGGTCGCCGCGCCTGTTGAGCGTGCTGCGGGTGGTGGTGGCGTTTCTCTATATAGAGCACGGCACCTCCAAGTTCTTCCATATACCGTTGAATATGGGCCATATCCAGTTGTTCTCCCTGATCGGCCTGGCAGGGGTACTGGAGATCGGCGGCAGTATCCTGCTGTTTCTCGGGCTGTTCACCCGGCCGGTGGCGTTCATCCTCTCCGGCCAGATGGCTGTCGCCTATTTCATGGCGCATGCGCCCCAGGGTTTCTTCCCGCTGGTGAACCACGGCGAGGCCGCGGTGTTCTACTGCTTCGTGTTTCTGTATTTCGCGGCCGCCGGCGGCGGTTCCTGGGGCATCGACGCCTGGGTGCGGAAAAAATAGCGCAGTATGACTGCTCCCGCATGACGGCCAGCGTTCCGTGGTGCTATCGATGGGAAATCACTGAATGGGGGCAACCTCCGGGAGGCTGGCAGTCAATGCCACGGCGCTCTGAATTCGTCACGGTGGTGGCGCTGCTGCTGCGCAGGAACTGGGCGCGCATTCGTTTATCGCGCTCATGGCAATCGGCTTGATCTGGAACGGCATGGGCCTGATCTTCGGCCTGCTGGCGATGGCGGGTATGCATCTGGCCTTGCAGAACGCTGCTATGCCGGCGGGAATGCCGCCGGGTTTGCAGGGCATGGTGCAGGCGGCCATGGTGGTGGGTGTGGCCATCGACATTGCCATCCTGGTGTTGTTCGGCTGGATCATCAAGAAACTGGCTTCCGACAAAATCCGACGGGAGTTCATCAAGCCGCCGGAGCATAGCGGCGTGCTTATGGGTTGAAGCCGGTCTGAAACCCGGTTTTTCAGTCTCTAAATGCCGGTGTTGTTTTTACAGACAGGGCGCTGATACATTAGCCATAACGCGATCAGGATATGTCACATGTTGACCGACCGTTTTAGTGACGCACTCACCTATGCGGAGGAGGTGCACCGCCGTCAAAACCGCAAAGGCACCGAGGTACCCTACGTGGCGCACCTGCTGGCTGTATGTGCATTGGTGCTGGAGCATGGCGGCGACGAGGATCAGGCGATTGCAGCGCTGTTGCACGACATGGTGGAGGATCAGGGCGGGCTGGCGCGCCTGAATGAAATCCGCGAGAAATTCGGCGAGCGGGTGGCGGATATGGTGGCTGCCTGTTCCGACGCGGTGACTTCACCCAAGCCGCCCTGGGACCAGCGCAAACAGAAATATCTGGCGTTGCTGGCGGAACACGACCCGGCCATCCGTCTGGTATCGTGCGCCGACAAACTGCACAACGCGCGCGCCATACTCCGGGATTATGAGTCCCAGGGCAATGAAGTCTGGCAACGCTTCAATGGCGGCAAGCAGGGCACGTTGTGGTATTACCGCTCGCTGGCCGATCGCTACCTGGCTCTGAACCTGGGCCCCATGGCGGTAGAACTCAAGCGCGTAGTGACGCGTCTGGAAGAAGCCGCGGGCGGTCTTGATACGCAAACCACCTCCAAGCCGAAAGTCTCAAGCAAAGCCTGATGGCTGCAGGCCGCGGCAATTTCACGCGCAACAGGCGTAGCACAGCACGCATCCCGCTATAACCCGGGCGGGCACACTTCCCTGATCAGCGGTTGATCCAATGGGTGAGGTTGTACCTGCGGAGCAAGGCTTCGGCCCCAAGGCCCTGCAGCATGGCGCCGGGGGTTCAATGTTTGAATAAATGCGGATAGGCAACCGGCTGGCAGCGCAGGTACTGTTTGGGTGCAATTGCCTGATCCCCCAGCTGTGCCGCCGCGTGCCAGGGCCAGCGCGGATCGTAGAGCATGCCCCGGGCCAGCGACACCAGGTCCGCCTGGCCCGATGCAATGATGGCCTCGGCCTGTTGCGGTTCGGTGATCAACCCAACGCCGATGGTGGCTATGCCGGTCTCGCGCCGGATACGTTCCGCGAACGGCACTTGATAACCGGGCTGCTCCGGGATTTTCTGCAGCGGCGACAAGCCGCCGCTGGAAACATCGATATAGGCGCAGCCGCGGGATTTCAGTTGCCTGACGTATGCCACGCTTTGTTCCAGATCCCAGCCGCCGTCCACCCAATCGCTGGCGGAGATGCGCACGCCCACCGGCATTTCCTTGGGCACTGCCGCGCGCACCGCTTCAAACACCTGCAACGGAAAGCGCAGGCGGTTTTCCAGGGATCCGCCGTAGGCGTCTGTGCGCTGGTTGGAAAGCGGCGACAGGAACTGGTGCAACAGGTAGCCGTGGGCGGAATGCACTTCGATGGTATCCAGCCCGAGACGCTGGGCGCGCTGTGCGGTCAATGCGAACTCCCGGGCAATGCTTTCTAGTTGCGCTGCATTGAGGGCATGTGGATGCGGATTGCCTTCGGCGTAAGGCAGCGGCGAAGGTGCAAGGGTCTGCCAGCCGCCCTGATGCGGTGGAATCTGGCCGCCGCCCGCCCAAGGCAGGCGCGTGGAAGCTTTGCGCCCGGCGTGGGCCAGCTGCACGCCGAGTTTGATGCCGGAATATCTGCGTACCGCGTCCACCACCCGCGCCAGCGCGGCTTGGTTGGCATCGGACCAAAGCCCCAGATCGGCGGGAGAGATGCGGCCTTCAGGTGAGACCGCGGTTGCTTCGGTGAACAACAGCGCGGCTCCCGATAGTGCCAGATGCCCCAGGTGGATCATGTGCCAGTCGGTGGCGCTGCCCTGATCCGCGGAATACTGGCACATGGGCGAGACCACGATGCGGTTGCGCAAGGACAGTCCGGCAAGCTCAATAGGGGAGAACAGCTGGCTCATGGATGTGGCTCCGGTAACGGGCAATGAGGGCTTCGACGACCGCGTATTTTAATGGGATTGAGGCGTGCCTGTTCCAAAATGCGTGCGGATGGCATATGGTTTTGCTCCCGGACCGGGCGGATTGCCGGGATAAATCGGTCAGGCCGGTCGGGATTTACGTAACCACACCAGGGAAGCCGGATGGAAACCCAAAACGGATCTGAGCGACGCCAGTACCGCCGTTTTCGCTTCGCTTCGATCATCCGCGTGCATGACGGGCAGCGAGCCCATGACCTGAGGATTATCGACCTGTCGTTGCGCGGTTTCAGGGCGCGCTGCCCGAGTGGCTGGCGGCCCGAGAACGGCGCGCATTTTGAGGTGGAATGGCACGTGGCGGATGCAGTCAAGCTGGATCTGCAGGCAGATGTGATCCGTGTTAAAAACGGGGTGATCGGCTGCCAATGGCAGGCACACGACCAGCAAAGCTCCTCGCATCTGCAGCGGCTGATTGAAATCAGTTGCCTGCGCAAGGGCGCCCGCGAGCGTGAACTGGAGGCCATGAAGACCAGCAAGTGACCGGAATCCTCCGTGGGGGAGCCATGCCGAGCCTAAAGTCCGCGCCCCGGAACACCAGTGGAATGGCCGACAGGGTGTTCTGGTATCAGCTGCACGTGTTCCAGATCTGCGTCTGGGTGTTCTGCACCCTGCCGTGCCTGGCGCTGGTGATTTATTTTTTCCCGAAACTGGCGGTATTTTTTGCCGGCGGCCCGCAACGCTCTTCCATGGCGGTGATCAAGGTGGTGGTGATTGCGGTCCCCATCGTATTGTTATTCGTGGCGCTGCTGTATCTCGCCTTGCTGCTGGGTGCGGTGCTGAATGTGCTGGTGGTGCGCGTGCTGATCCGGGAGCTGCGCGTGCCGGAGGCGCGCAGCCTGCTGCTGCAGTTTTATTCCGACCCGCGCTGGCTGTACCAGCACCCCGGCACCAAGAATTTCCCCTGGTGGATTTCCCTGTGGGGCGGCATGGGGAAAAATCCGCGGCTTAACCGCTGGGCCGCAACCCTGACCGCCGGGATGATCTCGCTGGTTTACGGCGCAGACAGCCGGCCACCGGCATAGCGTCTTGATAGACCCGGACTACTGAGGTGAGGCAGTCAACGATGGATTGATCCAGGTCAGCGGCGCTCGCCGGTTCCGGGGCTAAAGTAGGGTTGTGAGCACGCAGGAAGCGTCCCTGAAATCAGCCGCTGCAGGCACTGGAGCACCGCGCGTGGTGTTCCGCACCCGCGGATTATGCAAGACCTACGTGGTGGGCGAGGTGCGCATCGAAGCACTGCGCGGCGTGGATCTGGAACTGTACGCGGGCGAATTGGTGGTGCTGCTGGGGGCATCGGGCAGCGGCAAGTCCACGCTGCTTAATATCCTGGGCGGGCTGGACACGCCGACCGCCGGCGAGGTGCATTATTTCGAGCACGATCTGGGCCATGCCGACGACCGGGAGCTGACACGATTCCGGCGCGAACACGTGGGCTTCGTGTTCCAGTTCTACAACCTGATTGCCAGCCTTACCGCACGCGAAAACGTGGCCATCGTTACCGAAATCGCCAGCCGTCCGCTCACGCCAGAGCGGGCGCTGGCGCTGGTGGGCCTTACCGGCCGCGCAGATCATTTTCCTTCCCAACTTTCTGGCGGCGAACAGCAGCGGGTGGCCATCGCGCGCGCCATCGCCAAGAATCCCGATGTGCTGCTGTGCGACGAACCCACCGGCGCACTGGATTCGCAAACCGGGCTACTGGTGCTGGAAGCGCTGGATCGCGTCAACCACGAACTTGGCACCACCACCGTGGTGATCACTCATAATGTGGTGATCGCCGGCATGGCTGACCGGGTGATCCATCTGAGCGACGGCCGCATCACCGGCATTAAGCGCAACCTGGAACGCCGCCCGGTGCAGGAGCTGAAGTGGTAGGCCTGCACATGCTGGACCGCAAGTGGCTGCGGGAGCTGTGGCATATCCGCGGTCAGGCACTGGCAATCGCCATGGTGATTGCCGGCGGCATCGCCACCTGGATCTTGTCCTACAGCACCATTGATTCGCTTAACTACACCCAAGCCGGGTTCTACCGCAGTACGCATTTTGCTGATGTGTTCGCCGGCCTGAAGCGTGCACCGCTGGCGGTGGCGGAACGCATTCGCGGGATTCCCGGAGTGGCGCGCGTGGATGCGCGCGTGGCCGCGCCGGTGAACCTGGAGGTTCCAGGCTTCGGCGAGCCGGTCTCGGGTCTGCTGCTGACGCTGCCACAATCACCGGGCGCCCCAAACCAGCTGTATCTGCGTCGTGGCCGTCTGCCGGCAGCTGATGAAGACAGCACAGTAGCGGTGAATGAATCATTTGCCGATGCCCAGCATCTGAAACCCGGCAATACCCTGTATGCAACCATCAGCGGCAAGCGCAAACTGTTGACGATAGCAGGCGTGGTGCTGTCGCCCGAGTTCGTTTACCTGATCCGACCCGGCGATTTTTTCCCGGATTACAAGCGCTTCGGCGTTTTGTGGATGAACCGCCGTCCGCTGCAGGCAGCCTATGGCATGGACGGTGCTTTCAATGATGTAGTCCTGAAGCTGGCGCCGGGGGCTGCACCGTCGGCAGTGATCGCACGCCTGGACGCAGTGCTCGCTCACTGGGGGGGAACCGGCGCCATCACGCGCGCCGACCAGACATCGCACCATTATCTGATGGACGAAACCCGCCAACTGCAGACCCAGGCGATGATCGTACCGGTGATCTTCCTGGGTGTAGCGGCATTTTTGCTGAATGTGGTGGTGAGTCGCCTGATCCACCGGCAGCGCATGTCCATCGCCATTCTCAAGGCTTTCGGTTACGGCAATCTGAGTATCGCGTTGCATTACCTCAAGCTGGTGACCGGCATCGTTCTGGTGGGTGGCGTGATCGGGATTGCCGCCGGCGCCTGGCTTGCCCATGGTCTCAGTAATATCTATGCGGAATTTTTCCGCTATCCCTACATGCACTACGTGCTGAAACCAGGCGTGGCGCTGACCGGGCTGATCGCCAGCGCGCTGGCCGCCTATGCCGGGACGCTGGCCTCGGTGCTGCGCGCCGCGCGCTTGCCGCCGGCCCAGGCCATGTATCCGGAGACGCCGCCGGTTTTCCACGAGACCCTGCTGGAACGCGCCGGTTTCAAGCGCCTGCTGTCGCAGGCAGGGCGCATGATTCTGCGTCACATCGCACGCCAGCCGCTGAAATCCGCACTCACGCTGTTGGGTGTGGCCCTGGCCTGCGCAATCGTCACCCTGAGCGGCCTGTTTCATGACGCAGTGAATTACATGATCGACGTGCAATTCAACCGCATGCGGCATGCGGATCTGACCGTAACTTTCACCGACACGGCATCCTCACGGGCGATCGCAGAACTGAAAAGCCTGCCCAGCGTCGTAGGCGTAGAGCCGCTGCGCGCGGTGCCGGTGCTGCTGCGCAACGAATACCGCAGTTACCGCACCGCCTTGCAAGGCTATGTTCCCGGCGGTCGGTTGAATGAATTGCTGAATGTAGACTTGCACTCGATCCGCCTGCCACGGGATGGTGTGCTGCTGACCGACTATCTGGCGGCGCGGCTCGGCGTGGCAGCTGGCGACAGGCTGCAGGTGGACGTGCTGGCCGGCGCACGCCGCAAGTTCAGCATCCCCGTGGCGGGAGTCATCAAAGAGTACGCGGGCGCGAATGCGTATATGTCATTGGCGGCCATGCAGCGGGTGTTGCCGGAGGACCCGGGAATTTCCGGTGCCTTCCTGCGGGTACAGCCGGGCACACTTGAGCAGGTGTACGCTGAGCTCAAGCGCCGTCCGAAAGTTGCGGGCGTGACCATCCGTGCGGTGGCGATCCACAGTTTTCACGAACTGATGGCGCAGAACATCCTGATTTACGCCACCGTCATGTTAATCATGGCCGGCACCATCGCCATAGGCGTGGTATACAACAGCACGCGCATCGCGCTCTCGGAGCGGGCTTTCGAGCTGGCGACGCTCAGGGTGCTGGGACTGACGCACCGAGAAATTGCCTACATCCTTTTGGGAGAGTCCGCATTGCTGACGCTGCTGGCGATACCGGCCGGTTTTGCCATCGGCTACGGGTTTGCCGCCTATCTCGCCCAGGCACTGGCATCTGCGCTGTACCGCGTACCGTTGGTGCTGGAAGCGCCGACATTCGCACGCGCCGCGCTGGTGGTGCTGGCGGCTGCGACGGTTTCGAGCGTATATGTGTACCAGCGCCTGGGGCGCTTGGACCTGGTGGCGGTATTGAAGGTGCGTGAATGAATCTTAAGCTCAACGGAAAAATGTTCCGGCGCGCGGCTCTGCTGTTGCTGGCGCTGTTGGTGGCCGGCGCCATTATTTATGCCTATTGGCCGGCACCGGTGGAAGTGTCGGTAACGAAGGTAAGCCGCGGTGCCATGCAGGTAGCGGTGGAGGAGGAGGGACAAACGCGGGTGCGGGAGCGTTACATCGTGGCCGCGCCGGTGGCGGCATATGCGCCACGAATTGAACTGCATGTGGGTGACAAGGTAGAGGCGCATCAGGAACTGGCGGTACTGGAACCGCTGCCGCCCGGAGTACTGGATGTCCGCAGCCGCGCCGCCAGCGAAGCACGCGTGGCGCAAACGCAAGCCGCATTGGATGCGGCGCGTAAAAACGCGGAAGCCGCCAAGGCCGGCGCCCAATTTGCGGGAGCCGAACTTTCGCGCCTGCGGCATTTGCATGCCGGCGGCCTCATCTCCCAGTCCGCACTGGAACAGGCCGAGAGTGAAGCGCAACGCACGGCTGCCACACTGGCGGCTGCAAACTCCAGCATCCAGGTGGCCAAGTACGATCTGGTGGCCGCGCAGACCATGCTGCGCTATGACGTGGGTGCGCGTTCCAAAGGCGGCGAACGCGTGCCGGTGCGCTCGCCGGTGGCGGGCGTGGTGCTCGCGCTCAACCATGAGAACGAGGGCGTAGTCGCGCCCGGCGAAGCCTTGATCACAGTGGGCGATCCGCATGCCCTGGAAGTGGTGGCCGACCTGCTGTCATCCGATGCGGTACGCGTGCACCCGGGCACACACGTGGTATTCACCCGCTGGGGAGGCGATGCATCATTGCTGGGCCGGGTACGCACGGTGGAGCCGGTAGCGTTCACCAAGATTTCGGCATTGGGGGTGGAGGAGCAACGGGTGCTGGTGGTGGTGGACTTCGTATCGCCCGAAAATCTCTGGCGCCGGCTTGGGGACGGATACCGTCTGGAGGCGCGTTTTATCGTGTGGGAATCCGGCGATGTACTGCGGGTGCCAGCCAGCGCGGTTTTCCAGAGCGGCGATGGCTGGGCGGTTGTGAAGGTGGAAAATGGGCGGCTGAAAATTCAACCCGTAAAGATCGGCGAGCGCGGCGATGAATACAATCAGGTGCTTGGAGGACTTGTCGCGGGGGATGCGGTGGTAACCTACCCGGATGATACGCTGCGCGCCGGAGAACGGGTGCGGATTATTGCCAGCCGCGATGAGTGAGAGGATTCCGTGAATATCGGTTTGCACACGCATTGAATGGCTGCAGCGCAATGCTGCGCTGATTAATCCGGGCTGTGCAATTCCCGTCCGCACACCGGGGCAGTGCGCGGCGGTTCCCGTAGTGTCGTCGCCCCGCGGGATTGGCGTCCGGCCGCGGCCGGGACAGTTCCCGGCGCCCTGCCGGCGAGCGCCTAAATGCCGAAGTGTTCTGAACCTGTTGAGCTGAAATATTCCTCGATGACGGTATTGCCCTGTTGGTTGATGAAATCTTCACGCAGTTCGTTTTTAACCTGTGCCTTGTTGGTTGCTTTGGCGGCTTTTGCTGCAGCCGGTTTCGCAGCCTTGCGGCGGGAGGTTTTGCGGGCCTTGGATTTCGCCTTTTTGGCGGGTTTGGAGGCCCGGCGCGCTTGCTTGCGTTTCGGCGCGGCCTGCTTTTTGCCGCGGCCGCGGGATGTGGATTTCTTTGCCATGCTGGTAACCTCGAATGGTGACTGGGCCGAAGAATTTACAAAAACCAGGGTAGGGTTGCCAGCCTGGTGCGGCCATGATCCATGTCATAAATCCGGAACCCGCCCGGCCATTGGCCTTGGCGGCGCCGGAGCCGGCGGGCACGCCTTTCGCGCCCGCAACTGACCTCGGTCAATGCGCAAACCCGCGCGGTGGGCTAACTTGAGCAAAGATTCCAAGGATGGTGGCGTTTATGGCGGCTATTTTTCCCAACCGTTCCGAAGCCGGCAGCCGGCTGGCACAACGCCTGCAGGCCTATGCCGGGCGCGACCAAGTTCTGGTGTTGGCGCTGCCGCGGGGCGGCGTACCCGTGGGCTATGAAGTGGCCCGCGCTTTGGGAGTGGAGCTGGATGTGCTGATCGTGCGCAAGCTTGGTGTGCCGCATCAGCCGGAGCTGGCCATGGGCGCCATCGCCTCGGGCGGCGCCCGTTACCTGAACCAGGAAGTGCTGCAGCTGGCTCGTGTTTCGGACGCCGAGCTGCAGCCGGTGCTGGCCGCGGAGACCAGGGAACTGGAACGGCGCGAACGCGTGTACCGCGGCGACCGGCCGCCGTCCGCGATCGCCGGACGCACGGTCATCCTGGTGGATGACGGCATGGCCACCGGCGCTTCCATGCGCGCCGCAGTCCTGGCACTGCGTTCCAAGAGCCCCACGCGCATCGTGGTGGCGGTGCCGGTGGCTCCGGAAGACGCCAGTGAACGCCTGGCGGGCGCCGCCGACGAATTCGTATGCCTGGAGAGTCCGCACAACTTCTACGCGGTCGGCCAGTTTTACCTGGACTTCGAGCAGACCAGCGACCAGGAGGTTCGTGACCTGCTGGAGCGCAACCGCAAGCTGATGCACAAGGTGCCGGCATGAGCGCGCATGTGCACACCCCATTTCACGCAACCCGCTCTCTGGCGCGCAAACTCACCGGCGGTGCGCGCGACTACGATGCTTTGCTGGCCATGGCCGAAGACAAACAATTCGTGCTGCTGGGCGAAGCCACCCACGGCACCCGCGAGTTCTACCGCATGCGCGCTGAAATCACCCGCCGCCTGATCGACGAGCTGGGCTTCGATGCGGTGGCAGTGGAGGGCGACTGGCCGGACGCCTGGCGCGTGAACCGTTACGTGCACGGCCATGGCGACGACGACGCCGAAGTCGCGCTTGCCGATTTTGAACGCTTCCCGCTGTGGATGTGGCGCAACCGCGAAGTGCTGGATTTCATCGGCTGGCTGCGCACCGGCAACACCGGCCGGCCGCTGGAGCGGCGAGCGGGTTTCTATGGGCTGGATTTGTACAGCCTGTACCGTTCGGCGGATGCCGTGATTCACTACTTGGACCGGGTGGATCCGGAGGAAGGTCAGCGGGCCCGCCGCCGCTACGCGTTGCTGGATCACGTGCGCGATCCCCAGACCTATGGGTACCAGTCGGCTTTTGGCCTGCGGCCCGCGGCACACCGCGAGGTCGTGGAACAGCTGCAGCAGCTTTTACAATCCAACAACCAATACGTGCGCGCCAACGGACTGGCGGATATCGACGCTCAGTTTTTTGCCGAGCGCAACGCCGCCGTGGTGGTAAACGCTGAAACCTATTACCGCGCCATGTTCGGCAGCCGCATCAATACCTGGAACCTGCGTGATGCACACATGTGCGACACTTTGTTTGCACTTTCCGAATACCGCCGCCGCCGCGGCGGCCTGGGCCGGGTGGTGGTATGGGCTCACAATTCGCATGTGGGCGATGCGCGCGCCACTGAAGCGCGTGAACGCGGCGAATGGAACCTCGGACAGCTGGTGCGCGAGCGCGCGGCAAGTTCTGCGTTGCTGGTGGGGTTCACCACCTACACCGGCTATGTGTCCGCAGCCTCCGAATGGGATGGGGACGTGGAGCACCGCTGGGTGCGTCCGGCACTCAAGGACAGTTGCGAACATCTGTTCCACACCACCCGCCTGGAACGCTTCTTCCTGCCGCTGGGATCGTCTGATGCCGACAGCCTGCAGCAGAGCATGCTGCAGCGCGCCATCGGCGTGATCTACGTGCCACACACCGAACGCGCCAGTCATTATTTCGACGTGTCGCTGGCATCACAGTTCGACGCGGTATTCCACGTGGATGAGACCTCGGCACTGGAACCGCTGGACATACCGGAGCATTGGCACCGCCGGGAAACCGCGGCGGAAATCGTTTAACACCAGGATGTGAACAGGAGCAGTCATGATGGCCGTAATCCGCAGTACTGAAATCGTGATCCCCACGCAGCACACCTCGCTGCCCGGAATCCTGAACCTGCCGAGCGGCGCCAAAGGCATCATCGCCTTTGCCCACGGCAGCGGCAGCAGCCGTTTCAGCAGCCGCAACCGCAGCGTAGCCCAGGAACTCAACCATTCCGGTTTCGCCACGCTGCTGTTCGATCTGCTGAACGCCGAGGAAAATGTGCGCGACAACCTGACGGCCGAATACCGCTTCAATATCCCGATGCTGGCGCGGCGCCTGATCCAGACGGTGGACTGGCTGGCGCAGGACGACCAGACCAGCGCGCTGCCGGTGGGCCTGTTCGGCGCCAGTACCGGTGCGGCGGCGGCCTTGATTGCCGCGGCCGAGCGCCCGGAACGGGTGAAAGCCGTAGTATCACGCGGCGGGCGCGTGGATCTGGCGGATATATCATTGCCGAAAGTGCGCGCCGCCACGCTGCTGGTGGTGGGAGAACTGGACCATCAGGTGATCAACCTGAACAAGCAGGCGGCGGGGCAGATGACCTGCGAGCACCAGTTGGTGCTGGTACCGGGAGCCACCCATCTGTTCGAGGAGCCGGGGACGCTGGAACGGGTGGCGATGCTGGCGGATGACTGGTTCACGCGCCACCTGGCGCCGCAACCGCGGCTGTCGCGCGCCGCGCCAACCCTGTTCATAGGTAATTGAACATGCAGGCTTCCCGGGTGCTCGAGGGCGGGTCCACGCTGGTGCACAACAGCGTGCGCCAGGCCATCCGTGAACGACGTGCCACGCGCGGCTTTGAAACCAAGGCGGTGAGTGAGGCGCTGGTTCGCGAGCTACTAGAAACGGCGGTGTGGGCGCCGAGCGCCAACAACCTGCAGCCCTGGAGTTTTGCAGTGGTCCAGGACCGGATCCTGCTCAAGGAGATTTCCGATACCGCCAAACGGCGGCTGGCGGACGATCCCCACTGGCGCACGCATCTGCCGCTGTCCGACCCGGATTTCGACATCTTCTACGGCTGCGGCACGCTCATCGTGATCTGCGCGTCTTCCGGTGGTTTCGATCCGGTGGGCGACTGCTACCTGGCTGGCCAGAACCTGATGCTCATGGCCTGGTCCATGGGCCTGGCCACCTGTCCGGTGGGGCTGGCGCGGGACCTGCTGCAGGAGGAGGTCATGAAACGCCGCCTGCGGATTCCCGCGGACATCACCCCGGTGCTGCCGATCATCGTGGGTTATGCCTCCAAGCCCATGCCCAAGACCTCGCGGCACGCGCCCAGGATCCACGCCTGGATCAAATAAGCACTGCGCTTTACTGATCCGTTCAGCGCCTGCAATCCGGCGATTATGTCGTCTGCCGGGTAAAACTCCGGCGCTTGGTCCATAATGGACGCCCCCTCAATTATTGCCCCAATACATCCAACCCTGCAGGAGGTGGAGTCATGCGTTTATTCCGAGCATTGCCACTCAAATTTTTCAGCCTGGCGCTGTTGACCGCCATGGTCACGGTTGCAGCGGCGGCACCGCCGGCCAGCAGCAGTGCATCGGAGGCATCCCTCCTGAACAAGCTTGAATGGCGCAGCGTCGGTCCCTATGTGGGCGGGCGCGTGGTGGCCGTGGCCGGCGTGCCCGGCGAGCAGAACCTGTTTTACATGGGCGGTGTGGACGGCGGCGTGTGGAAGAGCACCAATTACGGCGTGAGCTGGAGCAATATCACCGACGGCACCTTGCCGGCCGACAGCAACAGTATCGGCGCCATCGCAGTGGCAGCCTCGAACCCAAAAATCATCTATGTAGGCACCGGTGAGAGTGACATCCGCGGCGACGTGATTACCGGCGACGGTGTGTACCGTTCCGAGGACGCCGGCAAGACCTGGAAGGCGGCCGGCCTGGCCGAAACCCATACCATCAGCGCGCTGCTGGTGGATCCGCAGAATCCCGATATCGTCTATGCCTCCTCCATGGGCCACGTGTTCAAACCCAACGCCGATCGCGGAGTATTCAAATCGGTGGACGGCGGCAAGACCTGGAGCAAGGTGCTGTACGTGGACGCCAACACCGGCTGCATCGATCTGGTGATGGACCCGAAGAATTCCCAGGTGCTGTATGCCGCCATGTGGCAGGCCTACCGCACAGCCTGGAAACTCGAAGATGGCGGACCCGGCAGCGGCTTATATAAGAGTATCGACGGCGGCGCCCACTGGACGGAAATTTCCGACAATCCGGGCTATCCCCAGGGCGTGCTGGGCCGCATCGGGGTGAGCGTGGCGGCCAGCAATCCACAGGTGGTGTACAGCATCGTGCAGGCCAAAGATGGCGGCGTGTTCCGTTCTGACGACAGCGGGGCCACCTGGAAGCGGGTGAACGACAATTGGAGCCTGCGGCAGCGGGCCTTCTACTACATGAGCATTTTCGCCGATCCCACCAATGCGGACGTGGTATATGTACCGGAAGTGGACGCCCTGTGGGTGTCACACGACGGCGGCAAGAATTTCGCCAAGCTGCACACCCCCCACGGCGACAACCACATCATCTGGATCAATCCCAATAATCCCAAGATCCTGCTGGAGGGTAACGACGGCGGCGCCACGGTTTCCACCGACGGCGGCATGACCTGGAGCACCGAGCATAATCAGCCCACCGGCCAGTTCTATCATGTGGCGCTGGACGGGCAGTTTCCGTTCCATATCTACGGTGCGCAACAGGATGAAGGCTCCACCGAGGGTCCCAGCGCCACCCCCGACGGCATGATTCCCCTGGGTGCCTGGCACGGCGTGGCGTATGGTGAAAGCACCTTCATCGCGCCCAAGCCCGGCGACCCCAACGTCACCTTCGGCAGCGGCTATTTCAGCATCCTGATGCGTTACGACATGGCCACCGGCCAGTACCGGGGCGTCAGTCCCTGGCCGGAATACCAGGAGGGCGCGGCCTCCAATGAACTGAAATACCGCTTCGGCTGGACCCATCCGATCCTGTTCTCGCCGGTCAACCGCAAAGAACTGCTGGTGGCCTCACAATACGTGCTCAGGAGCACCGACGACGGCGCTACCTGGACGCGCATCAGCCCGGATCTGACACGCAACGATCCCAGCACCGAACTGCCCAGCGGTGGCCCGGTGGATCTGGACCAGTCGGGGGCCGAAGTCTATCCGGACATCTCGGCGCTGGCGGTGTCGCCCCTGGACGGGCGGATACTGTGGGCCGGTTCCGCCGACGGCCTGGTGCACGTCAGCACTGACGGCGGCCGGCACTGGGCGGACATCACCCCCAAAGGCCTGCCGCAGTGGGCGCAGATCACTTCCATCGAGCCATCGCACGTGGCCAAGGACACGGCCTATCTGACCGCCTCGCGCTACATGTGGGATGATTTCCACCCCTATGTGTTCGAGACCAGCGATTACGGCCGGCATTGGGAGCCGTTGAGCAATGGTGTGCCGGATAATGACTATGCTTTCGTGGTTCGCCAGGATCCAAACGATCCCCGGCTGCTGTTCCTGGGCACCAAAAACACCGTGTTTACCAGCTTCGACGGCGGCGGACACTGGCAGCCGCTGTCGCTGAACCTGCCCAAGGTGCAGGTGCGCGACTTGCAGATCAACACCCGTCAGGGTGACCTGGTGGCCGCCACCCACGGACGCGCTTTCTGGGTGCTGGGAAATCTGGCGCTGCTGGAGCAGATGACCCGGCAAAAGGCGCCGGTCGCGGACGAAGCCTATGTGTACGCGCCGGAGACCGCATGGGAAACCCATGCCTTTGGTGCCAGCGAATATGCAAAGCGGCTGCACGATGCCGGCAGCAATCCACCCTTCGGCGCCACCGTGTTCTTCCATGTGCCGTCCAATTATGATGGCAAGTCACCGGTGACCCTGAGTTTCATGGATGCCAGGGGCCGGCTGGTGCGCAGCTTCAAGCTGCATTTGCAGACACCGCAGCAGACCACACCGGCCACGGTGCGCGACAACCTTACGCCGCAACAGGTGAAGCAGGACGCAGAGGAAAAGCTCACTGCCATCGCACCGGGAATGAACCGCTTCCAATGGGATCTGCGCTATCCGGACGCCACTGAAGTAACCGGGTTCCAGGCGCCCATCGCCGCCGGCGGCGAGGACGACGAGGTGATCGGGCCCGAGGTGCTGCCGGGCCGCTACCGGGTAGTGCTGGACTATGACGGCCACAAAACCAATCAGGACTTTGACGTGGCGCTGGATCCGCGACTGCATCCGTCCCGCGGCGGACTGGAAGCGCGCCTGGCGCTGCAGATGCAGATCCACGACACGCTGGACGCGCTGGACCGCACCCTGAATCAGGCCATCGCGGTACGCGACAAGCTGATCGCGGCCATGGCCAGCCACAGCCTTACCGAGGCGCAGGCCGGCAAAGCCTTGACGCGCTTGCAGGACACCATCGGCGGGCTGGTGCAGCTGAAGATCCAGTCCAGCGAAGGCAGCCTGCTGCATGCAACCAAGCTGCGCAGCCATCTGGCATACCTGGCCTCGGATGTGGGTTTGGCCTATGAGCGGCCCACCAAAGCCCAGTACCAGGTATTCGACTACCTGGCAGCAAAGGCCAGGGAGGGAGAGCAGCAGCTAAAGGACGCCATGGCCGAAAGCAACAAGCTGATGTGAACGGAGCGGGACGCGCAGCAATCACCGCTGCGCGTCCCGACTTTGGCCATTCGCATGAAAAAACTCAAGCACGAGACTGAATTGGTGCACGAGGCAATCCTGGCGGGGGTCAGGTACGCGGAGCAGCGCGGCGCGGCCGTCTTCGAACCTACCGATTCCGCGGCCGACAAGATTCTCTACATTTACCGGCTGCTGGTGCATGACCAGCTGATCCAGCCATTGCCGGAAGACCAGGTATCGCAGCAGAGCATGCGCCACAAACTGGCCATCTGGTATTCGAAGCAGCTGCCCAAGGATCATGCGCTGCTGCAATGACTGGTTTCAGTTCCGGTAAAACCCGTCATTCAATGTACCGGACACTCCTAGTATATATGAAGCCGCTGACATGAATGCCGGGCAGCCGGTGTGTGCTATTGGCGGAGTTGCGCCCTTAAAGCTGGCAACAGCACGCCGCCTGTTGCATATGTCTGTACAGGCTGTAGGCAACACGGGGCGGGTGTTCCTGCCGGTGGCGCCTGATTACAGCCATATCAGCATGGCATGGAAACCATTCAGGAACAGTCTGGAAGGTTTGCTGGTGCCAGCGCCAGCCGGTGCATTTAGAGTGGCTCTGCAGCTCGATGTAACGGCTGTAAGCGTAGTGCGGGAATCCGGCTCGGTGATCAGGCGCTGGCCGCTTGAAGGCATGACACTAACGCAGCTGGAAACCGAAATGCGCCAGGTGTTTACGTATCAAGGACTGAACGGCGCAGCATTTAGCGTGCGCTCGATAAATCCCATCGATGCAAACGTACTGGGAGCAGACGAACAGTTTGCATTTACCGGACAGAGGGACGCGGTGGCGGAATTGGCCAGATACTTTGAATTAAGCAGCCAGGTACTGTGCGATTTTTCCAGCGCGAATGCCTTGAACGTGACACCGCGTGTCTGGCCGCATCACTTCGATTATTCGCTGCTGATGCATCTGGAGGGTGGAGCAGGGGATAGCGGCGGTTCCGTTAGCCTCGGCATGTCACCCGGGGACAAGTATTACGACCAGCCGTATTTTTACGCTACGCCATGGCCCTATCCCGACTGTGAATTGCTGCCCGAGGGGCCAGTACCGGCACATTGGCACCGGTCTGAATGGACCGGCTTGGTGCTGATGGCAACTGATTTACTCAATCAAACCTCCCAGAAGCGGGTGCTTGCGGTATTCTGGAAGCACGCATATCGCATCCTGAAAAACCTGGTTAACTAGGGATCCGGATTTCAGGAAGTGGCATTAAAATGATGAATATGCACAGGCATGCAATATGCGCCTGAATGACAAACCATATTATGTTTATATATTGGAATGCCGGGACGGGAGGCTGTACACCGGTATCACTACGGATCTGCAACGCAGATTGAGTGAACATAACACGGGCAAAAAAGCCGCCCGCTTTACCCGTTCCAATCCACCAAAAATGTTGATCGCAGCCAGGCAGGTCGCCGGCCGCTCTGCGGCCCTGCAGCTGGAAGCCGGGCTCAAGCGCTGCACCCGGGAGAAAAAACTGCGCTGGGTGGAAGAAAATCCTGTTTCATTGCAGGAAAGCATGCAATCGGTACGCGATTAATCCTGTATCACGCCTTGATCGCAAATAGCCCCTGCTGGAGAGCGCATCCGGCCGGCTTCGTTATGTTCCCTGTCACTTATATTTCACAAGTTTACGGCCGGGGAATTGATCCCTTCGATTGTAAAATCAAACAGTTATGCTATAACTACACGCGATGTTGAAGTAAAGTCTCAACAGACCAGTGGTGGGCCTGGGTCATCCAGGGCTGAATAACAACTCGGGAGGGCGTAGCGCCCAGCACACAAATCGTTCATAGGTTGATTAATTGGTAAGGAGGGTTACCAATGAAAACTTCTAATGTCGTGTTTCGGAAAAAACTGCCTGTACAGAAGCAGGCGCTTGGCATCAAGGAAATCAAGGATGCCAACAAGATGAAATTCACAGGAAATACTGTAGCTTGCCGGGTGGTGGTTTTCAAACCGGCCTGAGGCAAGACCAGATAATGTCGAGCGAACCCATCGCCACGGCATTCTTCGATACTACTCACGGGGCCTGCGACGTACCAAACCAGTCCGGCGCAGGCCTCTTTCTTTGGTTTTCAGCAAACAATTCAAAAATACCCGATATCTCGCATGCTTGAGCCACGGCAATACCTGCAGCAGATTCAATCGATGCAGGCCGAGTACGGCGCGCGCAACAGCGCGGGCAGGCCGGAGAGTGAAAATACGGATCAAAATGAACTGAACTGCATTGAGTTCGCATCAGCCAATTTAAGGCAACTGCGCCCGGACATTCCGCTGGCGCAGCACACAGGCATCATCAACGAGATCCTGTTCAACCAGGCGCGGGCGGCGCTGGACGAAGACAGCTGTTTTCTATCCGAAACGACCCGGATTATCGACCCACAAGATACATTAACAACCGCCGGGCGCCAGCCAGTCATATTTTGCACCTACCATTTCGGTTCCTACCGCATCATCAACCAGGTATTGGGCAGCCGCGGGCTGCGCTACCTGCTGCCGGTATCCAGCGACATCTATGCGGCCCACAAGCGGCGCTTTGAGGATAATTTCGCCGTCATCAAGGGTTATTTCCACACGGACGCGCAGCTAATGGTGGTCAACGCCGAGGAGCGTACCTCGGCTCTGGTGATGGCGCGAAAAACCCGGCAGGGTTGGTCGCTGTTGACCTATATCGACGGCAACACCGGCGTCCAGGGCGCGTCGCGGCGGGATGCCAAGATGCTGTTGATCCCGCTGCTGGGCAGGCCCATGTATGCCCGCAGGGGAATTGCATTTTTGTCCCATTTCCTGAAGTTGCCTATCGTACCGGTGGTGTGCCAGGTCACCGGCCCCCTGCAGCGCCGCATGACCTTCCATCCCCGCATCGAACCGGCCGCCTCCGGAGAAGACCGGGAAGCCTATTGCCTGCGGGCGACTGAACAGCTGTATGCCGTACTGGCGGAGTATCTCAAAACCACGCCCGAGCAATGGGAAGGCTGGATGTACCTGCAGCGGCACCTGGAGACGGACACTTTCACAGATCCGGAAGGCGAGGAAGCGGAACTCGCAATCGAGTGGAACACCGGCGACAGGTTGGTGTTTAACCACCGGCGTTTTGGATTTATCATCCAGGAAAATGAGCGGGTATTGCTGGACAAGGCCAATTATAAGCTGCTGTCATTACCCGATCAGATCTGGAACATGCTCGACTCCTGCCGAGAGCCAAGGGAATTCAACACGGAGGCCGCAGCAGAACCGGAACGGGAAATGCTCGAACAGCTGGTTGCTATGGAATTATTGTCCATCGTGCATTCTTGACGCAACCAATTGGTGTGTATGCATGCCAGCCAGAGTCATGCAGCCAAAGTTATTCCCATACACGTCCATCCTGTGGATTTAGTATGCAACGTTTTGACTATGTGATCGCAGGCGGCGGTTCTGCCGGCTGCGTGCTGGCGAGCCGGTTGTCTGAAGATCCGGATATCACTGTCTGTCTGCTGGAGGCGGGTGGTAACGGCGATGGCTGGCTGGTGCGCGTGCCCTTGGGCATGGTGATTACGGTGCCGGCGCCATTGAGCAACTGGTGTTTCAAGACGGTTCCCCAGAGTCAGCTCAACGGCCGAAGGCTGTACCAGCCGCGCGGGCGCGCATTGGGCGGTTCCAGCGCCATCAACGCCATGATCTACACCCGCGGACATCCGTCCGACTACGATGACTGGGCGGCGGCCGGAAATTCCGGCTGGTCTTGGAACGATGTGCTGCCGTATTTTAAGCGCATGGAAGCCAACGGCCGTATCCGCGATGAATGGCATGGCGTGGATGGTCCGTTACCTGTCAACGATTCCTTCACCGGCAATCCCATGCACAAAGTGTTTCTTGATGCTGCATGCCAGGCCGGGTTTGCGTTGTCGCCCGATTTCAACGGCCACATCCAGGAAGGTGTCGGCGTCTATCAGGTGACGCAGCGTAACGGCGAGCGTTGGAGCGCTGCGCGTGCGTACCTGGAACCGAATCTCTCGCGACGCAACCTGCAAATCCTGACCCGGTCAAGGGTCAGGCGGGTGCTGCTCAGAAATAGGCGCGCTGCAGGCGTCGAGTTTATCCGGGAAGGGCGGATCCAACAGGTGCTGGCGCGCAGGGAAGTGATCCTCAGTGCCGGCACCTTCCAGTCGCCGCAGCTGTTGATGTTGTCCGGCATCGGTGACGGCCGGGCCCTGCAGGCGCTGGGCATCAGTGTCCAGCAGCACCTGCCGGGTGTGGGCGGTAATCTCCAGGACCATCTGGATATCACCCTGATCCACAGGGCCAGGAGCCTGGACTTGATCGGCGCTTCCCCCCGGGGAATCGGGCGGTTGGTACGTGAAATCGCCCGTTACCGGCGTGAGCGCCGCGGCATGCTGGCCACCAATGTGGCGGAGGCCGGCGGTTTCCTGAAAACCGACGCGGCGCTGCCGCGGCCCGATGTGCAGTTGCACTTCTGCGTGGCGGTGGTGCACAACCACGGCCGCACGCTGCAGCACCTGCATCATGGCTATTCCCTGCACGTTTGTCTGTTGCGGCCGGCGAGCCGCGGCCGGGTGCTGCTGGCCAGCGCGGATCCCGCAGCTGCGCCGCACATCGACCCGGCCTATCTGAGCGATGCACGCGACCTGGATAGACTGGCGCGCGGATTCAGGCTGGCGCGGCGCATTCTCTCCGCACCTGCCTTCAAACCATACCGCGGTCAGGAACTATTCAGTGGGAAAGCGTCGGACGATACACAAATCCGTGACGTAATCCGTGCCCGGGCAGAAACCATTTACCATCCTGTGGGTACCTGCCGCATGGGCGATGATGCTGCGGCGGTGGTGGATGCTCAGCTCCGGGTGCATGGCCTAGACGGTTTGCGGGTGGTGGATGCCTCGGTGATGCCGTCACTTGTTGGCGGCAATACCAACGCACCCGCCATGATGATTGCTGAAAAAGCCGCGGACATGATTCGCGGCAAGTTTCGAAGTGGAGAAGCCGGATGAAAACCCTGGGTCTGATTGGCGGCATGAGCTGGGAGTCGACAGCACATTATTACGCCCGCATCAACCAGCTGGTGGCGCAACGCTTGGGTGATCTGCATTCCGCGCAAATGCTGCTGTACAGCATCGACTTCGACGCTTTGCAGCGGATGCAGCATGCGGATGACTGGCAGGGCGCGGCGCGCCTGCTGGTGGACGCAGCCCGGCATCTGGAGCGTGGCGGCGCGGATGGCCTGCTCATCTGTGCCAATACCATGCACAAGGTGGCGCCCGAAATACAACAGGCTGTGGGTATGCCGGTGATTCACATCGTGGATGCCACAGCGGACACGGTCCGCCGACGCGGGCTCGGCAGGGTGGCCTTGCTGGGCACGCGCTTTATCATGGAGCAGGATTTCTACCGCCGGCGCCTGGAGGACCGGTACGGCCTGAAGGTGATGGTGCCGGACCAGGAGGAGCGCGCTATGGTGCATCACATGATTTTCGATGAATTGTGCAAGGGGCTGGTGCGGCCGGAGTCTAAACAGCACTTTCTGCAAATCATCGCCCGTCTAAGAGCGGCTGGAGCCCAGGGCGCCATACTGGGCTGCACGGAATTCAGTCTTTTTCAACTGGAAGACACGCCGGAGATGCCGTTATTCGACACCACCGAGCTGCATGCGCGCCGCGCCGTGGACTGGGCACTGGAGAAGCCTGCAACGGATTGAAGTCCGTCAGGACTTGTTGCGTTGCAGGTTGATGTGCGTCACGGAGCCGGGTGACGCGCGGCGGTTCTTGAGCCAGCGCTCGAAATCGCGCGCTGGCAAGGGCTTGCTGATGAGGTAGCCCTGGTAGCCGTGGCAGCCCAGGGAGGCCAGGGCCTTCAGCTGGGCCTCGGTTTCCACGCCCTCGGCAATCACGTACAGGCCCATGTTGTGGGCCATGGCGATGATGGTGCTGATGAACTGGTCGGGAGGATCGATGCGCATCTCGCTGATGAAGATGCGGTCGATCTTGAGTTCGTGCAAAGGCAGTTTTTTGAGGGATGCCAACGCCGAGTAACCGGAACCGAAGTCGTCGATGGAGAAACGCACTCCCAGGGCGCTCAGTTCGCGGATGGTGTGCGCTACTTCCTCCATGTCCTGCAGCACCGCGTTTTCGGTAATCTCCAGCGTCAGCCTCGATGGATTGATGCCCGCCAGATCGATGGCGCGCTTGATTTTGCGGGAGAAGCCCGCGGTGGCCAGCTGCCAGGGACTGACGTTGATGGCCAGGCGTTGCGGAGTGGGCAGGTTTGCCTGGCTCCACTTGCGGATGTAGGTGCAGACGTTACTGAGTACGTAATCGCCGATGACGTGGATCAGTCCGGTTTCCTCCGCCACGCCGATGAAATGCCGCGGCTCCATCAGGCCGTATTCCGGATGGTTCCAGCGCAGCAGCGCCTCGGCGCCGATGAGATCACCATTCATGTTCAGCTGCGGCTGGAAATAGATTCGCAGTTCGCGCTTGTCCAGGGCCGTGCGCAGGCCTTTTTCCACCACCATACGCAGCCCGGCGTCCTCCTGCATCTGCGCGGCGAACACCGCCGCGGTATTGCGCCCCGCGGCCTTGGCGCTGTACAGGGCCAGGTCCGCCTGGCGGAACAGGCCGGTAACGTCGGCTTTCTCGTTGGGGAACAGGGTGACGCCGATGCTGGTGCCCACCACCAGTTCATGGTGGCTGATGATGAACGGCTGGATCAGGCTGTCGCGCAGGGTTTCCGCGGCGCGCATGGCAGCAACCTCGGCCTGTGCGCGTTCCTTGCCCAGGTTGCCGATGACCACCGCGAATTCATCGCCGCCCAGGCGGCTTACGCAGCGGCTTTCGGGCAGGGCGCTGCGCAGGCGCTCGGCGATCTGCTGCAGGAGTTTGTCCCCCACCTGGTGCCCGAGGGAGTCATTGATGGTCTTGAAATGGTCCAGGTCCAGGAACACGATGGCGCCCAGCTGGCCGGTGGCATGGTGGTGCTTGAGGGCGCCGTTGAGGATTTCGCGCAGCAGGCGCCGGTTCGGCAGGTCCGTCAGGTAATCGTGGTAGGCCATGTGGTGCAGGCGGTTTTCCACATGCCGGCGGCGTTCGGTTTCCGTCTGCAAAGCATTGAGGCTGCGTTCCAGTTCGGCAGTGCGCTGTTGCATTTCCTTCAGCAGGATGAAGCTCATGAGCAGCACCAATGCCAGGAAAACGAATTGTCCAAGCGATACTGTTGGTATAGGTGAGCCAGCAACAATTTGATCGCGCACTACAGACGTAACTTGTATGATCAAAAATACAGCAATAGGGATGGCTTTTTGTTTAGCTCCAGCGCGCCAGGCAATTACAGAGCGCCATAATGCCCAAAGAAATACCGCATAACTCGCGGCGTAAAAGAGTCCAAGTAACGGACCCGTTTTAGGATTGAAATTGATTAGAGATTCGCCCCAATTTAATACTACGGGATGGCTCAAGGAATAGTCGTAATAAAAGAAACTTCCATCAGAAGCAAAATTTAATATTAAAATTATTCCAAAAATTAGAACAGCTGTAACAATCCATGGCTTGAGTCGTTGGAGTCGCATGAATTCACCAAAGAACCAAACCACGAGTGGGTAAATCAGACATAAAAGTGTGATGCGGTAGAATTCGATTTCACCGCATATAGCTGCAGAATCCTGCAAATAAATTTCCGCTGTTAGTACCAGATATATGCTTAGAAGCAGGCACAGTAAACCAAACGGCAGGAAGCCTGGTTCACGCTTGCGGCCAATGCCGGCAAACGTGAACAGCACGCCGGAAAACAGCGAAACCCCGGCGGTGATCCAGATTGCGGGTATGAAAATGTGCATTCGTTACTCAGGCATCCACGGCGAAGCAAACTTTCGCTCATCAATCCTTGCATGCTACGCGAAACAGCTAAGACTGCCCAGATGCTTGGGCCTGGCAAGGTGCATGAACCGGGTGCATCGATGGATTGACCGGTTTGGAGGGAGATCCCAATCCGGCAATCTACATAAAATTTATGACGGGATTAATATGGCTGTTTATCAAAAAGCTATGTGTTTTCTGTATCTAACAGACTTATGTAAAAGACCCGGCGCTGGTGCAACAGCGCCGGGTCTGATGGAACAAGTGGCTTTTTCGGGTACTGAGGTTATTTCCTATTTCACCGGTTCGGCGGAGGCGGTGGCGGAGATGCCGCGACCATCTGCCAGCCTCCAGGGCAGGATTGCACATAGGGATAATAGGTTCCGGTCGCGGGGCAGTAGTACCAGTATGCCTGGGAAGGCGCGGGCACGGCCGGTTGCACGATCACCGTTGGCGGGCGCGGGGCCGGTGCCGGATGGGTGACGCTGTACAACAATACGGCGCCACCCACCACCCATAGCCAGCCGGGGCGGCCATCATGCCAGCCGAATTCCCAGTGGCCGTCTCGGTCACCGTAGCGCCCGTGATTCCAGCCGGAGTCATGCCTGCCACCATGGTCGTCCGCCCACGCAGCAGGCAGTATCGTGGCGCTGCCCAGCAGCGCGATCAATATGAATACCGGAATAGCGCGTTTCATGAGCACCTCCCATAGGCAAACTTGGGTCTTATGGGTTACAACGCCCGGACGGTTAAACCGTGTACCGCACCTTTGGCCGGCAATATTTTGTTACACACCCATTTCTTGCTACCTTGTGGCGGATCGGAACATTAACAATTGTTAAGCCAAGCTCCGGAAATCCGACTGTGATGCGCACAGCGGCGAAACCTGCTTGAGGACCGTCGTAAAATCTGGAATAGTTCCGCACACCACCGCATTTAATCCATGTATCTGGAGTTCACATGCCCCGCACGTTGCATCTTTTCCGCCCGGCAATGTTCTTGCTGGCCTGCCTGTCATCAAGTGTTTTTGCCGCAACCTCGCCGGCCGTGCTGCGCGCTACGCTTGGCAACGGGTTAAGGGTGGTGATCGTAAAAAACACCCTGGCACCGGTGGTGACCACGGAGATGAATTACCTGGTAGGTTCCAATGAAGCACCGGCCGGGTTCCCCGGAACCGCCCACGCCCTGGAACACATGATGTTCCGCGGCAGCCCCGGGCTTTCCAAGGATCAGCTGGCGGAGATCTCCGCGTACATGGGCGGGCGCTTCGATGCCGACACCCAGGATACGGTCACCCAGTATTTCTTCACGGTGCCGGCTGACGACCTGGACGTGGCACTGCACATCGCCGCCATCCGCATGCGCGGCCTGGATCTGAGCCAGAAGGAATGGGAGAAGGAGCGTGGCGCCATCGAACAGGAGGTGTCACGCGACCTCTCCAATCCCCAATACCTGATGTTCAAGCAATTGCAGGCGGTGCTGTTCAAGGGCACGCCCTACGCACACGATGCCCTTGGCACCCGGCCGTCATTCGACAAAACCACCTCGGCCATGCTGCGCAAGTTCTATGAGACCTGGTATGCGCCGAACAATGCCATCCTGGTGATCGTGGGCGATGTGGACCCGAAGGCCGTTCTCTCCCGGGTCAAGTCACTGTTCGCGGGTATTCCTGCAAAGCCGCTGCCCGCGCGCGCTGCGGTGAAGTTCGCGCCCGTACAACCCCAGACCCTGCATCTGCCCACTGACACTCCCTACGGCTTTACGGCCATCACATTTCGCTTGCCCGGTTACCACAGTGCCGATTACGCCGCCGCTGAGATATTGGGTGATGTGCTGGCCAGCCAGCGCGGCAGCCTGTATGCGCTGGTGCCGGAGAACAAGGCGCTGTATGCCAGCTTCCTCGGGGACACCATGCCGGACACGGGCTTGGGCATAGCCTTCGGCGTGTTTCCCAAGGGCGGCGATTCCAAGCTACTGACTGCGGAAATCAGCCAGGTACTGGCGGGTATTGCGAAACAGGGTGTATCGCCGGATTTGGTGGCGGCCGCCAAGCGCCAGGAAATCACGCAGCTTGAATTCCAGAAGAATTCCGTGGCCGGCCTGGCGCAGGCCTGGTCGCAGGCGCTGGCGGTTCAGGGGCTGACATCGCCAGACGACATGATCGCCGCCTACCGCGAGGTTACGGTGGCGGACGTAAACCGCGTGGCGCGTGTCTACCTGAACCAGGCGCATGCATTCACTGCGATTCTCACCCCGGAGTATTCCGGCAAGCCGCTGGCCGCGAAGGGGTACGGCGGCGCGGAGTCCTTTAATAGCACGCCGGAAAAATCCGTGCCCTTGCCGGGCTGGGCGCAATCGGCGATCTCCCGCCTTAATTTGCCCAGGCGCACGCTGGATCCGGTGGTAAGCGTACTGCCGAACGGCCTCAAGCTGATCGTGCAGACCACCGATGTGAGCGACACGGTGAGCGTCTATGGCCACCTCAAGAGCCAGCCGGCGCTGCAGCAGCCCAAAGGCCAGGACGGCGTGGCCGATGTGCTGGACGGGCTATTCAGCTACGGCACCACCAGCCTCAACCGCCTGGCCTACCAGAAGGCGCTGGATGACATCGCGGCCCAGGAAGCCGCGGGAACAGATTTCGCGGTGCAAGCGCCGGCGGCGAACTTCGCACGCGCGGTGCAGTTGCTGGCGGACAATGAACTGCACCCGGCATTGCCGGCCAGGTATTTCCCGGTAGTGCAGAACCAGACGGCGCGTTTCCAGGCAGGCCAGCTGCAGAGCCCGGATTACCTGTTCCACCGTGCGACTACCGAGGCGCTGGTGCCGGCCGGCGATCCCACCCTGCGGGAAGCCACACCCCAGAGCATCATGGGGGTCACGCTGGCCGATGTGCGTAGCTATTATCAGCAGGCGTTCCGCCCGGATCTGGCCACCATCGTGGTGATCGGCAAGGTCACGCCGGCCAGGGCCCGGTCCGTCATCGAGAAATATTTTGGCGGCTGGCGGGCCACGGGCGCGAAACCCGTCACCGATCTGCCCCCGGTACCCCTGAGCAAGCCGGGACCCCGGACCGTGGTGCCGGACAAGACCAGCCTGCAGGATACCGTGGTCTTGGGCGAGACTTTGGGGCTGAACCTGTTCAGTCCCGAGCGCTACGCCCTGCAACTGGGCAATCTGGTGCTGGGACGGGGGTTTTATGCTTCGCGCCTGGGGCGCGACCTCAGGGAAAAGCGCGGTCTTGTATATAGCATAGGCTCGGACTTTAAATTCACGCCGACTCGCGGAATCTTCACGGTGGAATACGGCTGTGACCCGGACAAGGTCACGGAGGCCCGAAATCTGATCGTGCGCGACCTGGCCGGGATGCAGAACACTCAGGTTACGGCGGTGGAACTGGACCGTGCCAAGGCCATGAACCTGCGGGCCATTCCGCTGAAACAGGCCAGCGTCGATGAAATCGCCGGCAACTGGCTCACCTTTGCCACAGACGGACTGCCCCTGGACGAACTGCGGGTGGAAGCGCGCCACTATATCAAGCTCACCGCCCCGGAAATCCAGGCGGCGTATAAACACTGGTTGCGGCCCGCAGACCTTGCGGAAGTGGTGAAGGGACCGCCACCCCATTAACGAGGTGCGTGAACCGCCAGGGTCCACCTACTATGCGAAACTCCCCCGTAAACCGGAGCTGGGCAATCTGAACTTTCGCTGCAATATTTTTAGCCCGCGATTCCCACAAAAATTCATTCAAATCCGTTGACACTGTCAACACCCGGGTCTAGCATCCGCGCCGACAAGGTCTATCGGAGGCGCCCGCATGGGCAGTTGTAGTAGCCACTGTACACGCAAACCCCGCCTACCAAGTGGTAGCTTCCGCGCCTGAATTCCTCCTCCGCGTGGATGCCGCCTCCGAGGCGAAGGCAATGTCCACGACTCTAAAGCCCGATTTCACCAAACCATGCTGTTCCGGCATGGTTCATCGCATCGGATGTCGTTAGACTTGTCTTGACGGGCTCGCGCTTTCAGTGCACCTCAGCTTCAATCAGGTGCAAGCGTGGAATTGAAAGTCATGAACAATCTGTGGGGCAGCAGCGCACGTTCCGGTTCCCAAAGCGGTGCGTCGCGGCGTGTCCACGCCCGCCTGCTGGAAATCAGCTGCATGGGCGCGGAAGACGCCATGGAGCAGTACAACACCAGCATTCAGGGCCTGGTGGAATCCGAGGCGCAATCGCGGCTTGAGCAATACGGTCCGAATACCGCCGCCCGCGAAGTCAAACACGGATTTTTGTTCCAGCTCATCAAGCGGCTTGGCAATCCGCTGAATCTGCTGCTGATTGTCTTATCCATCATATCCTTCGTCACCCGGGACATCGACGGCGGCATCATCATCGCCGCTATGGTGGTGCTGTCCGTGGTGCTCACCTGGATACAGGAGGCGCGGTCCGGCAACGCTGCCGAGAAACTGCGTGCCATGGTAACCACCACCGCCACGGCCCTGCGCCGCGAAGAACTGGATGAAACCCAGCCGGAAACTCAAAGTGAAAAAACCGGCGAGCCATATTCAAACTACAAGGCGGTGCGCAAGCAGGTGCCCATCGAGGAGCTGGTGCCGGGCGACCTGGTGCAACTTTCGGCCGGCGACATGATTCCGGCGGATGTGCGCCTGCTGTCCGCCAAGGATCTGTTCATTAACCAGGCGGCATTGACCGGCGAATCCCTGCCGGTGGAGAAAAGCGCCACGGCCATCGAAGCTGCCTGCGGCAATCCACTGGAGCTGGCCAACCTGGCGTTTATGGGTACCAACGTGGTGAGCGGCACTGCCATCGCTCTGGTGGTCATGACCGGTGCAGACACCTATTTCGGCTCGTTGTCCGGCACCCTGATCGGCGAACGCGTCACCACCAGCTTTGACCGCGGCATCCAGCGTTTCACCTGGCTCATGATCCGGTTCATGGCAGTGATGGTGCCGCTGGTATTTCTCATCAACGGTATCACCAAGGGCGACTGGGGCGAGGCATTCCTGTTCGCGCTGGCCGTGGCCGTGGGCCTGACACCGGAAATGTTGCCCATGATCTTGAGTGCAAACCTGGCCAAGGGCGCCTTGGTGATGTCACGGCATAAGGTAATCGTCAAGCGCCTGAGCTCCATTCAGAATTTCGGCGCCATGGACGTGCTGTGCACCGACAAGACCGGTACCCTGACCCAGGACAAGGTGTTCCTGGAAAAACACGTGGATCTAAACGGCAACGACAATGAACGGGTGCTGGAACTGGCGTTCCTCAACAGCTATTACCAGTCGGGCTTGCGCAACCTGCTGGATATCGCAGTGCTGGAAAAAGTCGATATGTATGCCGACCTGCACCCGGAGCGCAATTACCGCAAGGTGGACGAGATTCCTTTCGATTTCCAGCGGCGCCGCATGTCGGTGGTGGTGGAAGAAGAGCATGAGCGCAACCTGCTGATTTGCAAGGGTGCGGTGGAGGAGATCTTCAGCATCTGTTCGCACGCAGAAGTGGAGGGTCACCGCAAACCGCTGGTTCCCGAAGACTTGCAGAAGCTCAAGGACGTGACCCTGGCGCTCAACAACGACGGCTTCCGGGTGATCGCCGTGGCTTTCAAGGAACTCATCGAGCCCAAGCGCGTGTATTCCAGGGAGGACGAAACCGATATGGTGCTGTTGGGCTATATCGCCTTTCTGGACCCGCCCAAGGAAACTGCGGCTGCGGCCATCGCCAAACTGCGCGAACACGGGGTGCGGGTCAAGGTGCTGACCGGCGACAACGACGCAGTGACCCGCAAGATCTGCTCGCAGGTGGGGTTGGAAGTCGGGGATCTGGTGCTTGGCAGCGAAATCGAGAGCCTGAGCGACGAAAGCCTGGCGGAACTGGCGGAGAAAGCCGCGGTATTCGCGAAATTGTCACCAGAACAGAAAGCCCGCGTGGTCAGGGCGCTACACCTGAAAAACCACGTGGTGGGGTTTCTGGGCGATGGCATCAACGACGGCCCGGCGCTCAAGGCCGCGGATGTGGGCGTTTCGGTGGATACCGCGGTGGATATCGCCAAGGAATCCGCCGACATCATCCTGCTGGAAAAAAGCCTGATGGTGCTGGAGGAGGGCGTCATCGAAGGCCGCAAGGTGTTCGGCAACATCGTCAAGTACATCAAGATGGGCGCCAGTTCCAATTTCGGCAACATGTTCAGTGTGCTGGGCGCCAGTATTTTTTTGCCATTTCTGCCTATGGCGCCGATCCAGATCCTGGTAAACAACCTGCTGTATGATTTTTCCCAGACCGCCATCCCTACCGACAACGTGGATGCAGAATATCTGCAATTGCCGCGCCGCTGGGACCTGAAAAATATCGCCTGGTACATGGTGGTGATCGGCCCCATCAGTTCGGTTTTCGATTGCATTACCTTTTGCCTGTTGTGGTTTGTGTTTCATGCCAAGCATGACGCCGCACTGTTCCAGACAGGATGGTTCGTGGAATCCATCCTCACCCAGACGCTCATTGTGCACGTGATTCGCACCGCCAAGGTGCCGTTCATCCAAAGCCGTCCCAGTTGGGCGCTGCTGGGTACCACTATCCTGATCGGTCTCATTGGTGCCTGGCTGCCGTTTACCTGGCTGGCGCACGGCTTCGGTATGGTGCCGGTTCCCATGACTTTCCTGATGATTCTGCCGCTGATCATGCTGGCCTACATAGCATTGACACAGTGGGCCAAGAGCCGGCTGGTGCGCCGTTTCGGGCTTAACTGAAAACCGGCAATGGTCAGCCGTGGTCAAGACATTGCTGATTCACCAGTTCCTGAGGGGTTGATTTAAAGCGATGTTTGTGAATTTAGCTGCGGAAATCGCAGGCTGACCCGCAATCCAGGATGGTTGTCTTCCAGCTGCAGTGTCGCGGCGTGCTGCTCGGCTACGGCTTTGACCAATGACAGCCCCAAACCGCTCCCGGGCTGGCTGCGGCTGGCATCCAGGCGCACGAAACGCTGCAAGGCCTTGTCACGCAACTCCGCCGGGATGCCAGGACCGCTGTCGCGTACGCTCATTACAACCACGCCGTCTTCATTGGTGAGCGACAAACTCACATCACCGCCGCTGCCGGTGTACTTGATGGCATTATCCAGCAGGTTTCCAATGGCCTGGGCCAGCAGTTGGCGGTTGCCCCTGACTTTTATACCTTCGGTGATATGAGTGTCGAAGTGCACGCCTTTTTCATCGGCCAGCGCCTCGTACAACTCGGCGGCATCGCGGCAGGCGACCGACATATCCACTTCAGTCCAGTCCCGGCGTGCGCCGGACTCAATCTGGGCGATGCTGAGAATGGCGTTCAGGGTCGCTACGATGCCATCGGTTTCCTCGATGACTTTCTGCAAAGCAGCTTTCTGGTGATCGCTGTCTTTGGTTTTCATGAGGGCGATTTCCGCGCGACCGCGCAAACGGGTCAATGGACTGCGCAGGTCATGCGCAACGTTTTCCGTGACCTCACGCGTGCTTTTCATGAGCTGTTCGATACGTGCCAGCATGGCGTTTAGTTTGCTGGCCAGGGCATCGTATTCATCGCCGCGCATTTCTTCAGGAATGCGCTGGCTCAGGTCTCCTCCCATGATAGTGTCCGCGGTATGCATTACCGCCTGCAGACGGCGCACCACGCTGCGGCCCACCAGGGCGCCGCCCGCCAGGCCCACAATTAAAATCAGCAATACGGCGCCAATGGTCAGTCCCAGGATGGTGTCGCGCATTTCGATCAACTCGTCCAGTGACTGACCAACCAGCAGGTGATAGCTACCGGGCAACGGCACTGCAACCGCCCGCAGTTCGAAATGATGATGCAGGGCATCCAGCCCTGGCTGGTTGTGCTGCACCCGGATATGCATGGTGGCCCATGCCATATGGTTACTGTCTATGCCGGACGGCCATCGATTGAGCGAGCCCGCTAGAACCTTGAAGGCTGAATCCGTCAGCAAGTATTGACGCGGACCGGCGTCGCCGGTGTCACTTGCGGCGAGACCCTTGGTGGTGCTTAGCGCGGCAATGACCTGCTGCAAGCCGTCAATGCCCTTAAGCGCATACAGGCGGGTAAGGGCGCTGGTTTCTGCGCGCAGGCCGGCGTCGATCTGGGTGCGTAACTGCGAGATGGTCGCCCAGTAGATGACCGCGAAACAGGCAATGGTGAGCAGGCACACAAATCCCGCATAACGCATGGCCAGCCGGAAGGCGGTGGTGCCCGAAAGGCTAATCCGGGTCACGTTCTGGTTCGCGCAGACAATAGCCGGCGCCGCGTACGGTATGGATCAGATGGTGGGACGATTGCTTGTCGATCTTGGAGCGCAAGCGGCTCATGTGCACGTCGATCAGGTTGGTCTGTGGGTCGAAGTGGTATCCCCAAACCTGTTCCAGGAGCATGTTGCGGGTTACGATCTGGCCGGCATGCAGCATTAGGAATTCCAGCAGACGGAATTCACGCGCCTGCAGGGCAATGGGCTGACTGGCGCGCGTAACGTTGCGTTTCAACCGGTCCATTTCCAGATCGGCGATTTTCAGGATCATGTCGGCTGCCTGGGTACCGCGGCGGGCAATCGCATGCACCCGTGCCAGCAGCTCAGCGAAAGCGAACGGTTTGGCGAGGTAGTCGTCTCCGCCGCTCTGCAAGCCCATAACCCGGTCGTCCACATCTGCGAGCGCCGTCAGGAACAATACCGGAGTGTTTATGCCATCTGCGCGCAATTGCCTCACCAGGCTCAATCCGTCGAGCCCGGGCAGCATGCGGTCAACGATGAGCGCGTCATAGGCGCCGGTCTTTGCACGTTGCAGGCCATTCGTTCCGGTGGCCGCGTGTTCCGAAACATGGCCGCTTTCCTGCAGGCCCTTCATCAGGTCGGCTGCAGTCTCCATGTCATCTTCTATGATCAACAGGCGCATATGAGAAGCATAGGGCAAATCGCGGTCCGGCAGCTACTTGGATTCAGAAAACATTACCAACTGTTAATTTCAGGGCAGGGCCGGCGGCGATACCCAGCCTTTACAATTCCTACGGGAAAACCCCGCGATTAACCAATGAGTGGCTGCTATCCATGAGCATCAGGCAAACCAGCCGGTGTCTGTTCGCATGCCTGTTGGCCGGCAGTGCCGCCGGCTGCGCCCTGTATCACTCGAAACCTCTGCCTACGAGTCCGGATTTGCACAACGCGCTTCAGCCTTTGCAGGTGGATGTGAGCAGGATGCATTTACCGGGGCTGAAGCCGCATCCGTTTGATCCTGCCAACGGCCTGGACATGACCGATGTGGCGATGCTCGCGGTGGTGAACAATCCCGCGTTGCGAACCGCGCGTGCCCAGGCTCGCGCCGGAGGGGCGCAGGCGTTCGTCGCAGGTATGCTGCCTGGGCCCCAGATCAATTACAGCCTGGATCATCCCACCCATCAGGATCCTCAATATGTGAATGCGCATAGCGCGGGGTTGGCCTATGAATTGACGGCGCTGGTGACTCATGGCGCCGCGCAGGGCGCGGCCCGCGCCACCGCCAAACAGGTGAACCTGGATCTGCTGTGGCAGGAGTGGCAGGTGGCGCAGCAGTCCCGACTGTTATTCGTGGATTGCCTCACCAATGAGCGAAAGTTGAATCTGCTCAGCCGTTTAAAGCACGGCATCCAGCAACGCTACCGTGCAGAGCAACAGGCAGTGTCAGCTGGCAATCTGTCATTGGACAGCCTGGGCCTGGATCTGGCGGCATTGCAGGATGTGGAACAGCGCACCACTACGACCGCCACAGCCCGTAACCTGGCCTGCAGTTCCCTGAACGAGATGCTTGGTCTGAAGCCTGATGTAGCACTCAAACTGGTACCCGACCGGAATCCACCCAGCATGCCGACTGCCGAAGTTTTAACGCAGGCCCTTAAAGATTTGCCGCAGCGCAGGCCTGACCTGCTGGCCCTGCGTTACGGCTATAAGAGCCAGGACGAGGAAGTCTGGCGGGCGGTTTTGGCGCAATTCCCGGGCATCAGCTTCGGCATCAACCGGGCCCAGGATACCAGCGATGTGCATACCACCGGTTTCAGCGTGAGCATCAACTTTCCGTTTTTAAGCGGCAGCGCTGCGGCAGTGCATGCGGCAGAAGCAAGCCGGGATGCCTTATGGGCTCAATACCAGCAACGACTGGATGAAGCCGTGAGCCAGGTACACATGATCGACACTGATCTGGGAATCCTGGAGAAGGAATATGCAGCTACCCGCCGCAGCCAAGCCGATGCACGGCATATCTATTCGTCTGCAGACAGCGCCTATTCACGCGGTGATCTGAGCGCACCTACGTATTACGACCTGACGATTGCCGCCGTCAACCGTGAACTTGCAACGCTGGATCTTTTGTCGCAACGCCAGCAGCTGCAAATCGCGCTCCAAACCCTGTTGGGATTGCCGCCTCAGGACCTTGTACATCCAATCCAAGAGCCATCGTCATGAAGTACCTCCCGTTATACCTATATATAGGTGTGTTGCTGGTGACCGCTGTACCAAAAGCCTTGGCGGAAGATGTCGCATCTTCACCGGTCAGCGCACTGGTGAATACGGCGATCATCAAACAACGCAGCGTGGTCAAAAACCTGGAGGCATTCGGCAGCATTGAACCCGGTCCGCGCAATCTGATTGAGATAGCAGCGCCACGCGCCAGCCAGGTACAGATGCTGGTGCCGGGCGGTGCGCGTGTCAGTCACGGTGAACCCCTGGTCAGCCTGAGTGCGACGCCGGAAGCCGGTGTGCAATATGCGCAGGCTGAATCCCAAGCCGCCTACGCCCGGTCTGCACTCGAACACACCAGCAGCCTGTTCAAGGAACATCTGGCCACGCGTGATCAGCTGGATGCGGCACGAAAGGCGCTGGCCGATGCCCAGGCCAATCTGGCGGCGCAGCAGAAGATGGGAGGCAAAGGGCCGGATGTAATCCGGGCTCCAGCCGATGGCGTGGTGGCGTCTGAAAATGTCGCCAGTGGCGCCCTGGTGGCCGCGGGTACCACCCTGCTCAGTTTTGCCCGGCAAGGGGAAGTGTATGCGCGTCTCGGCGTCGATCCTGGACAAGTAGGCGATGTGAAGGCCGGAATGCCGCTGAACCTGCATGAAGTGTTTAACCCTGATGTCCGGTATGCAACAAAGGTTTCCCAGGTGGGGGGCGCGGTGGATCCGGCCACTGGCCTGGTGGACGTGCTGGCGCGGGTATCCGGCAAGGCGGCGGCGGAATTCTTACCGGGCACGCATGTGTCAGGCGCCATTAAAATCCGGGAGATACGCACCCTGGCGGTGCCGCGTTCCGCTGTATTGCGGGACAGCCAAGGCGCATATGTGTATATCGTGCGTAATCACACGGCCCGCAGGGTCAAAGTCAGGACCGGCATCGATGACGGCACCTGGATCGCGGTGCAAGGGGCATTGCACGCCGGCGAGCACGTGGTGACTCTGGGCAATTACGAACTTACGGATGGCATGCAGGTCAGGGAGCAGACGCCTTGAATTTCACGGCGTTCCTGCAACGCCACCGGCGGTCATTGCTGTTCCTGGCGGTGGCGCTGGCCGCCAGCGGTGTGATGGCGGCATTCAATCTGCCAGTGGGACTGCTGCCGAATGTGCAATATCCGCGCATCGTGGTGGAGCTGGATGCGGGCAACCGGCCGGCGACACAGATGCAGCTTGCCATCACGCGACCGGTGGAAACCGCAGTGCGGGACATCCCCGGGGTGGAATCAGTACGTTCCATCACCAGCCGTGGTACGGCTGAGGTTTCGGTTAATTTTGCCTGGGGACTGGACATGACCCAGGCGCTGCTGGAAGTATCCTCCAAGATCAGCCTGATTCTGCCGGATTTACCCGCCAATACCCGCTTCACGGTGGAGCGCCGCGATCCGACGGTATTCCCGGTCATCGCCTACAGCCTGACATCCAACACCCTGAGCCTGGTGCAGTTGCGGGATATCGGCCTCTACCAGCTGCGGCCGCTGCTGTCGCGTGTGCCCGGGGTGGCGCGTGTGGGTGTGCAGGGTGGAGAGCAAGCGGAATACCACGTGGATGTGGATCCCGCCAGGCTGCGGGCCTTTCATCTGTCGCTGGCGGACGTTGTGAATGCCGTATCCAGCAACAATGTGCTTACCGCGGTAGGCCGGTTGCAGGACCACTATCAGTTGTATTTGGTGGTTTCTAACAGCCAGCTGAACGATATCCACAGGCTGAAACAGGTGGTACTTCGCAGCGGTCCGGACGGGGTTGTGACCGTGGGTGATGTGGCGGATGTCCGCATGTCCACCGTTCCCCAATGGATCCGCGTCACCGCCAATGGCCGGAATGCGGTGTTGCTGAATATCTTCCAGCAACCGGCGGCCAATACTGTGCAGATTGACCAGGACATTGATGCCCAGCTGAACGCCTATCGTGCAAAGCTGCCGGCAGGGGTGCACATCAGCAAGTGGTACGACCAGAGCGGCTTGATCGTTGCCTCCGCGCACAGCGTGCGCGACGCCATATTTATCGGCGTGATCCTGGCGGCGCTGATATTGCTGGTGTTCCTGCGCAACCTGAAGATCACATTCATCAGTGTCTTGATCGTGCCTTCCGCCATATCCATCGCCATCCTGCTGCTTTACATACTGCACATGAGCTTCAACATCATGACCCTGGGCGGCATCGCCGCAGCCGTGGGCCTGGTGATTGACGACGTGGTGGTCATGTGCGAACACATCGTGCGGCGTTTCCGGGAAGTACGTGAACAGAAACCGCATGAGCGCATCATGTGGGCCGCCCGGGAATTCACCCGGCCGTTAATGGGGTCATCAGCATCCACAATCATCATCTTTATACCGCTGGCATTTTTGAGCGGCATTACCGGTGCCTTTTTCAAATCTCTGGCACTCACCATGGCCAGCACACTGGTGATCTCGTTCCTGCTGGCCTGGCTGGTGGTGCCGGTACTGGCCGCCTGGCTGTTGAATGACCGCGACTATCACGAGGAAAAGCCCGGATGGCTGGCAAGCCATGCGCAGCGTTTTTACGCCTGGCTCATGCCCAGGCTGCTGCAAAAACCGGTGTGGCTGCTGGCTGGCCTGATTCCACTGGCGGTACTGGGTTTTCTTGGGTACCGCTACGTGGGCACGGGGTTTCTGCCGCATATGGACCAGGGTGGATTCACGCTGGACTATCTGGCCGCACCCGGCACCTCGCTGGCGGAAACCAACCGTCTGCTGGACCAGGTGCAGCTGATACTGCAGCACAACCCCAACGTAGCCAGCTATTCGCGGCGTACCGGTGCGCAACTGGGCGGCGGCGTCACCGAGGCCAATACCGGCGACTTTTTCGTGCGCCTCAAGCCGTTTCCGCGGGAGCCCATCAATAAGGTCATGGACGAAGTCCGCAATGCCATTAATGCCCAGGTTCCAGGCCTCGACATAGACCTCTCCCAGCTCATGGAAGACATGATTGGGGACCTGACTTCAGTGCCCCAGCCGGTGGAGATCAAGCTGTTCAGCTCCGACACCGAAGAGATTCTGAAGCTCGCGCCCATGGTGGCCGATGCCATCAGCAAGGTTCCCGGGATTGTGGATGTCTATGATGGGGTTTCCTATTCCGGGGATACCCTCGACATCCACTTGAATCCAGTCAAAGCCGGCATGCTCGGCCTGGATACCGCGGTCGTTACCCGGCAGCTGGACACTTACCTGCAGGGCATAGTCGCCACTGAAGTGCAGCAAGGCTATAAATTCGTGGGAATCCGCGTATGGACTCCCGGCGCCTTGCAGTTGCAGACCACACAGCTGGCACGCATCCCGATCAGGGCCGCGAATGGCCACGTCTATCCGCTGGGAAGCTTTGCCAGCATCAGCACCGTAAACGGCCGGCCGGAAATTGACAGCGACAACCTGAAACGCATGTTCGCAGTCACCGCGCGAATCAGCGGGCGTGACCTGGGCTCCACCATTGCCGCGGTAAAAAAAGTACTGGCGGTACCCGGATTGATACCCAAGAATGTCGAAGTGCAGTTCGGTGGCCTCTACAAGCAGCAGCAGATTGCCTTCCGTGGCCTGGCGATAGTGTTCGCGGCGGCGCTGGCGCTGATTTTCTTACTGTTGCTGTTCCTGTATGAACGGTTCCGCGTGGTGCTGTCCATCATGACCGCGCCACTGATGGCCGCCGCCATGGTGTTTACCGCATTGTGGATAACGGGTATTGAGCTCAACATCACCGCCATGATGGGGCTTACCATGATCATCGGCATAGTTACCGAGGTTGCCATTTTTTATTTTTCTGAGTTTGTAGAACTGAAAAATGCCGAGAGTTTCAACCATGCACTGGTGCAGGCTGGACTGAACCGCATGCGGCCCATCGCGCTCACCACACTCACCACCATTCTGGCATTAATGCCGCTGGCCCTGGACATCGGGCGGGGCTCAGCCATGCAACAGCCGCTGGCCGTGGCCATCATTGCCGGGGAAACCGTGCAATTGCCCCTGGTCTTGGTCGTGATGCCGGTGGTCTTTCATCTGTTGATGCGCGGCAAGTATGAGGTGAACAGGCGGCCTGTGGATGAGTAGCAAATCAAGAAAATATCTGCACCGGCTGTTCATCCTAAGCGTCGTTGCCAAGGGCCTGGACGGCGTTTTGGAAAGCATTGCTGGTGTCATCGTGTTTTCAACCAGCCGTCTGGATCTGAAGAACCTGGTCATTATGTTGACTGCGCCTGAGCTGGGTGAAGATCCCACCGATCTGGTGGCCAATTTCATGCGCCATGTGGTTTCCGGATTGACCTCAAATACCAAGTACTTCGTGGCGGCCTATTTGCTGGTGAATGGACTGGTCAAGACTGCGGTAGCGGCAGGTTTGATCAGCGGCAGAAACTGGGTGTTCCGCCCGGTGCTGGCGCTATTGGCAATATTCATCACCTACCAACTCTTTCGGTTTACCAATACGCACTCATTGATACTGTTGGGGTTCACCTGTCTCGATTTGCTTGTGCTGTTGTTCATTTGGGCCGAGTACCGCGCGAGGCTGGTGGTTGTCTGATTGGATTTTTTAATTAATGATGACGCGAGCGGCGGCAACCACCAGCAAACTGCCCACTATAAATAACCGGCTGGCCAAGGTTCCATGGAACGTTATGCCGCGGGTTTGTTCCTCTAATCTGGCTGTCATATTTCTGTAATATTTCATGCCTACACTCCAAAGGCCCACCGGCAAAGGGCTGGCGGCCCACCGGCGCCTTAATTTCATCCCCCCTCTGGATCAGGCCTTAATGCGCGAAGTAGGAACCGACGCTCTGAACAGCATCAGTACACCGACAGTAACTATCGGAAGAATTAGACCGGGACGCGGCACCGCGATCGCCGACTTCTTGTTCCGCGGCATCACCCGCGTGGCGGCACTGCTGGTGCTGGCCCTCATGGCGGGAATCCTGGTGGTGCTGTTTATACAAGCATGGCCGGCATTGCATCATTTCGGATGGAAATTCTTTACCGGGACAGACTGGGATCCGGTCAATGTGGTCTTTTCCGCGATGCCATCCATATACGGTACGGTTGTGACGTCCGTTATCGCAATGGTCATTGCAGTGCCGGTAAGTTTTGGCATTGCGCTGTTTATAACTCAACTGGCGCCCGCTTGGCTGCGTCGCCCCGTAAGCACTGCCATCGAACTGTTGGCGGCAATTCCAAGCATCATATATGGCATGTGGGGATTGTTCGTATTTGCGCCGCTTTTCAGTTATATCCAGCCCTGGATAACGGATCATATCGGCGATTGGCCTATTATCGGCGGTCTGTTTCAGGGCCCCCCCATGGGTATCGGAATTTTCAGCGCTGGCTTGATACTCGCCATCATGGTGATCCCGTTCATAAGCTCGGTAATGCGCGATGTTTTCGACCTGGTACCGACCGTCCTTAAGGAATCCGCTTACGGCGTGGGCTGCACAACGTGGGAGGTTGTCTGGCATGTGGTATTACCATATACCCGTATCGGTGTGGTGGGTGGAATCATGTTGGGATTGGGACGTGCACTTGGGGAAACCATGGCTGTGACTTTTATCATCGGCAACAGCCATACGATCGGCGAATCATTGTTTATGCCCGGCAATACTATATCCTCGACACTGGCCAATGAATTTACCGAAGCGATCGGGTCGATGTATACATCGTCACTTATAGCCTTGGGTCTGATCCTGTTTTTCATTACATTTGTGGTACTGGCTTTCGCAAAACTTTTGCTACTGCGTATCGGTGCCCGTGAGGGGAGCAAAGGTTGATGCCAGCATCCGCCATTTATTTACGCCGCAGACTTGTAAATGCATTCAATCTAGGTATTTCCGTACTGGCGACGGTGTTTGGACTGTTCTGGCTGGTCTGGATTATGTGGACTCTTGTGAGCCGTGGTGTGCAATGGATCAATTTGGCGCTGTTTACGCAAATCACACCGCCTCCTGCCACGCCAGGCGGGGGTATCGCTAACGCCATTGTTGGCTCGCTGTTGATTACATTAGTCGGCGTGGTGGTGGGAACGCCGATTGGAATCCTTGCTGCAACTTGGCTGGCGGAATTCGGCCGATATTCGCGCATTGCTACTGTAATACGTTTTGTGAACGATATCCTGCTGAGTGCTCCGTCCATCGTAATCGGTGTATTCGTATATGCGGTTGTGGTGGCGCGTTTTGGTCATTTTTCCGGATGGTCAGGCGGAGTTGCGCTGGCGATCATTATGCTGCCTGTGGTATTGCGCACCACAGAGGACATGCTAACGCTTGTACCAGATCAGATTCGAGAAGCCGCTGCTGCATTGGGCGCGCCTCAGTGGCGTGTGGTCATTACTATTGTCTATAGAGCTTCCCTGGGGGGAATATTAACCGGTGTAATGCTCGGCATAGCGCGCATCAGCGGTGAAACAGCTCCCTTGCTGTTTACTGCGCTGAACAACCAGTTCTGGAATGCCAACATGGGTCAGGCGATGGCAAATCTACCAGTTATGATATATCAGTTCGCCATGAGCCCCTATGAGAATTGGCAACATTTAGCCTGGGCAGGGGCGTTACTTATTACACTGGCAATCCTTGTCTTGAATTTAATTGCTCGACTTGTGATTCGTTCCAATACCTTTGGAACCTGATACAAATGAGCCAGCCTGATTCAGCCAAAACTCATGCAATATCGCTGCAAGCACCTGCAGTAACGAAGCGTGCTTCGAGTAGTAAAAACATCATCGAAAATCCAAAACTCAGCATACATGAACTGAATTTCTATTACGGACGCTATCAGGCGCTGCACGACATCAATATGGATATAGCCGAGCGGCAGGTGACGGCCTTTATCGGGCCTTCGGGCTGCGGCAAGTCCACATTGCTGCGCACCCTAAACCGGATTTATGGCCTATATCCGGATCAGCGGGCTACAGGCGTAATCATGCTCGATGGGCGGAATATTTTGGATCGAGATCAGGATCTCAACACATTACGCGCCAAAATCGGCATGGTGTTCCAGAAACCCACGCCATTTCCCATGTCGGTATTCGAAAACATTGCCTTCGGTGTCAGGCTGTATGAACGTCTGTCGCGAGTAAAAATGCAAGAACGCGTGGAATGGGCGTTGCGCAAGGCGGCATTATGGGAGGAAGTCAAGGACAAGTTGCGCCAGGGCGGTACGCGGCTGTCGGGTGGCCAACAGCAACGCCTGTGCATTGCACGCGCCATCGCGGTCAAGCCGGAAGTTTTGCTTTTGGATGAACCGGCTTCAGCCCTGGATCCGCTGTCAACCTTGAAAATCGAGGAATTGATCGCTGAATTGAAAGCCGATTACACCATCGTCATCGTCACCCACAACATGCAGCAGGCGGCGCGGGTATCCGACTACACCGCCTTTATGTACCTCGGCAGCCTGGTGGAGTACGCCGACACCAGCACCTTGTTCACCAATCCCAGCCTGAAACAAACCGAAGACTACATCACCGGACGATACGGTTGAAACTTGTTTCAAGTCTCTAAGGGCAGCATTATCCTGGGGATGAATCGGGTATTTCCCTAGCAACATTCACGCTAGAATCATCGCGTCCTCATCGGGAGATCGGTTATGAATATATCGATGCGCCAGCTTGCGGTTGCGGTATTACTGACCTGTCCGATTAGTGCATTTGCAGGCAATTGGGGACTGGATGTGCATGCCGGCACACTGGGTGGCGGCATGCAAGCCAGTTATGTCATTAATCCATATCTGAGCACGCGTCTTTTGTTTAACCGGTACAACTATGATTACACTGGCACCAAAGAGCAAATAAATTACGATTTTACCCTTCATCTCGAATCCTATGCTGCCATGCTCGACTGGCATCCATTCGCCGGAATATTCAGGGTCAGTGCCGGATATTTTTCCAACAAAAATGAACTCGATGCCCTGGGGCAACCGCAGAATGGCAACTATATAATCAACGGCACAACCTATAGCGCTTCCCAAGTCGGCACCCTGACCGGCGCGATCTCATTCCGGTCTTATGTTCCGTATTTGGGCATTGGCTGGAGCACATTGGGCACAAGCTCCACGGGCCTGGGTTTCGAATTCGACTTGGGCGCCTTGTTCCAGGGATCACCCAGCGCAAAACTTTCCGCCAGCGGCAGTCTGGCAAACAATCCGCAGTTTCAAAGCGATTTGGCCCAGGAGCAGGATCAGCTTCAAAACGACGTCAATTTTTTCAAGGCTTATCCAGTGGTCACCATTGGGCTGAGCTTTAGATTTTGACCGCGGTGCAACACCAGGTTTAGCCGGTAAGAGGTTTGTAACTGGAAAAATGGTTTATTGCCTGCTGTGGTGCATGATAGGAAGGTAGTCATGGTGCCCATGCATCTGGATATATTGGCAATGAATAGTTTCCTGAGGATTTGCCTAATACCTTCCCAACGCCATGCCGGGGTGATTATCAACCTTAAGTGCAGCCAGTTTTCACGCCACCCCCAAATGGCGACGAGAATTGCGATGCCAAAGCCGTGGTTCTGGCCTATGAATGGCAATCTTGAATTGAGCCATCTGACGGCCCGCCTTTCGATGCGCCTTATCGGGCAGCCACGTGGACAAGCCTTTCCTGGGTATTAACGGATCCGCATCTGTTTGCCGGCATCGGCGTTGCCGTGGACAACCACCTTACCAGCACCCTGACGAGCCGGTTCTTGTTTCAGACCCAGGCGGGGTTCCATTACCACCACTGGCGATTCACGGTCAGCCACCTGTCCAATTCCGGCATCAAGGGGCAAAACGTCGGCGAAACCATGGTGCTCATCGGCTGGGAATTCTGAGCCACGCCCCGGCGGTATCTTGACTGCAGCACTCCAGATGGAGCATGTCCCGGCACACCCAGGAACCGGAGGGTACGACAGGCGCGGAGCCGCCGGTTTCCACCACCCTGGGCGAGGTTCCGGTCTAATTTGATGCAGTATGCACCGGGAGATTCATGAGCGTCCGGATCTGCGCGAATCTCGGATCAGCGCGTTCCGCTTTGCCGGCGGGGCCAAACACCGTCATCATCAGATGATCATGATCGTTGACAGCGCGGCGCAATTGCATGAACGCGCGATTTTTATCACCCAGATTCCAGTACAGCCACGATAAGGCCACCCCGGATATATACATCCGTGAAGAGCGTTTGAGAAGTTTGTTCAATGCTTGCTTTGCCTTTCCGGCTTGTCCCGTAAGCGCGTAGGTCACTCCCAGCTGGGCTATGATCAGGGAGCCGGAAGGCGAGCCGGCCAGGCGCGCGGTGGCACGTGCTTCCTCCAGAGCCAGCTGGTTTTGATCTGTTGCCAGATAGTCCTCCACCATGAATGCGTGTGTGAGCGCGAACTGGGGCGACAGCACCAGGGTCGCACGCAATTGAGTAAGGGCAGTCTTGGTATGGCCGGCATAGCACAGCGCCCGCCCCAGATCGGCATTGATAATCAAGGACAAGGGATCGAGCGAACGGGCTGTACGCAATTGAGTCAGCGCAGCCCGCATATCACCCGTGAACCAGTAATACATTCCCAGCCACTGGTGGGCAGTGGCATCGCTGGGATCGAGCTGTAACGCACGCTTGAATTCAAGTTCTGCCGCATGCCATTGCCAGTGTTCTTCGTACAGCAGGCCGAGTACCGCGTGCACCGTGGGCAATGAAGGATCCAGCGCGATGGCCTTGTTCGCTGCGTTCAATGCATCATCATAATGGGTGTCGGGTGGCACATCTTCCTGGTAGTCGCGCAGAATCGCATAGGCCGTGGCCAGACCGGCCCATGGCTCCGCATAGTCCGGATCCGCCTGGATGGCGCGGTGAAAATACACAATGGACTGATTGATATCATCATCGGTGCGGTTGTTGAGGTATTCCAGCCCCACCAGATAGGCATCCCTGGCTTCCGGGTTGACGGCCCGCGGGGATGCGGCGACTCCGGAATTCGCCGGTTCCAATGGCACATGCAGGTGGCCCAGGATGGATTCTGCTATGGAATCCTCGGTCTTGAATATGTCGTGTTGCGGCATGTCCAGCTCACCGGACCAAAGCTCATAGCCACTGACCGCGCTCACCAGAGCCACATGTATGCGCAGGATATTACCGGCCTTTTGCAGGCTGCCTTCAACAATGTGAGTGACTCCCAGTATGCGGCCCACATCACGCACATCCAGCGGTTTATTACGCAGGCTGAAAGACGAGGTATGCGCCACCACCCGCAAATGCGGATTACGCCCAAGACGGGTAATTAACTCGTCGGTAATGCCGTCGCTCAGGTAGCGGCTACCAGATTGCGGGTCCAGATCCATGAATGGCAGCACTGCCAGAGTCACAGGACCGGGGTTCTGCACCAGGGATTCGCGGCGGCGGCGGTGTATCTGCCAATAGACGCTTCCGCTCACGGCGATGGCGAGCAACACGAGCGATGCGGTGACCAGCCAAAATCCAAGGGGATGCCTCGAGACGCTTTGGTCACCGGATGCTGCCTGCAGCGCCGTTTCTGTCTCCCACAAGGCGGCGCTGAGCATGCGCACCGCGCCGGCAAGACAGCGCCGGTAGGTGCTCCAGCTCAGGTGCAGCGCATCCGCAACCGCCTGCTGGCTGCGCATGGGCATGAGATACGTGTGCTGCAGTACCTGCTGGAAGCGGTCGGTTTTGGGGTTCTGGCCGAGCGCCTCGGAATGGCTGCGGAGCACTTCACGCAGCATCTGCGTGGGGGGTGTACCCGGCGAGCGAGCCAGCGCGTCCTGTAACAGACGCGTGCCGAGCAGCGGACTGCTGCGCAAGAGATCGGTGCGCTGGTAGTCGCGCAGCGCCTGATGCACGGCCAATGCAAATTCATGCTCCGTGACGGGCGCTGGCGATGGCCGCGGTTTTATCGCCGAATCCAGCGTGCTTCTGCGCTGCCCGGTGCCCGGGCCGGTAGGTGAATCCTGGATGTTCACGCGGTGTTTCCTCTGGATTTCGTCATGGCGGCCGTTTTAGGACCATAAAAGTGTAAACCCGCTGCCCCGACCGTGCTTGCCGGGCCAGCACCCTGAGGCGGGCAGGCATGAGCATAACTTGAGCATTTTTTGAGGTAGAAACCGGCCAAGACCTGCACTTAAGTTATGCAGCAGCCAGGCACAACCCATTTGCAAAAGCCGTAGGGCGGCTGCCGGGAGACGGGAGGGAAGTGTGCGACAACCGATGAGCCTGCGGATTGCGGCGGTGCTGCTGATGGCGGGTGCCTGTGCCCTAGGGTGGTGGAAAGGGCCGCCGGGGAAGGCACAGGCCGCGCCGACCGAGGTCACGGCCCGTTGGCGCTACAGTGAGGTACCGGAAGTGGAGATGGCGGCGGTCAGCCGGGACAACGCTCAACTGGACACGCGCTACCGCGCGTACCGGCGCGCGTGGCAGATCTACCAGGTGCGGCTGCATCATTGCCGGAAGCGGCCGCCGCTTGGGTGCGGCGGCGGTCCGGCCCAATCATATTGCGAGGACCGGGTGCTAGTGCAATGCCTCGGCGCAGTGATTCCGGCCCTGGACGCTGTACGTGGCGCATTGCATGACCAGGCCATCGGTCTTGAGGAAGCCGCACGCCGGCTGGCGGGAGCAACCGAATGAGCTGCCGGCGCTGGATGGTCGGGAAGGTTGCCGAGGCAGGACAGCGGCCGGCCCGGGCGGGCCGATTCGCAGCAATCACCCTGATGGTGTTTGTTTGGGCATGCGTTTCTGCCGCCGCCATGCCGGGAGCCGTTGCGCCGCCGCCATCTCTGGATCAGCTGTTACTGGCAAAAGCAGCCGATGCACCTGCAGTGGATATCCAGATACTCATTCGGCGCGGCGCAAACGTCAATGTGCAGGGGCGTTTCGGCGTGACGCCACTCATGCAGGCGGTGATCGGCAACAATTCTGCCGTGGTACGCCTGCTGCTGACCACAGGCGCGGATCCCGGTCTCAGGAATTTACGCGGCGATACCGCGCTGGATTTGGCGCGCCTGCTGGGACGCAGGAATATCGAGCAGATTCTGGCGGCGGCCGGCAAAGTTCGCGATGCGACCCGTGTGTACCATCCGGTGCCTGCAGCAGAAGTTCACGGCGGCACGCTGGAGCAGTTGTTAGTACGGAGGTGCGCATGCAGAGCCTCAAGGCAACTACAGGCGCTTCAGTCACAGCATCCGGAGCGTGGCAACGGGCAGATACCGGGTACACATCAGTGTTCATGAAATGGACAACCATCTGGCGGGTGCCGGTGGCTGGTTGCAATTTTATGTCCATTGAGGCTGTGAGGCCTTGCGAGGCTGCAGGTTGTGGAAATTATGGCGCCTCGCCATGCGGGGGTAGAGCACAGATAACTTCAAACCATGTAATCAGGGGATTAACATGAAAATGACTTTCAAGAGTGCCGTATGGCTACACTGGCAGTTGGGCCTGGCTTTGTTAAGTTTCGGGATGCAGGCTTTCGCCACGCCCACAGTGCTGGTCAATCCACAACCCAATGCGTTCAATTACTACTACGGAACCAGCACGGCAGTGACTCCCGACGGCAGTATCGCTGTCGTGGGAGCCAATGCCGGAGGCTACGGTCTGGACACACCGCCGGCGGTATACATCTTTCAAAACGTGAATGGTGCCTGGAGCGGTACGCCGGTGATTACTGTGTGTGATCCCGCCGCCGGCGCCAGTTGTAATAACGAAGCCGCGCCTACAGATAATTTCGGATCCGCACTGTCGGTATCCAGCATCAACAACAATAGTTTTATCCTGGTTGTGGGTGCGCCTGGCGGAGGTGTCATCAATGGCGCGGTGGTCGGCTACGGCATCGCCTATGTTTACCAGTGCACGCTCAGCGGCACACCGGCCTGCACGCAACTCGCCCAGGTGCCAGATCCCGGAATTGCAGCCACGGACGAGTTTGGCAGCGCCGTGGCGCTATCCTCCGATGGTGCCAGCTTGCTGGTTGGCGCATGGGGTGCCAACGAACCGGGTGGTAATGGCACGAACGATAACAACGAAGGCGCTGTTTATGTCTACACCAGCAGCAACGGCACCTGGAATACCACGCCTAGCACAACCCTTCTTGACCCGGCGCCAACATGCGCCAGTTTCGGTTCGCCTCCAAACCAGCAGACTGTGTGCGACGAATTCGGCTATGCTGTTTCGGTGGCTGGCACCGGCAACAGTATCACCGCACTGATCGGGGCGCCCGGGGCCGTGGTCAGCAATAACGGCTCTCCCGAACCCGCCGAAGGTGCAGCCTTTTTCTTCGGAAACAACAGCAATGGCGCCCTGCAGTCGCTTTCACAGGTTACCGATCCCAACACCGCTGCGTGCAGTGACGTGGTGTATTTGACCTGCGACGAATTCGGCCATGCGGTGGCCCTGGCCGGCAATGGCAATGAGGCAGCTATCGCGGCGCCCAATGCCGCAGTGACTACCGGAGCCAACGGTGAAACCGGGGCGGTAAGCATTATTGGCCAGGCATCCGCTGGCAATTGGAGCGGTGGAGCCAGTGTCGGTTGTACTTACACCAATTCCAACCAGAACATGAACACCATCTATTCAGGCTTGGGTGGCTTTGGCTGGTCGCTGGCGATCTCGAATGACGGCAGCACCCTGACGGCAGGCATGCCTGAGGGTGCTGAGGGAAGCAATAGCGGGGGCTACGGCGGCACCGGAGAAGTGGATGTCGTTAACGGGCTGCCCCAGACTCAATGCAGCAATACACCCGCCCAAATTTTAATCGATCCTTCGGTTAGCCAAAGTACGGGCCTGCCGCCCGCTGACTTTTTTGGAGGAGCAGTGGCAATGTCAGGGGATTCCAGCGTTACGCTGGTCGGTGCGCCTAACACCACGGGCCCCGCGCCGAACAGCGCCAACAACAATGGCTTGGCTTATGTGTATGGAGCACCTGCTGCCCAGTCACAGGTCACACTCTCCTTGAGTGTCAGCGGGCCCAACGGCGTAAGCGTCAGTGCCGGTCAAAACTTGAACTATGCGATAACAATTACAAATACCAGCAGTACCACGGCAGCGCTGAATGTGACCCTCAATGCTGCCATTGGGTCTGGGGTAAATCTGGCCGGTGATACCTCCGGTGGTGCCACCTGTGCTCAAAGTGGCAGCAGCATATCCTGTACGATTGCGTCGCTGGCGGCCGGTGCCAGCTGGCAGCCAAGTGTTACTTTGGCGGTTTCCGGTTCGGCCGCCGGCCAAACCCTGACAGTAGCCTCGATAAGCGTGTCTGCTCAGAACGCGAGTAATAACCCCACGGCGACCGAGTCAGTCACGGTATCCAGCGTTTCCACGTCGTTATCGGTTCTTTATGAGCCGGCTAATGCAGCGCTTGGAGGGCTGTCGGCTGGTCAATGCTCAGTCATCGAGGGTCAGACCGTGTGCGACAGCAGTATTGACTGTACCAACGCACCAGGTTCCAGCTGCGTGATGCTGATACTCGTTGATAACACCAGCAATATTCCGGCTGATAATGTCGGGATAATATTCACGATTCCAGCGGGAACAACGGTTTCGTCCGTGACGGCAGGTATGGGTTCGTGTTACGTGTTTCCGGGTACCGGATCCGGGGGTAGCGTATGGTGTGGGCTTGGTACATTGCCACCCGGCGCTTGGCTGGTGATGTTTCAATATACGGTCGACAGTTCGGATCCAAACGGCCAGGTCGAGGACAGCCAGCTAACGGTTGGAGCCACTAACATGGGTGGCGCAAGCCAATCCTATGATTTCACGGTGGGTACAGCTACGACAAGCGTGAACACGGGAGGCTCCGGGGCCATGGGGTTATGGGAAATCGTCTTGCTTTTTGGCTTGACATGGTTAGTGGTGTGGCGAACCCGCAAGCGGCGTAAATTTTCATAAAACCCGGCGGGAGGTCAATCAAGATGAAATCTACTGCATATATCCCGTTATTGTCACTGGTGACTTTTTTGACGATCGCCGGCTGTGCGCTCACGCTTACGCCAGCTCCGACTGACGGCAGCATGGGGTTATCCCCGGCGCCCACGGCCCTGTCCGTGGGGGTTGCCACTGATACGGTGTTTGTGAACAGCAAGAAAAACGCCACGGCGGCATCGCTGCCCGCAACCCTGGACGGCGCCGCGGTAGCCCTGGCATGCAGCACGCCCTCAAACTGCAACGTCCCCTGGACGTTCGCCCCCGGTGCGCACTCGCTGGCGGTGACAGCGCTGGTCACCTGGCCGGCATTCTATTCGGCCCCACACAATGCACCGGTCGCCTGCAATGTCAGCTACAACAACATTACAGTGACGCAATGCTATTCACTCCACACGAAGGCAATTTTCGGTGTGGGCTGCACCAGAGGCACGCCGAGCGTGACTAATGCAACCATGATCCCGGTACCAGCGGGAAAGTCAGGAAACTTCCAGCTGGCCGCCCAGGGCGGCTGCCCAGCGTATACCTGGACTGTCATCAATACAGCTTCCTTGCCACCCGGTATCAGCATATCCGCCAGCGGTCTTGTCAGCGGTACTGAAACGGCGGCCTGTACACCGGATCCCTGGACCTACGACAACTCCATCCGTGTTACTGACGGCTTTGGCGATTCCAATACGTCGCCCATGACCTTCGATATTTGTGCCAAGTAATGGTAGAAATTAATTCATAAATCCGGAGAACCTCATGAACCGAAATCGTATTATTCAAATGCTGTTGACAGCAACATTTTTATCAACGGCGTTAACGGCACAAGCAACCGCTTATTCCGATCTTGAACAGGCACGCACTGCATTCCAGGCGGTGCATTCCTGGCATGCGGTGGAGCAAATGTCCAACGGACATACGGTCACCGTGGATCACGTGGCTCCAGACCGCTGGCGCATCCAGGTGATGCCGGATATGAGCGACATATTGATCGGGAATGACATGTACATGGTCAGGGACGGTAAAGCCATGCACATGCCGTTCGTCATGCCGCAAATCCAGCAGATGGTGAACCAGAACTGGTTGAGCGTTGATCCCGAAGTCAAACGCACGGTTCGTGACCTTGGTATGCAGAAGATTGACGGCAAGACACTGCACGCTTATTCATTCACATCCAAAGGCACGCCAGTCAAGCTCTACTTGAGCAGCGATCATCTACCAGCAGTGGCCATTGTTACCTCGAAGAATGGTAGCGTGACAATCACTTATTCGGACTACAATTCTAAGATCAGCATTAATCCGTAGGCGGGCGACGCAGTCATCGAGCATGGTTGCCGGAATACCGGCAACCATGCTGTACAGTGGGTCAATGTAGACGGGATCTGGTGGGCGGTACTGGGATTGAACCAGTGACCCCTGCCGTGTGAAAGCAGTGCTCTACCGCTGAGCTAACCGCCCTGAGTCGGGAGCGCGAATTTTACGGGCGGCCATCTTCAGGGTCAAATATTCCGTCTTGGCCCGATACAATACCC
>JAGWOR010000055.1 GCA_028870845.1 Gammaproteobacteria bacterium | reverse complement strand
GTCTGCCCGGCCGCACTGGCTGACGCCATGGGTGCAATCGCGAGCATCAGGGTAACCGCGAGCGCTGAGCGATAACGCATTATTTGCATACACTGAACCCCAAAAGCGAAACCGGCCGATGGTGCTTTTTGCCCGGCGCCAGGAAAGTACCACTCACTTAGGCAATACTCAATGATCGTCTGCCGCCCGTGCTTGTGAGCCATCCAACATGGACTGTAGCCGATTCTGCGCGGCATAAATGTATGCTCTCTGCGCCTGTGCCGGGCTCATCCACAAACAGAGCCATGGCGATGTCAGCCAGGTAGCCATTGCGTTCCTTGACGCGCTTGCGCAGGCGGCCTTCTTCCTGGAACCCCAGGGAACGGTAGAGCGCCAGGGCGCGCGCGTTGCTTGCCCGGACTTTCAATTCTATTTTTTCCACATGCGGGTTGCTCCGGGCCCAGGCGATGGCGTAGGTGAGCAGCTGCTTGCCCAGCCCCCGTCCCTGCCAGGGAGGGTACACCACGATGGTGAGGTCGCAGACATGGGCATTCGCGGCCAACAGCATTGGCTCCAGCAGCACGTGACCAGCGATGTCTTGGCCGATTTCCGCCGCCGCGTACAGGCCGCGGCTGGCTTTCTGGAGTGATTCAATTTTCTCCCTGAATGCCGCTTCTGGTATTTCACCCGGCATGGCGTTCAACAGGCCCGGGGTCTGGGCCGTGGCATATTCGCCGGCGGCGATCCTGGGCGCATCGCCGGGTGTTACCTCGCGGATCGTGGCCGGCATGAAGATTTCCCGAAATCATGTGATGCATCCAATGATAGCGCTATATACAGCTGCAACCTGCTGGTGCAACACCCGCCGGCTGCGGACACCGATATAATGCCGAGGTTTGTGAAGTAACCGCTGATCAAAGGAACTCCCATGGCCGGTTCATCCATGCTTACTGTCCCAGGCGTAGAACGCCAGCCGCTCAAGCTGTTTACCGAAAAGGCCTACCTGGACTACTCCATGTACGTGATCCTGGACCGGGCGCTGCCGCACATCGGCGACGGCCTGAAACCGGTGCAACGGCGCATTGTCTACGCCATGTCAGAGCTGTCACTGGATTACCAGTCCAAGCCCAAAAAATCCGCGCGCACCGTGGGCGACGTGTTGGGCAAGTACCATCCCCACGGCGACACCGCCTGCTATGAAGCCATGGTGCTCATGGCGCAGCCGTTCTCCTACCGCTATCCCGTCATCGATGGCCAGGGCAACTGGGGCTCGCTGGACGATCCCAAGTCCTTCGCCGCCATGCGCTACACCGAAGCTCGGCTTTCCAAATACGCGGAAGTGCTGCTCTCGGAACTGGGGCAGGGCACGGTGGACTGGCAGCCGAATTTCGACGGCACCCTGGATGAACCGGTGCTGCTGCCGGCGCGCCTGCCGAACGTGTTGCTCAACGGCACCACCGGCATCGCCGTGGGCATGGCCACCGACATTCCGCCCCACAACCTGAAGGAAATCGCCAGCGCCTGTATTCACTTGCTTGAGGAACCCAAAGCCAGCATCCAGCAGCTGTGCGAGCACGTGAAAGGCCCAGACTATCCCACGGCCGCAGACATCATCACCTCCAGGGCCGAGATCCTGCAGATGTACGAGACCGGTAACGGCGCGATCCGCTTGCGAGCCAAGTGGGTGCGGGAGAAGGGCGGCGACCTGGTGATCACCGAGCTGCCCCACCAGGTTTCTGGCGACAAGGTGCTGGAGCAGATCGCCGGACAGATGCGCGCCAAGAAGCTTCCCATGGTGGAGGACCTGCGGGACGAATCGGACCATGAAAATCCCACCCGCCTGGTGATCGTGCCGCGTTCCAACCGGGTGGACAGCGCAGAACTCATGGCGCACCTGTTTGCCACCACCGACCTGGAAAAAAGTTATCGCGTAAACCTGAACGTCATCGGTCTGGACGGACGTCCGCAGGTGAAGAACCTGAAGGACCTGCTTTCCGAGTGGCTGGAGTTCCGCATCGCCACGGTCACGCGCCGGCTGAAGTTTCACCTCGACAAGCTGGATAAGCGCCTGCACATACTCGACGGCCTGCTGATCGCTTACCTGAATTTGGACGCGGTTATCGCCATCATCCGCAAGCACGAACAACCCAAGCCGGTGCTGATGAAGCGCTTCAAGCTCAGCGAACTCCAGGCGGAAGCCATCCTGGAACTGAAACTGCGGCACTTGGCCAAGCTCGAGGAAATGAAGATCAAGGGCGAGCAGCAGGAATTGTCCAAGCAGCGTGCGGCGCTGGTTAAAATCCTGGACTCCAAGGCCAAACTGAAAACCTTGGTGCGCGACGAGCTGGAAGCGGACGCCAAAACCTACGGCGACAACCGCCGTTCGCGGCTGGTGGAAGGCGCACCCGAAGCCCAGGCCATCGACGAGACCCAGTTGCTGCCCACCGAACCCACCACCGTGATCCTTTCCAAATCCGGCTGGGTGCGGGCCGCCAAGGGTCACGAACTGGATCCCCACACTTTGAGCTACAAGGCCGGCGACAGTTTTCTGGCGGCAGCCTACGGCAAGAGCAGCCAGCCGGCGGTATTCCTGGATTCCACCGGACGGGCCTATACGCTGCCGGCCCATTCGCTGCCCTCGGCCCGCAGCCAGGGCGAACCCCTCACCGGACGCTTGACGCCGCCGGATGGCGCGAGTTTCGCTGGCGTGCTCATCGGCGAGGCCGAGGACCGTTGGCTGGTAGCCAGCGACGCAGGCTACGGCTTCGTGGTGAAGCTGGGTGAAATCATTTCCCGCAACCGTTCCGGCAAGGCCACGCTGCGGCTGCCCAAGAACGCCCGGGTGCTGGTGCCGGCGCCGGTGATCAACCTGAAAAGCGATCTGCTGGCGGCGGTCAGCAGCGCCGGGCATATATTGGTGTTCCCGGTGAAAGCCCTGCCGGAGCTGGCGCGCGGCAAGGGCAACAAGATCATGGGCATCCCCACCAAGAAGGCCGCAAGCCACGAGGAATTCATGGCCGCGGTTACCTGCGTGCCGGAGGGCGAAGCGCTGGTGATCCTTTCCGGCCAGCGCCACATGTCGCTGTCGGCGAAAGAACTGCGGGATTACCTGGGGGAACGCGGACGCCGCGGCCTCAAGTTGCCGCGCGGCTACCGCAGCGTGGACGGCCTGTATCCGGAATCGCGCTTGCCGGGCAACACGCCCAAAACCTGAAGCAGGCGGGCGCCTTCAGCCGGCAGCGCTGGTTTCCTCTTTGGCGTCGCCCATCACCACGTCCGGCTCCTGGATGTAGTTGCCCTGGATGTATTCGATGCCCAGCTGGTAGAGCACCGCCATGGTCTCGGGCTTTTCCACTTTTTCCGCAATGGTGTGGATCTTGAGCTCGCCGGCCCGGCCCATGAACTTCTTCACCAGCTCGCGCTTGTCCTCCTCGGTGGCCAGCGCCGCGGTCAGGCTGCCGTCGATCTTTATATAGTCAACCTGGCGGATCAATCCCAGGGTATGCAGCGGGTTTTGCCCCAGGCCGAAGTGCTCCAAGGCGAAGCCGCACTGCAGGCGGTGCGCGCCCGCCGCCAGCGCGCGCGTGTCGGTGATGTATTTCTCGGCGGATTTCTCCGCCACCTGGAACACCAGGTGGCCGGCTGAGAAAAACACGCCGCTCAGCAGCTTTTCCAGCCACGGCAGCAGGCTCTTGTCAGTGAGCGACTGGTCAGAAATGCGCACGAACAAACGCGCCGGCTGGTTGCGCTGGCTGCGTTCCTCCAGCATGCGCAGGCTGCGCTCCACCACCCAGCGGTCGATGGCAATCATCATGCCTACGCGCTCGGCGGCCGGCATGAAATCCTTGTTGGGGATTTCCACGTCCTGCTCGTCGCGCATGCGCAGCAGGATGTCCAGGGCTTCCATAGCGTCGCCGGCGAGACTGGCGATGGATTGATAGGCCAGCATGAAGTGGTTGCTCTTGAGCGCCGCCGTCAAGCGGCGTTTCCATTCATCGTCGGTCAACTGGCCGTGCGCATCGATGGCGGGCGGCGCCCAGGCGGCGACCTTGCCATGTTCCATGTTCCGGGCCTGCTGATAGGCTTCCAATGCATGCGTCAGGGCCTTTTCCGGGTCCAGATGCTGCTCATCCAGCAGCACGTAGCCGATGCTGCAGTGCATGCTGGTGGACTTGCCGGTGGACTCGAACACATGGTTGGAAGCCATGGCCTGGAATTTTTCCGTCCAGCCGGCGATATCCTTGAGTTTCGGGCGCGTCATGATGATGGTGAACACCGTGCCGCCGAAACGTGCCACCACATCCTCCTTGTCCACGTGCCCGCGTATCAGGTCCGCCAGGCCCTTGATGATGCCGTCTCCGGCAATTATTCCAACTTTTTCGGATACGCTGGAAAACTTGTCCGGCTTTATATATATGAGTGCGCGCACCGCTTTTGACTGCTTCTGCGCAAGTTGCTGTCGAAGCACTTCAATGAAGTGAATGCGGTTGATGAAGCCGGTGAGCAGATCCAGGTTGCGCACCGTGGCCAGCTGCTGAACGCTGGCCGCGAGCTTCTGGCTGAGCAGGTCGATTTGTGCCTGGGCCTGGTGCTGGACCTGAGTCTGCATCTGGATCTGGATCTGGGTTTCGTTATGCTGGCTGCTGCTTTCATCGCGGATCAGGATTTCGAGCGCCGGGGTGCCACCCACCTCGGTGCGCGCGATTTCGATGGTGGTGTCGAAAGTCTGCCCCTTGCCGTGCTTGCCTTTCACCTTGAGCGGCTTGACGGTCTTGCCGCGGGCGGTAACCTTGAGCGCCTCCTTGATGGCGGCGTGAGAGTTGCTGTCGAACAGTTCCAGCATGGGCAGCGCCTCGAGTTCGCCGCTGCTCGCGTAGCCGAACAGTTCCAGGAAGGTGGGATTCACGCTCAGCACGATGCCGTCTTCCACGTAGGCAATGGCATCCTTGGTGTCGTTCATCACCAGGTCGATGCGCTGTTCGTATTCCTTGAGTACCAGCGCCTTCTGTTCAAGGTCGCGGGCCAGTTGCAGCACTTCCAGTTCGCGCGCCACCACCGCCTGCAGGTGTTCCGGTTGCTGCAGCGAGATCAGGTCGCGCGCTCCGGTATTGATGATTTCCGCCACCACCGCCGATACCGTGTCGTCGCTCAAGGCAATGATGGGCACGTTGGGCAGCGCCATGTCACGCAGGTTGACGATCTCCTGGAACGAAGCGCCGGCCACGCTGGTGGAACACAGGATCAGGTCGGGGCGCTGTTGCTGGATGCTCTGGCTGGCGTCCTCCAGGTTTGAAACCCAGATGGGTTTTACCGGATAACCGGCCTTGCGAAGGATCCCATTGATCTGTTCGGCTTCGTTTTGCGAAGCCGTGACAATGAGAATGGGCAGGCTGTTCCGCGGCGTCAAGTAAGTTCCCTGTTTGGAGGATGGTTGACCGGTCGAAGTTTAGTGGGAATTGGTTTGGGATGCACCCGTGGCGGCGGTTTTATCCACCCGCAGGGGTTGCGAATGCGCTTTCCGACACGGGAATCTTGCTGGGGGCGCCCGGAACTTCGCGAACCAGGCGGGGCACCAGATAGCCTGGCAGCCGGGCGCGCAGGCCCTGCATCAGGGCGAGCGCCTGCGGTTCGGGAACCTCGAAATGGGCCGCACCCTGGACCGGATCCAGCAGGTTCAGATAATAAGGCAGCACCCCGCGGGCAAACAGGGCCTGCGAAAGCTCCGCCAGCGCGGCCACCGAATCATTCACATCGCGCAGCAGTACCGATTGGTTCAGCAGCAGCGCGCCGGTGGAATGCAGGCGTGCCAGCGCCGTGGCCACGTCGCTGTCCAACTCGCGCGCATGGTTCACGTGCAGCACCATGATTTTCTGCAGCTTGCAGGCCGCCAGCCAGGCCAGCAGGCGGTCATCCACCCGCGAAGGCAGCACCACCGGCTGGCGCGTGTGCAAACGCAGTCGCAGCAGATGCGGTATGCGTTCCAGTTCCGCCACCAGTCCGGCCAGTGCTTCGTCGTTGAGCGACAGGGGATCGCCGCCGCTCAGGATCACTTCCTGGATGCTGTTGTCGGCGCGAATATAGGTGAGCGCTTCCGCCCAGCCCTGCTGGCGCGCGTGTTCCTGCGCATAAGGGAAATGGCGGCGGAAGCAATAACGGCAGTGTATGCCGCACACGCCGGTGGTGATGAGCAGCACCCGGCCCTGGTATTTGTGCAGCACGCCGGGCGCCGCGCGGCTGGCCAGATCGCCCACCGGGTCGCTGCTGTACCCCGCATGGGCTTGCATTTCCGCGGCCAGCGGCAGCACCTGGCGCAGCAGCGGGTCCCCGGGGTCGCCCTTGCGCATACGCGCGATGAATGCGCGCGGTACCCGCAGGGGGAACTGCCGGCCGGCCGCCGCCGGTTCCGTCAGCGACGGGTCCAGATCCAGCATGCGCAGCAATTCCGCCGGATCGCGCACCGCCTCAGCCAGTTGTTTCTGCCATTCTGCGGCCATGCGTTGTCCGAATCCGTAAGGCTGCCATCCAGGGGGGTGATAGCGTATCATTACGCGCCCTCAGGCGGCCGCGGCCGCCTTTTTGCATGCAACACGGTGGACAGCACATGGCCAGTTACAGCACCAATGAATTCAGGTCCGGACTCAAGATCATGCTGGATGGTGACCCCTACAACATCATCGAAAATGAATTCGTGAAACCCGGCAAGGGCCAGGCCTTTAACCGCGTCAAAATCCGCAACCTGAAGAGCGGCAAGGTTCTGGACCGCAATTTCAAGTCCGGCGACAGCGTGGAAGCCGCGGACGTGGTGGATGCCGAGCTGCAGTACCTGTACAACGACGGACAGCTGTGGCATTTCATGAACCCGGAGACCTTTGAGCAGCTGGCCGCGGACGCCACCGCCATGGGCGATGCCGGCAACTGGCTCAAGGGCCAGGAGACCTGCATCGTGACCCTGTGGAACGGCCAGCCACTCACGGTACAGCCGCCGGTATTCGCCATCGTCAAGATCACCCAGTGCGAGCCCGGGGTGCGTGGCGACACCGTCAGCGGCGCCACCAAGCCCGCCACCGTGGAAACCGGTGCAGTGGTACGCGTGCCGCTGTTCGTTAACGAGGGCGAGACCATCAAGGTGGATACCCGCACCGGTGAGTATGCCTCGCGAGTGAAGGAATAAACCGGCGAACATGTATCTGGCCGGATGACGGCATCGTGGGCTAAGCTCCGCTGCTGATTAACTGATGTGTAAGCTCCGCTCCTGGCGTGCATCGCGCCTTGCCTCCGGTTAAAAATCCCGGTTCCAGGTAAGCTGATTTTTTTGCAAAGCCGAGGATTATTGTGTGACTGACTGGCAGCCCACGGCGAGTAACTCCCATCTCAGGTTGCGGGCTGGTCTGCTGAACAAGTTGCGGTCATTTTTCTCTGCACGCCAGGTACTGGAAGTGGAAACCCCCGCGCTTTCCCACTTCGGTGCCACCGACCGGCATATCGCCAGTTTCCAGGTGCCTCAGTCCGGCGCTCCAAGCCTGTATCTGCAAACCTCGCCTGAATTTCACATGAAACGGCTGCTGGCCGCCGGCAGCGGCGACATTTACCAGGTAAGCCGGGTGTTCCGCGCCGATGAAAGCGGGCGCCGCCACAATCCGGAGTTCACGCTGTTGGAGTGGTACCGGGTGGGCTACGATCACCGGCGGCTCATGAGTGAAGTGGCGGAACTGCTGGGTACGCTGCTGCCGGAGCTGGCGGCGGAACCGGAATTCCTCAGTTACCGGGATGCCTTCCAGTGCTACGCGGGATTCGATCCCTTCGTGGCAAGCCCCGTGGATTGTCGACAGGCCTTGCAGCAACACGGCATCACGCCGCCAACGGAGGATCTGGACTACGACAGCTGGCTGGACCTTACCGCCGGCAACCTGGTTTATCCGGCCCTGGGGGAGGGCGGCGTTACCTTTATATATGACTATCCGGCCAGCCAGGCCGCTCTGGCACGCATCCGCTCCGGCGATCCACCGGTGGCGGAGCGGTTTGAGGTCTTCGTGAATGGCATGGAACTGGCCAACGGCTTCCACGAACTGGCGGATGCCGTTGAACAGCAGCGGCGCTTCGCGCAGGACCTGGAGGCGCGCGCGCGCCTGGGCCTGCCGGCCGTGGCCATGGATACGCGGCTGCTGGCGGCGCTGCAGGCGGGACTGCCGGATTGCGCCGGAGTGGCACTGGGATTTGACCGGCTGGTGATGCTGGCAGCGAAAGTGGAGTCCATCGGGGATGTCATGGCGTTTCCCAGCGAACGCGCGTGATGCCGCAGGTGGTTACAGCCGCAGGGCTTGCGGCTAGCAGCCGCTATCCTTTGCAGTCTTGGGATCGGCGAGAGCCAGCAGACAGTTGGGTTCCGCCTGCACGTATACATACTCGGCAGCGTTCGAGAGCATCAGATGCAGGTCGGTGGGCGCACCGGTGTAGGTGCGGGCCGCAAACCCGGTGCCACGCACCGTCAGCGCGATCCGCTTGCCTTGTTGCACCAACTCGCCGTTGATTTCAACCTGGTGGCCAAGCCACTTGTGCAGGGTGCGTGAGATGTCGCCCAGGGATACGTGTACCTGGGGAATCTGCAGCTGGATGTTGTTGCTCCAGGCGTTCTGCAGGCTGCGGGCATCCGGGGTGCGTAGCGCGCTGGCCTTCAGGTCCTGCAACTGATCAAGAAATTCGCTGGCCACCACCGTGCCGTTTTCACCGGCAGCCGCAAACGAGGGCGGCACCTGGAACTGGTTGACCACGATGGAATGGTCGGTGGCCGCGGTATAGACGGCATATACGATGACGCCCAATATAGTTACCGCGATCATGCTCAATACCGCCTGATACACCAGGCTGAGCCGCGCATGCCGGTTCTGCATGCGCAACTGGGTGCGCTGGGCCTGCAGCGTCGAATTGTGCAGCTTGAGATTCTCGGCGTGCAGTTCATGCACTTCCATTTCCCGCTGGTTGCGCGCGCGCTCGATGCCAAGTAATTCCTGCTGGCTCTTTGCCAGGGCGATATGTTCTTCCAGGTACTCGGTGGTGCGCTGGTCCATTTCGGGATTGCCTTTGGTCTTGCCCAGGATCAGGCCCACCGCCGCATCCGGATTGCTCTTGGGTGTCTTGCTTTTCATGGCTGCACCATTATAGGCACATTACTCAACCAGGCTTTCCCAATAGTGAAGTCAACTGGCCTTGCTGTGTTTCGCTCAGATTGCCGAAAGTCTGGGCCGAGCGGTAATGCGCCATGGCCTCGCTGTGCCGTCCGAGCTTGTCTAGGGCCTCGCCCCAGTGCAGTTCCAGGGCGCCCCAGCCGGGCGTGTATTTGGCGGCTTCGGCATACTTCTGCACCGCCTGTGCATACTCACCCTCGGCAGCCAGCGCTTGACCCCAGGATTCCAACGGGTCACACCAGTGGGGGCCCCGGGCATCCGCCATCTGGAATTTGGCGATGGCGCCGATGTAGTCGTGATGGTGCAGCAGCGCCAGTCCCCAACTCTGGTAGGCCTGAGGCATGGAAGGCGCCAGCGACACCGCTGCGGCGTAATCCTTTTGCGCTCCCGACCAATCGCCCCGGTGGGCGGCGATGTCAGCCTTGAAGCGGTAGCAGTCCACGAAATGGCCGCCTCTGGCGATGGCGGCATCGGCTTTGTTGGGATAACCGGCCAGTTCCTCTGCAAGCCCCAGATAACAAACTGGGGGACTGTAGAAATCACCCTGTAGTACTGGATACTTGGTCAATAGCACATCCGCGGCCTCCAGCAAGTTTGCCGCCTGCGCATAATCGTGCCGGTCCAGTGCCAGCAGCCCCTGCACATAATTGGTTGCAGCCACCACATAGTGATCAGTGCCGGCACCCGGCGTGGTTTGTAGAATTAGATTTGCCTGGGTGTCGGCATGCATGCGGGCCAGCATTTCCGCATCCAGGGGCGGGTCGGGGGCGACGTTGGTGCCCACTCCATTGTGAGCGGCTTCGTCTGCAACCAGTTCCGCATGCACTGCGGGCAGGTCCATGCGCAGGTAATCCACGTATTGGTAATTGGAGGTATCCACATGGGCGCCAAACCACGAGCCGCGATGAGTCTGGCGTTCAAAATTTACCCCGGCCTTAAAGGCGGCTTCTTCTTTGCCCATTACCAGTAATATGCCCACCAGGTTGTTGTAAGCAATCCAGAAATGGGGTTCGGAATGGATAGCCTGGCTGTATTTTTCCACGGCGGCAGGAAATTGGTTTAAGTCACCGAGGGCATTGCCCCAGGCATTCAACAGCCAGGGTTTTTCTTTGGCGGTTGCCGTTGGGTATGCTGCACGCACCAGGGCGAGGGCCTGTGCATCCTGGCCATTAATTTCCAGGTTGGTGGCAAACTGATACGGTTCAGCTTCGCCATACACGTAATCGGCCGCGCTGTTAATAAGTGTGGGTAAATCATCGGGCGTGCCCGTGAAGGTCTTGGCGGCAAAACCGCTGCCGCGTACCGTAAGGGCGATCTGGTTTCCGTGTTCCACAATGTCGCCGTTGATCTGGATTTCGTGACCGAGCCATTGATGCAGCGAATGACGGATATCGCCAAGTGATATATGTACGTCCGGCACCTGCAATTGAATATTGTTGCTCCAGGCATCCTGCAAGGCCAGCGCCGATTGTGAATTGCGCGCGGATGCCTGCAGGGTATTCAACCGGTCGAGGAATGCGCTTGCCACCACCGTGCCGCTGTCGCCAGTGGCTACAAACGAAGGCGGCACCTGGAACTGATTGACCACCACCGACTGGTCAGTGGCGGCGGAATACACCGCATATATGATCACCGCCAGCAGCCCCAGTGCGATCACACTCAGGGTCGTCTGATAGACGGCGCGGAATCGGTCATGCAGCCGCTGCATGCGCAGTTGCCGGTTGCGGAGTTTGATGTTTTCCGTGCGCAGCTGGTACAGCGCGGCTTCGCGCTCAGAGTGTTGCCGCTGCAGCCGCAGCTGCTCGTCCAGGTAATGCTCGACGTGTGCCGAGCTTTTTTTGCCTTTGCCGGCCGCTTGCAGGGCCAGAGCGGCGGTTAGATCCCCGTTTGCCCCGGAAGTATTTTTGGTCATGTGCGGAGTCCGCGCGGTTGAGACGCCGGGTTAGGATACTCCCGGATCTCAGGGTTTGCGCAATTAACGGGTGCGGTTCTATGCCCGGGTGCGCGACACACGCCGGTTACGGTACAGCAGCCAAGCGTAGATCACGGCGTTAATGGCGATCACGAGGAACCCCAGGAAGATCTGGATGCGCGGAGTGAGGCCTGCGGGATACAGTACCGGCAGCAGGTAATGGGCGATGAAATCCCCGTGATAGGCGGCGATGCCTGCCTGCTGCCGCAGCCAGTCTTCCAGGTAGGTGAGCGGGCAGATCCAGTGCATGAATTCCACCAGCGCGCCCCAGGCCAGCGCCGGCAGGTGCAGCCACAGGACCCGCCGCCAGCGCAGCACCAACAGGCCGCCGGCCGTTACGAATACCACGAAGCTGAAGTGCAGGATGACGACCGCATCCGCCAGCCACAGGTCAAGCATCATGGTTTGCCGCCGCCGGCTGCAGTTCCGGTTCAGTTCAGGACCAGTCCAGCACCACTTTGCCGGACTGGCCGGAGCGCATCACGTCGAAGCCTTTCTGGAAATCACCGATGGGAAAATGGTGGGTGAGCACCGGCGTGATGTCCAGACCGCTCTGCAGCATGGCCGCCATCTTGTACCAGGTTTCGAACATTTCCCGGCCGTAGATGCCTTTCAGGAACAGGCCTTTGAAGATCACCTGATTCCAGTCGATGGCCACCTCCGCGGGCGGCAGGCCCAGCAGCGCGACCTTGCCGCCGTGGGCCATATTGGCCAGCAGCTGGCGGAACGCCTGGGGGTTGCCGGACATCTCCATGCCCACGTCGAAACCCTCTTTCATGTCCAGTTCTTTCATGACATCTTCGAGTTTTTGATTCTGGACATTGACGGCGCGGCTGGCGCCCATTTTGGCGGCCAGTGACAGCCGGTAATCGTTCACGTCGGTGATTACCACGTGGCGCGCGCCCACGTGCCGGGCGATGGCCGCGGCCATGCAGCCGATGGGGCCGGCGCCGGTGATGAGCACGTCTTCGCCCACCAGGTCGAAGGACAGCGCCGTGTGGGTGGCGTTGCCGAACGGATCCAGGAACGCGGCAATGTCGTCGCTGATGGCGTCCGGCAGCGGGTAGGCATTGACCGCGGGGATCGCCAGATATTCCGCAAAGCAACCCGGGCGGTTCACGCCCACGCCCACGGTGTTGCGGCACAAATGGCGGCGTCCGGCGCGGCAGTTGCGGCAGTGCCCGCAGGTGATATGGCCCTCGCCGGAAACCCGCTGGCCGACCTTGAAGCCCTGCACCTCGTTGCCGATTTCCGCCACCACCCCCACGAATTCATGGCCCACGGTCATGGGCACGGGGATAGTCTTCTGCGCCCAGGCATCCCAGTTATAGATATGGATGTCGGTGCCGCAGATGGCGGTCTTCCGGATCTTGATGAGCAGGTCATTGGGGCCGATCTTGGGCTTGGGCACGTCCTGCAGCCAGATGCCCTGTTCGGCTTTTGCTTTGACCAGTGACTTCATTGCTCGTCTCCAGTTTTGTCATTCCGGCGAAAGCCGGAATCCAGAATCCAGTGCTGCAGCTCTTTTACTGGATACCGGCTTTCGCCGGTATGACAGTAATTTTTTTCAGATCACTCCCAGCTTCTTGCCGATTTTCGCAAATGCAGCGATGGCCT
>JAGWOR010000054.1 GCA_028870845.1 Gammaproteobacteria bacterium | reverse complement strand
CAAGGCCAGTTTGGATGCCTAGTAAAATGAAAATCCTGCGCATGGAAAAACAGCAATAAACCATGCAATATCGTATACACGCCGTCATCAAAAAACTCACTGGATGGACGACGTTATCCGTAAACCGCCAGATTCTGGCGGCGTCTTTTACCGTTGGATTCGCTAGCGTTTTGGTAAAGTCAGTTTCCTTTGTCAAGGAAATATTTGTTGCGTTCTATTTTGGTACGGATCGGGCGCTCGATGTCTTTATCATGGCTATGGCTCTGCCGGCTTTCGGTATAAGCGTCCTTGGCGGTGCAATTCAATCCGCTTTCATACCAACTTACCTGGAAGTTCTGCATAGAGACGGTCGTGGTGCGGCAAGCTCGCTGCTTGGAAGTGTCACCATTATTTATGGCGGTTTGCTCATCGGCCTTTCGGTAATCCTGGTTTTTACGGCACGCTGGCTGTTGCCGATGGTAGCCAGCGGTTTTACGTCTGTGGAATTGGCTGAAACGATACACGTATTTTACTGGTTAATCGCCGTTCTCGTTGTCACTGGCGTTGCCAGGCTATATTCAGCATTGCTTGCTGCGGAGCATCGATTTGCCTTGCCGACGCTCGCCACGTCGACAACGCCGATTTGTACAATCGCGGTAATGCTGGCTGCATACGCACAATTGGGTATTTACGCCCTTGTATCCGCTGCTATCAGCGGTGCAATATTCGAGTTACTCATCATGATAATAGCAATGCGTCGCATGAGTGTAATGCCCTACTTTGGGCAACTCCGGCTGACATTCGACCTGAGGCAGGTAATAAGTCAGTTTTTCCCGCTCATTGCGGGTACCATACTCATGGCGGGAACGACCATCACGGACCAGATAATGGCTGCTATGCTTCCTTCAGGTTCGGTGGCAGCTTTAAGTTATGGAAACAAACTACCCGCAGTCACGATAATGCTGATATCCGGAGCTATTGGCACAGCTGTTTTGCCGTATTTTTCACGTATGATTGCTGCACGGGATTGGAGTGCGGCTAAAGCAACCTACAAAACATTCATTCGAATGGCATTCATTACATCCTTACCCCTTGCTTTGCTGTTAATCGGATTATCCCGCCTGATCATACAAATTGTTTTTCAACATGGCGCGTTTACTTCAGCGGATACGACTACGGTATCAGAAGTTCAAATGTGCCTGTTGCTGGAAATTCCATTCTACATCGTGGCAATTCTTGCTGTCCGCATGATTACCGCCATGAAAAAAACCTTGATACTCGTATGGGGTGCGGCAATCAGCCTGGTGTTAAACGTAGCGCTGAATTACATTCTGATGCGGATATGGGGGGTTGCGGGAATCGCGCTTTCTACATCGGTCGTCTATTTTGTTTCCATGCTTTATCTGCTGTACATGGCCGGGCGTCTTTTAAAAGCAGAGAATATGTCCAGAATTTCACCTGGTGCATGACGCATGCCGGATGTCCTGACACAAAACGATAAGGCTGGCAAAGATCATTGGAATACGAATTGGGCCGATACTCCGCTTCCTCCCCCCATTAATCCTGATGAACAATCTGCCGGTAACCACATAATACGGAACTTCCATGCGCTGTTTAAGGAACTGTTTTCAGGAATATGCACTGGCAAAAAATTATTGGAGATAGGATGCGCTAGGTCCGTATGGTTGCCTTATTTTGCGAAACATTATGGCTTTGATGTGTCTGGAATAGACTATTCGAAGCTCGGATGCCAGCAAGCCATTGCGACCCTTAATCGGGAGTCAATTTCTGGTAATGTTGTCTGCTGTGATTTCCATTTCCCACCCGCAGCATTCATCGAGGAATTCGATGTTGTCGTTTCATTTGGCGTGGTGGAGCATTACTCGAATACAAAAGAATGCATTGAATCAATCAGCAAATATGTCAGGCCCGGTGGCAGACTGATTACCATTATTCCAAACATGACGGGAATCATGGGATATTTGCAGAAGTACATCGATATTTCGGTGTATCGTTTGCACGTGCCTCTAAGCGCAAAACAATTAAAAACGGCACATGAAAAATGCGGATTAGTCGTAGAGGATTGCAAATATTTCATGTCTACGAACTTCGGCGTATTGAACACCAGCAGGATCAAACAACCCGATCTTTTATCTCGTTTTAAAACACAACTCGCGATAAATCTAAGCAGGGCATCACGGATGATCGGCGCATTAGAGAACAGGACGTTGCATCTGCCGGCCATGTTTTTCTTAGCTCCCTACATTGTCTGCGTATGCAGGAAAACCTGAGAAATTGATGCGGCCTCAATATAACGAGCGCATGGATTGATATCGTGCGCCTGATGCTGGTTATTTCATCCATGAGCCGCGGTGGCGCCGAGCGGGTCCTCAACATTTTGGCAGACGCATGGAGCGCTCATGGCCATCAGGTAACACTGGTGACTCTGGCTGGACCCAGGCCAGATGATTACCCATTGTCCGAACAAGTGACTCGGGTGGCGCTCAATACTGCACTTAAATCCAGAAATCCGCTCCATGGTCTGATAAACAATTTGCGGAGAATACATCTGCTTAGAAAGATGATTAAAGAATTACACCCTGACGTCATCTTAAGTTTCGTTGTTCATACCAATCTATTGACCTTATTAGCGGTATTTGGAACTGACATTCCAGTGATTGTGTCGGAGAGAACAGACCCATCGCGCATTTTGATTGGCCGTAGCAGGGAGATGCTGCGAAAAATGCTTTATCCGCGTGCGGTCGCGGTTGTTGTGCAAACATTGACAGTCAAAAATCAAATGCAAGCACAAATGCCTACGGCGACTTTTCATGTAATACCAAATCCGGTACCAGCCGAAAATCATGACAGGCACCGTGATCATGTGCCTATTAGGTCGCTTGTCAAAATTCCTCAACACGCGGAAATTATTTCCGCTATGGGCAGACTCGATGTTAGTAAAGGCTTTGATCTACTGATTCGGGCGTTTACTTTGCTCCATGCTGATCACCCTGATTCCCACTTGATAATTTTCGGCGAAGGTAAGGAACGTAAAAATCTCGAACGAATGGTTTCGGAATACAGCCTGGAAAACTACATCCACTTACCAGGATCTGTATCCACCCCGAGGCATTGCCTGTCGGAATCAGATATCTTCGTGCTCTCATCCCGATTCGAAGGGTTTCCAAATGCATTACTCGAAGCCATGGCATGTGGATTGCCAGTTATAAGTTTCGATTGCCCGAGCGGGCCATCCGATATCGTACGTGACGGTATTGATGGACTGCTGGTTCCCTGTGAAGATGTGCATGCTTTAACGGATGCGCTATCCGGGCTGTTAGCGAATGCTGCAAAAAGATCGCGCTTATCGGCCGCTGCCAGGGAGGTAACGCAGCGTTTCGCGGTGAATAAAATCGTGGCTTATTGGGAACAATTGCTTGAAAATACCATAAGCCAACATGATGAAAATGCACATTAAAATATCATTGGTTGATGCCGAACATCTAGCTGCTTTCAGCATTACAGGCCAATAAGATGATGTCGGACGTCATTCATCGTCTGGGCCGTAATATATGCATTAAACGTGCGTTGCTTATTTTTGCCTTGGTGTTTTTTTATTGCGATCTGGCGATCTATTTATCACTTGCAATATCAGCCCGGTTGGAACCGCAGTATTGGCTGGGCCTGCTCATGCTGCTAACCATCATATGGTCAGTTGCTACACCCCGGTTGAGATACTCCTTTTTTAATACACCGTTGTTTATCTGGTGTGTGTTATTCATTGGGATTAATTTAGCTTCATATTTCCTGATTTCTGCATCGCATATTGAACAATTTAAAGGAAGAATTCGCGACGCCGCACTGCTGCTGACCTTGCTTTCCCTGTTTATCATGCTGGCAGATCAGTTAATTTATCTAAGAAAATTCATACTGTTGGCCGTCGTATGCGGGGTTATTATCAATATAATCAGCATATTTCATTGTGATTATTTGATTCCAGCCCAATACGGAGATGCATGCCGATCTGCTGGACTCTACATAAACCCAAATGATTCCGCGATTGCACTTTTGTTTGGCATGATATTTTCCATCGGCACTATTCCCAAAGCATGGCGGATAGTGTTCGCATTTTGCGTGATGATAGGCGTGGTCGTGACCTTTTCCAGGGAAGCGATTGCGGGATGGCTGGCAATTACATTCATGTTTTGTATTCTTGGCGTTATTGAATGGAGAAAACTGCTTTTATGGTTAGCGGTTTCCACCGTGTCCACTGTTTTACTACTTGTAGTTGCAATCAAAACCGGCATTCTCAATGCCGCTGCCGTAAGTTCCTATACAGTACAATTACGCCGCTTGGTGTGGTTTGTGCACGGGCTGCGGAGCGGTGCCAGCGTGGACATTCGCCTTAAATTACTCGCCAAAGGCTGGGAGATGTTCTTGAAACATCCATGGATCGGAAATGGCATCGGGTCAACGGATCATTGGAACCTACCGTATTCAACGCACAATATTTACCTGTATTACATGGACGATTTTGGCTTGGCCGGCTTGTTGCTCTTCCCTATGCTGGTCTGGAGCGTTGTCTACGGCTCCCGCGGCGCTGCCCGAACTATTGGCTGGTGCATGGCGGTATTTCTTCTGCTGATCGGATTATTCAATCATGATCTTGTTCATAGCTATTATTCATTGTTCTCACTGGCATTGATGGCCGCCATGACCAGATCCTCGCAGCACGCCAGTGTTCCGTCAGCCGATGCGCAGATGGCGAGACTACAAAGCTGAGCAATGCGCATAGCACACATCATCACCGGTCTTGACACTGGGGGAACAGAATTGTTCCTCGAGCACCTGGTGGAAGCGATGGATTCCGCCGGATTCGAGAGCCTCATCATCTCATTAACCGGTCTCGGCACGGTGGGACATCGAATGCAGTCACATGGCAGATTGGTGCAGGCCGTTGGAGCAGGCTGGAATCCCCGCGATTTCTTCAACTTATTCGGGCTTAGAAGAATATTGAGACACTACCACCCGGCCCTGATACAGGGATGGATGTATCACGCTAACCTTGCCGCCAGCCTTGCCGGGTATCCGTCCGGCAAGCGCCGGCCGGTAATCTGGAATATCCGTCACTCGCTGGATCAATGGACCCGGGAAACGGCCGGATTGCGTATGGTTGTGCGCATGGGTGGCCTTTTTTCCGGGACCGCAGATTGCATTGTGTTCAATTCACAATGTGCGGCGTTACAACATGAACGGACGGGGTATCCACGATCCAAAGCGGTGGTCATCCATAATGGTTTCGACCTCCAGAAGTTCAGGCCAGCAGAGACAATCCGCGCCAGCATGCGCAGTCAGCACGGCATACCGCCTGATGGCATCGTGTTCGGCACATTCAGTCGTTTTCATCCATTGAAGGATCATGCAAATCTGCTGCGTGCGGCGGCTATCGTGGCCAATAAACACCATGATGCGATATTTCTATTGGCCGGCAGGGGAGTCAGCTCCGGCAACCAGCAGCTGATGGATCAAGTGCGGATGCTGCACCTGGAAAACCGGGTAATTCTCCTGGGCGAACGCAGCGATATCTGGGATGTAATGAATGCGGTAGATATTTATGTATGTCCGTCATCTAGCGAAGCCTTCCCAAACTCGGTTGGCGAGGCCATGTGTTGTGGTGTGCCGTGCGTGGTTACAGATGTAGGCGACAGCGCGCTGCTTGTGGCAGAGACAGGGATTGTTGTGCCACCCAGTTCACCTGAACGGCTTGCCAGTGGCATGCTGCAAATGATCCAATCCGGACCCGCGACACGCACCAGTCTCGGGAGCGCCGCGAGACTACGCATGACACAAAACTTTTCCAAGGAAACTGTCGTTCAGCGGTATGCCGAGCTGTATAGTGCACATGCATCCTGAGTGCCGGTTGGGTTGTGTACACTTGCTTCGCTATGCATGAATATACAAAATAAAGACCATTAGCTGTATGTGCGGGATAGCCGGTTTTCTTTATTCCACATCCGCTTCCTCGGCTGATGGCGCACAACGTCTGGCCATGGCGCGTGGCATGGCCGATGCTTTGAAGCATCGTGGCCCTGATGACCAGGGTGCATGGGACGATGGAACCGGCGTAACGCTGGCCCATCGTCGCCTTTCAATCATTGATACTTCGCCCATGGGGCATCAGCCGATGCTTTCACAGGATGGCAGGTATGCAATCACTTACAACGGCGAGGTGTATAACTTCGTGTCGTTGCGTTCCGAACTCAACGCTCTTGGGTGTAAATTCCGCGGCCATTCAGACACCGAAGTAATCCTGGCCGCAATACAGGTATGGGGCATCGAGCAGGCCTTGCAGAGATTTACGGGCATGTTCTCCATAGCGCTTTGGGATCGGGCAAGACGCGAATTGAAGCTCATACGCGACCGGCTGGGAATCAAGCCTCTGTATTACGGATGGGTGAAAGGTACGTTCGTTTTCGGTTCCGAGCTAAAGGCTTTCAAGGCTTATCCGGGGTTTGCTGGCGGGATTGACCGCCAGGCTTTGTGCCTCTACCTGCGGCATGGATACATACCGGCGCCGCGGACGATATACACGGATATCTACAAGCTGCTCCCCGGGCATCTGCTCAGCGTGCCCTCCGGAGCGGCCGGTATGAAAGACCTTACAGATGAAGTTTACTGGTCGCTCCGTAAGGTTGCTGAATGTGGAATGCATGACCACATGCAAGATGAGGTACAGGCACTCGAAGCCATAGAGGCCGTGCTCCGGGATGCTGTTGCTTTACGCATGCTCTCGGATGTGCCCTTGGGGGCATTCCTGTCGGGAGGCGTGGATTCGAGTCTTGTAGTGGCGCTCATGCAGGCCCAATCCCGTAAGCCGGTTAGAACTTTCTCAATCGGGTTTGCGGAGCGTGAGTTCGACGAGGCGGCACAGGCCCGCGCCGTAGCCCGGCACCTGGGAACAGACCACACAGAGCTTTATGTGACCCCTCAGGCGGCTTTGGAGGTGATTCCCATGCTGCCGCAGATGTATGACGAGCCATTTGCGGACTCTTCGCAGATACCCACATATCTGGTTTCACGGCTCGCGCGAAGCAGCGTAACCGTGAGCTTGTCTGGTGATGGCGGCGACGAGCTGTTTGCGGGCTACGACCGGTATTACCGGACGATGGAAATCTGGCGGAATATTTCCCGCTGGCCTTTGGTGCTGCGGCGCGCACTTGGGAATGCAGTCACCGGATTGCCTACCAGCGTATTGCAGTTACCGGCGGCCTTGCTGCAAAGCTTTACCCGCCATGAGGCCTCCGCCGACCGTCTAATTAAGTTCGCCACGCTGCTAAAAAGCAGCGACATTGAGCAACTCTATGGCGGTTTGCTAGGGCATTGGAGTGATCCCGAGGCGCTGGTTGTGAATGGCCGGATGCCGGAGTATTTCCTCTCGAATGAATCCAATTGGGCAATTTCCAACGAACCGCTGGAAAATATGTGCTTCGCGGATCTGAATACTTATCTGCCAGACGATATCCTCACCAAAATCGATCGCGCCAGCATGGCGGTGAGCCTGGAGGCACGCGTGCCGTTGCTGGATCACCGGCTGGTGGAAATGTCCTGGCGCCTGCCTTTGCGTATGAAAGTGCGGAATGGCACCAGTAAATGGATGCTGCGTTCCCTGCTTTACAAGTATGTGCCCAGGGAACTGGTCGAACGCCCTAAAATGGGCTTCGGTGTGCCGATCGGAGAATGGTTGAGGGGGCCTCTGCGCGATTGGGCGGATTCCCTGCTGGAGACCGCCAGATTAAAGCGGGAGAATTTTTTTGATGTCGGCAGAATCCGCAGGAAATGGGATGAGCATGTGTCCGGAAAGCGCCAGTGGCATTATCTGTTGTGGGACGTGCTGATGTTCCAGGCGTGGCTGGAGCATCAATGAGCCGTATGCCGCGCCTGCTGATGTTCGAAAACAATCCTGCCTATTTTTTATCGCATCGGCTGGCTCTGGCCAAGTCGCTGGCGGGTCTTGGCTATGACGTACATGTCGCCACTCTGCCTGGGGATGCCGTCAAGGGCATTCAAGCGGCCGGGTTCATGCATCATGCCATCAAATTCTCGAGGAGCGGAATCAATCCACTCAGTGAATTTGCGGCGCTAGTTAGGATCGCCAGGCTGTATTCAAGGATCAAACCCGATATCGTGTATCAGGTCACGGTAAAACCCGTGATTTACGGCACATTGGCGGCTCGCTATATGCGGGTGCCTGGAGTGGTGAGCGTAATTTCCGGCCTGGGTTTTGTCGCCACCGGAAGCGGACGAATGATCTCTTATTTACGTTCCGCGGTACTTTTATTTTATCGATTCGCGTTGCGTCATTCCCACCAGTGCATCATTTTTCACAACCGTGATGATCAGGAGATATTTATCAGGCGCGGGATTGCAGTACGGGTTCATACTCGAGTGGTGCCGGGATCGGGTGTCGATACCCAGTATTTCACTCCGAGCCCCGAAGTTTCCGGCGTTCCGGTGGTGTTATTGCCGGCGCGCATGTTGCGCGATAAGGGGATTTATGAATTCGTCGCGGCAGCGACGCGTTTGCGCTCCAGCGGCGTGCAAGCGCGCTTCCTGCTCGCAGGCAGCCTGGATCCGGATAATCCGGGCGCCATACCGGAAACACAATTGCGGCAATGGAACAGCGAAGCCAATATCGAATGGTTGGGGCAAGTCATTGATATGCGCAGCCTGTATTCAAACGCGCATGTGGTGTGTTTGCCTTCCTATCGCGAGGGTATACCCAGGGTTTTGCTGGAGGCTGCTGCCTGTAGCCGGCCCGTCATAACCACAGATGTACCCGGTTGCCGTGATGCCGTACAGGCCGGGGAAACCGGCCTGCTTGTACCGGCGCGCGATGTTGAGAAACTCGTTGCGGCAATTAAACGGCTTATTGATGATCCCGGGCTGCGCCTTCGCATGGGACAGCGAGGCAGATTGCTGTCAGAAAGACAATTCTCCACGGTCCGGGTTACCGCGGATGCCGTCGCTGTCGTACAGGAGCTTGCCAGTCGAATGCCGTCGTTATTATGACCGGCGCCAGCGCCTTTGACCGATGAGTGCATACACCCCGGGGCCGACTGGGCTAGAATACGCGGCCATCCTTGTTTTTTAATTGATTAAACCATCCATACAGCAACGGTTTTGAATGCGCAGGATAGCGGTAATCGGACTTGGTTATGTTGGACTGCCAGTGGCGGTGGCCTTTGGCAAGCATTCGCGCGTCATCGGTTTCGACATCAATGAACAGCGGCTGAAAGAGTTGCGCAATAGCCACGACCGCACCGGCGAGGTGGCGACAGCAGAACTGTCCGCCGCTCAGATACTGTACACCAGCGATATCAATGACCTGCGGCAGGCAGATTTCCTGATTATCGCTGTGCCCACTCCTGTGGATGAAGCCAACAAGCCAGACCTCGGACCCGTGCTAAGAGCCTCGGCCAGTGTTGGCAAGGCGCTGAAACGCGGAGATATCGTGGTGTACGAATCAACCGTCTATCCGGGCGCAACCGAGGAAGATTGCGCGCCGCTACTGGAGCAGCAATCCGGACTTAAGTGCGGACGGGATTTTTTTCTGGGTTACAGCCCGGAGCGCATAAATCCCGGTGATAAGCAGCACACATTTACCAAGATCAAGAAAGTGGTTTCCGGGCAGACGCCAGAGGTTCTGGAGATTGTCGCCGAGGTATATGGCAGCGTTATTGAAGCCGGCGTTCACAAGGCTTCAAGCATAAAGGTGGCGGAGGCCGCCAAGGTCATCGAGAATACCCAGCGTGACCTGAACATTGCACTTATGAATGAACTGGCGTTGATATTCGACCGCATGGGCATCGACACGCAAGCAGTGCTGGAAGCAGCCGGCACCAAATGGAATTTCATGCCATTCAAGCCGGGTCTGGTGGGCGGGCACTGTATCGGTGTGGATCCATACTATCTTACCCATAAGGCGGAGAAGATCGGCTATATCCCGCAGGTAATACTGAGTGGCCGGCGCATCAATGACAGTATGGGGCGTTATATAGCTCAGCGCACGGTCAAAGAGATGGTACGCAGCGGGCACGCGGTTCTGGGCGCGACCATCACGGTTTTGGGTCTGACGTTCAAGGAGGACTGCCCTGATCTGCGCAACTCCGGGGTCGTGAATATATTGCAAGAACTGCAGGAATTCGGCGTTCGATTGCAGGTATCAGACCCGTTGGCGGATATGGATGAGGCACGCGAGGAATATGGAGTAGAGCTGATGGCTTTCAAGCGGCTTCAACCGGCAGATGCGCTGATTATTGCGGTTGCGCACGCTGATTTCCGTAAATTGAGCATTGATGAGATCAGAGGCCTAATGAAGGACCCGCCGTTGGTTATTGATGTTAAAGGTATCTTCATGCGTGATCGGCTGGAGGCCGCAGGCATCCGTGTATGGCGTTTGTGACGCGATGTAAGCATGGATATACAAAAATGCCAGGCTGAATTGCTTGCCAGACCCCGCAACTGGCTGATCACGGGGGTCGCGGGCTTTGTAGGCTCAAATCTGCTTGAACGTCTTCTGACTTTAAACCAGAAGGTGAGCGGGCTCGACAATTTGAGCACCGGATACCGCCATAACCTGGAATCCGTGCGCGCGCTAGTTACACCGGAACAATGGAGTAGTTTCCGCTTCATTGAGGGGGATATCCGCAATTTACCCATTTGCCGGTCAGCGGTCGAGGGAGTTGATTATGTATTGCACCAGGCGGCCATGGGATCCGTGCCGCGTTCTATGCTTGATCCCATCAGCACCCACGAAAACAACGTAAATGGATTCCTGAATATTCTGGTGGCCGCACGTGATGCCCGGGTCCGGCGCCTGGTGTACGCATCTTCGAGTTCTGTCTATGGGGACCAGCCAGATCTGCCAAAGGTAGAAGAGAACACCGGGAACCCATTGTCACCGTATGCGGCGACTAAACAGATCAATGAACTCTACGCAGGTGTATTCGCCCGCTGCTATGCAATGCAATTGATCGGTCTTCGATATTTCAATATTTTCGGGCCACGGCAGGATCCAGACGGCGCATATGCGGCGGTGATTCCGCTCTGGTTCAAGGCTTTGCTTAAGCACGAGCCGCTGTACATATATGGTGATGGCGAAACCAGCCGTGATTTCTGCTATGTGGAAAATGCCATCCAGGCGAATCTGCTGGCAGCGATGACATCCGAACCCGGCGCCACAGGAAAGAGTTATAACATTGCAGTAGGCGAGCGCACCACCCTGTCAGGTCTGTTCAATCTGATACACGATGAGGTTCTGCAATTTGCGCCTGATATCAAAGACCGGGCACCGGAATTCAAGGAATTCCGCCATGGTGACATCCGCCATTCTCTTGCGGATATAACCAAAGCGAAAAGATACATTGGTTACGCTCCTACACACACAGTCCGTGACGGCTTAAAGTTGGCTGCGTCCTATTATGTCGGGCTGTTTACGAATGCCGGCTATTCTGTGCATTCATGAGCGGCTGGATCTGCTGACGCAGATTGAACGCCCACCCTGTTTGCCCCTTCGCGTGAAGATATTTCAATGTTGTTACAATAAGTCCTTGAATAATCAGGGGCTTGTTGTGTAAACTGGCGATGTTGAGAGTTGCAGAAAATATTCTTGATCAAAGACATGCGCACAACCAGCATGCTTGTAATAGCCAGGCACGTTGAGGTTCGAGCAATCGTATGAACCAGCATGTAGAGTTGCGATCGTTATATCCAATTGAAGCGGGCGGATTCACCGGCGGACATCCACTCAGATGGATTTCATACCGTCTGATGGTATGGTCGCTGCTGGGTCTGGTCATCATGGTTGCCTGTTCGTTGCTTGTTACCGTGAGCCTGGCTCATCACCCTGAGCAGTATTTCTTGTTTGCGCGTGAACACTTCGGATTGCTTCTGGCGGTAGCCAGCACCTACAGCATCGCTGTGGTAATCATTGAAAAAACCAGCCGTTTCCCTGGATGGAGCAGCATCACCGTAGTACTTCCTGCAGTGACCAGTGCTTTCCTGTTACTGGTATGTATTCTGCTGATCGGCCGCTATTATTACGCCCGCAGTTTCCTGGTCACGGCATACGCTTTGAGCTTTCTATGGCTGGCAGTTGGCATGCATCTGCGCCGGCGTTACCTGATCCCCCATATCGCCATCATTGCGGAGGGTTCCGCAGCAGCTCTGGCGATTGTCCGCGGCGTGCGCTGGCAGGTACTGATCAAGCCTGCTCTCATAGACCCGACAATCGATGGGGTGGTGGTCGATCTGCATGCCAGGCTTTCAGATCACTGGCTGCGTTTTGTGGCTGATTGTGCCTTGCACCGCATACCCGTCTATCATTCGGGTTGGGTTCACGAATCGATCACTGGCAGGACATCAGTGGGCCAGATGTCCGAAACATTCATGCGTTCGTTGGAACCGCCGGCTGTATATGTGCTCGGGAAGCGCATATTTGACCTGGCGGTGGTGTTGGCATTATTGCCGGTGGTGGTGCCGTTGATGGGTTTGCTGGCTGTCGCCATCAAGCTTGATTCAGCTGGACCGGCATTTTTCCGCCAGCCGCGTGTCGGCCAGGGTGGGCGGGCTTTTCAGATCTTGAAATTCCGCAGCATGTACCAGCAATCCGAAAATCAGGGTGCGCGGTTTGCGGAGTATGCAGACAGCCGGGTGACGCGGGTTGGAGCCGTTATGCGCAAGTGGAGGCTGGACGAGCTGCCGCAATTCTGGAACATACTTCGTGGCCACATGAGCTTGGTTGGCCCGCGCCCCGAGCAGGTTTATTTCGTCAGGGAATTCGAAGCCAAGATACCTTTTTATGCCTACCGGCACACTGTAAAACCCGGTATCACCGGGTGGGCACAGGTGACCCACGGCTACACCGCTGATGTCGAATCCACGACTGAAAAGCTTGAGCGCGACATGTATTACATACGCCACATGTCCTTCTGGCTGGACTTTTCCATCCTGATTCGTACTTTACGTATCCTGATTACGGGT
>JAGWOR010000076.1 GCA_028870845.1 Gammaproteobacteria bacterium | reverse complement strand
GACGCGGTGTTGATTCCCATGCAGTGCGAATACTATGCCCTGGAAGGGCTGTCTTCCCTGATGGCCACCATCGAACGCCTGAAGCACGTCAATCCGCAACTGCACATCGAGGGCCTGTTGCGCACCATGTTCGATCCCAGAAACAACCTGGCCAACGAAGTGTCCTCGCAGCTGATCCAGCATTTCGGCAAGCAGGTATACAACACCATCATTCCACGCAATGTGCGCCTGGCGGAAGCCCCGAGTTTCGGGCTGCCGGCTCTGAAACACGACGAGACATCGCGCGGGGCGCTCGCCTATCTGGCGCTGGCCGGTGAAATGCTGCGCCGGGAAAAACAGCTCAGCGCGGGTTCCGGCGTAGCTGCTACAATCCCCGGCTCTTCGAGGGAGGCGTAAACGTGGCAGCGAAACGCAAGGGGCTGGGACGCGGACTGGACGCATTGCTGGGTGGCGCACTGCCGGTCCTGGATGCGGAAACCAGCGCTGAGGAAATGCGGGATATCGCGGTGGACCTGATCCAGCCGGGCAAATTCCAGCCGCGGATGCAGATGCACCCCGACGGCCTGCAGGACCTGGCGGACTCCATCAAAGCCCAGGGCCTGGTGCAGCCCATCGTGGTGCGGCCGGTGGAAGCCCAGGCGGGCAGCGGCCCGGCCAAGGGCCCGCGCCGTTACGAAATCATCGCCGGTGAACGCCGCTGGCGGGCGGCACAGATGGCCGGACTGCACCAGATTCCGGCGGTGGTGCGCGAGGTTCCCGACCGCACCGCCATCGCCATGGCCCTGATCGAAAACATCCAGCGTGAAAACCTCAATCCCCTGGAAGAAGCCCAGGCCCTGCAGCGCTTGATCGGCGAATTCGACATGACCCATCAGCAGGCCTCGGAAGCGGTGGGCCGTTCGCGGGCCGCAGTTACCAACCTGCTGCGGCTGCTGGAGCTCACCGACGCGGTCAAAGCCCATGTGGAGCGCGGCGACCTGGAAATGGGGCATGCCCGGGCGCTGCTGGCCCTCAAGGGCCCCGCCCAGACCGAAGCCGCACACAAGGTGGTGGCCCGGCATCTTTCGGTGCGCGAGACCGAAAGCCTGGTGCGCCGCCTGCTAAAGGAAAATGGCGGTTCGTCCAGGGAGGCACGGCGGGTGGATCCCAACGTGCGCCACCTGGAAACCGAGTTGACCCAGAAACTGGGCGCCAAGGTGAACGTGGAAGCCGGAGCCGGCGGCAAGGGCCGGCTGATCATCCATTACACCAGCCTCGACGAACTGGACGGCATCCTGGCGCGCATTCGCTGATGCGAATCGTTCCGGGGCGGCCGTTTTACTGAGCGCTTTCCGCCCCAATTTCATTGAAGATACCCCGCCGGCCCGTTAAAATAGGCGGCTCACCACAGTCTTATGGGTCTGTGATTGTGCCACCCGCTGCCGCTCCGGTAACGACGTGGCATTTTTTGTGTTTAGGAAGCGCAGCTCATGGCCGGCTCATTCACCAAGGCCCGGCAGGGCACCTACATCCTCATCGGCCTGCAACTGGCGGTGGCGGTGCTGGTGGGGCTGGCGGCGGGCCTGATTGCCGGGCGCATCGCGGCCTGGTCTGCCTTCACCGGCGGCCTGATCAATGCGATCGCCAGCCTGTTTATGGTGATGAAAATGTTCGCCGGCGGACCGGGAGTGGGTCCGCAGCAGTGGCTGAGCCGCATCCTGGTGGGTGAAGCCCTGAAGTTCCTGATCACGGTGGCGCTGTTTGTGTTTGCCATCGTGGTGTTAAGGGCGGCATTTGAGCCGCTGATTCTGGCGTACATCGCCACTTACGTGGCCTATTGGATCGGATTGGTAAGGATCAGTTTGGGGCAGGCGTCATGAGTCAGACAGCAGCAATCACTCCCGACCAATATATCCATCACCACCTGACCTATTGGACGGTTGGTCATGGATTCTGGTCATTGCACGTAGATACGCTGGGCGTTTCGATCGTTTTAAGTTTTCTGACGATTATTTTTGCTTGGCTCGCAGGACGTAAAGCCACCACGGAAATACCGGGCAAGTGGCTGAACTGCGTGGAAATGCTGGTCGAGTTTGTAGAGAACCAGGTGAAAGAAACCTTTCATGGCCGCAATAAACTCATTGCGCCCATGGCGCTCACCATATTTATTTGGGTGTGGCTGCTGAATTTCATGGACGTGCTTCCTGTTGATTTATTTCCGCGCATTGCCCAGTGGATTGGGATGGTGTTTGGCGCTGACCCTGAACATGTCTATCTCAGAGTAGTTCCAACCAACGATTTAAATCTGACGTTTGCGATGTCAGGCACTGTTTTTGCCATGATGATTTTTTACAGCTTTAAGATAAAGGGTGCCGGCGGTTACGCAAAAGAAATTCTTTTTCACCCATTTAACCATTGGATTTTTATACCCGTAAATGTGCTATTGCGCCTTGTGGAAGACCTGGCCAAACCTGTTTCG
>JAGWOR010000010.1 GCA_028870845.1 Gammaproteobacteria bacterium | reverse complement strand
AGCAGGCTGTCGGTGGATTTCTTCACCAGGGCTTCCGGACCGATGCCGTCCATCAGGTCCAGGGGATCGATGGTGTTGCCCTTGGACTTGGACATCTTCTGGCCTTCCGAATCCCGCACGATGGCGTTGATGTAGACCTCCCGGAACGGCACGCGCCCGGTGAAATATTGGGTGGCCATGACCATGCGCGCCACCCAGAAGAAGATGATGTCGAAGCCGGTCACCAGCACCGCCGAGGGCAGGAAGCGTTCATCCCGGGACCAGTCGGCAACAATTTGTCCCTGTTCATTCTTCACCGGGCCGTTCTGCGGCGGCCAGCCCAGGGTGGAGAACGGCCATAGCGCGGAGCTGAACCAGGTGTCCAGCACATCTGCGTCCTGTCTGAGATTGCCCACCGGCTTGCGGTCGCCATGCTTGACCGCGTCGGCTTCGTCTTCGCCCACGAAGATATTTCCGGCTTCATCAAACCAGGCCGGGATACGGTGGCCCCACCACAGCTGACGGCTGACACACCAGTCCTGGATGTTCTCCAGCCACTGTATATAAGTGGTGGCCCAATTCTCCGGCACGAATTTAATTGCACCGTCGCGCACCACCTTCAGCGCCGGTTCAGTGATGGCTTTGCGGCCTTTGTCGCTGGTCAGGTCCAGGAACCACTGGTCGGTGAGCATGGGCTCGATAACAGCATCCGAACGCTGACTGACCGGCACCGTGAGCTTGTGTTTGCGCGTTTCAATCAGCAGACCCTGCGCTTCCAAATCGGCCAGAATGGCCTTGCGGGCCGCATAGCGATCCATGCCCCAGTATTTCTTGGGAATGCCGATATCTTGTGGGATGTCCACCACATCACTGCCTCTACCAGCGGAACCGGGTCGTGCTGCAGTTTGGGCCCATGATTCGTCGTCAATGATTTTTGCATCCAGTGTAAGCACGCTGATCTTCGGCAGATTGTGCCGTTGACCTAGGGCGTAATCGTTAAAATCGTGCCCTGGGGTGATCTTGACTGCCCCGGTGCCGAATTCCTTGTCGACACTCTCGTCGGCGATTACCGGGATCTCTCGCTCCGAGAGCGGCAATTTTAGTTTTTTGCCAATGAGCTTGTGGTAGCGCGCATCTTCGGGATGCACCGCCACAGCCACGTCACCCAGCATGGTCTCGGGACGCGTGGTGGCCACTACCAGGCCCTCGCTGCCATCGGCACCTGGATAACGGATGAACCACAGATGGCCGTCGCGTTCCTCGTTGTTCACTTCCAGGTCTGAGACCGCGGTCTGTAATACCGGATCCCAGTGCACCAGGCGTTTGCCGCGGTACAGGAGTCCCGCCCGGTACCATTGGATGAACACCTTGCGCACCGCCGCCGACAGGCCCTCGTCCATGGTGAAGCGTTCCCGCGACCAGTCCATGGAGGCGCCCAGGCGGCGCATCTGCCGGGTGATGACCGAGCCGGATTCGCCCTTCCATTGCCATACGCGCTGGATGAACAGCTCACGCCCCAGATCGTGGCGGCTCAGATTTTCGGCGGCCAGCTGGTTCTCGACGATCTTTTGGGTGGCGATGCCGGCGTGGTCGGTGCCGCCCTGCCACAGCACGCATTCGCCGCGCATGCGGTGGTAGCGGATCAGCAGATCCATGAGCGTCTGCTGGAAGGCATGGCCCATGTGCAGCGTGCCGGTGACATTGGGGGGCGGCAGGAAGATGCAGTAGGGTGTGGCGCGTTCCCGGTCGGGGGCGAAGCACCCCAGGCGTTCCCAGGTCTGGTACCAGCGCTTTTCTATGGCCTGCGGATCGTAGGTCTTTTCCATGATGCGTGTGGATGGCATGCGCCGCGCGGCGTTCCGCGGGGATTATATCAGCGGCCCCGGGCGCGTCCGGGGCTTAGTCCTCGTGGCCGTTCTCCTTGAGCGCGGCGGTGACGATGGCGGGAATTTCAGCGCGCAGTTTTTCCCACACCTTGTCCATGAGCAAGGCCTGCATGTCGGCCGCGGCCTCGCGCAGCAGCCGGTCGGTGAGGGCGGCGATGCGTTCCGAGAGCATTTCGCTGAGGATTTCCTTGGCTATGGCGCTGGTTTTTGGCTTGCGCCTGTCGGGCATGGCCGTGGGCGGCACGGGTGGCATGGGATTGCCGTCGCCGGGATTCACCACGTCCTCCAGCACCGGGATTTCCGGTGCTGGCGGGGTTTCGAAGGGGCGGATGGGTGCCATGCGGGTACTCAGAGTCTTTGGGTTTTCAGAGGATAGCCCCGATCCACGTGGAAGTGCTAGCGCTCCTGTCCCGGGGCGCGCCCGTTTATTTAAGCCAAATCATCGTCGCCAAGAGCCAGTGCACACGCCAATGGAACCCGCCGGATATTCAAATCAGCCTTTCGATCCGGCGCGCGCGCGGGCGACGAGGCCGGCCAGGTAGCGCATGGGCGTGAGGCGCCGGGCCTCACTGGATGCGCCGGCGATCAGTCTGGAAGCTTCGGCGAGATCGGCCTGGCGCCGCGCGCGGCCGGCGGCATCCGCCGGCTGGGAAATGGCGCTCGCGTACAACGCATAGGCGTAATCGTGTCGGAAGGTGGTGCCTTTGGCGCCGGCCTTAAGCTGCTGCCGGTAATAATCCAGCGCGGGCTGCAGAACCTTGCGGGCTTCGGCGCTGCGGCCCTGCAGGGCGATGGCCTGCGCGAGGAGGGTGCGGGCCTCAGATTCATCCTTTTTCGGATCGGTTTGCTGGACCGCACCCGGCGCGACCGCCAGCCACTGGCGCGCCCAAGATTCCGCTTGTGGATAGCGGCCGAGCTGCACGGCTGCGAGCGCAGCAGTGCTGAAACCGGCTTCCAGCATCTGATTCTTGGCATTGACGGTACCGGCGTCGGTAACCGGCACCTCGATTGCCTCGATCTTCGCAAGCGCCGCAGTGACCTCGGCCAATGCGGGTTCTGCTGCGCCCGCGTCCAGTTGCAGATGCCCATCCGTCAGCAGCCGATTCACCTCATTGCCAAACAGCAGGCGTTGGGGAGAATGAAGCGGCATACCCTCTGCGAGCGTACGCAGGTTGCGCAGGAGGCTCTGCAATGATTGTTGCGCGCCCGCCGCATCGCCGTTCTGCGCCTGAACCTCGGCGATTCGGATCCAAGTGTAAAAAATCGCAGCAGCCAGACCTTTGGGGCTGCGCGGATCCAGCACCAGCACCAGCGCCGAATGCGCAGTGGCGAGCGAATTGGATATCTCGCCGCGTTCGAATTGCAAGTGGGCGACCAAGCCCAGAGCCTGGGCCCATCTGCCCCAGGCATCGAGACTCGATGGGTCGAAGCGCTCCCAATCCTGGGCCGCCAGTATTCCCTGATTGGCATATTCCATGGCGGCGCTTGCATCGTGCTGGCTATCGGCCAGCCTCGCGAGCCTTACCGCGGCAAAATAACGATCCGCAAGCGCGTGCAGATCGCCGGGGCGGCGCGCCAGCACCTTCTCGGTCATCGCGAATACCTGCTGCTCGAGCTTTTGCGCCTCTAGCGTGTGGCCGAGCGCCTGCAACTCCCCCGCTTTGGTATCGGCGGTGTCGGCCCAGGACGCCGCGGCATTCAGATCCGACAGATTGAGCGCGCCGAGCCCTTCGAGAACCTTGAGGGCTTCGTCGCAGGTTGCCAGCGCTTGCTGCGGCGGCTGTGTCAGGCAAAGAATATTCATGTCATCGGCATAGAGCTGGCGCACGCGCCGTGAGGGATGGGCGCCGTAGACCAGCGGCTTCAGCAGCGCAGCGGCTTGGCCCAATGGCGCCGAACTCCCGCCGCCTATAGAGGCTGCATAATTTTCGTTGTACAAAATCAGGGCCAGACCATAGATCACGGGCTCGCTGTAGTCGCCCGCGGCGCGCAGTTTTTCGAATGCCGCCCGGGCTTCGCTGAAGCTCCTGGTTGCGGCTTGTTGGTCACCGCTGGCGATCTGTGCCGAGCCCAGGCGCACCAGCGCCATGGCCCGGTTGATCTGGGTTTGCCGGGTCACCAGGTCCGGCGGCAGGCTGTCGTAATAGTCAACGGTTTTCTGCGCCAGCTTGCCCAGGGTTTCCAGCCGTCCGGTGGGCGCCAGCTCGTTGTAGAAATCCTCGATCAGGAAGCTCACCAGGTTTTCGGCATTGGTGCGGGTAGCCTGCACCTCGGCATTGGCAGCGCGCGCCCGCTCGAGGCTGTACCAGCCGAACAGCGCGCCGGCGACGGCCACCAGCATCAGCACCGCGCACACGCCGGCCACCAGGCGGGTGCGCCGCAGCGCGCGGTGGGTGGCGGCTTCACGCTCGCGCTGGGCGGCGAGCTCGCGCTCCGCCTGTTCGCGCGCTTCACGCTCGCGGCGCAGGTTGCGGCTCGCCAGCACCACGCCGCACAGCACGTCATGGGTCAGTTCCACGCGGCGCATGTCGAGGCGATCCTCGATCCGCAGCAGGCGGCGGTTCACCAGGGTCGCCAGGGTATCGGGAGACGCGCCTACCGCATCGAGCGCCTTGCGCACGCGCTCCTCCGCCAGGCTTTCGCGATAACCGGATTCGGTCAGCAGCTCGTCCTCGATGACGCGGCGCACGCCCTCGGGCTGGTCGGCGAGCGCGCGTTCGTAGAATTCCGAGAGGATGGTGTCGCGCGAGCCCGCCAGCAGGTCGGTGGAGATCTCCCGGCGTTTTTGCGTTTGGCGGATGCTGTTGAGCTCGCGGCAGACCAGGCTCAGGAGCGAGGGTTCGATCTCGGCGTTGGCGAGCTCCGAGCCGCCGGCCACGAAGCGCACGATGGCTTCGGCCACCTCTTGTGACACCAGCTTGCCGCCCGGCTTGAGCACGGCGCTCAAGGCCTGCGCGCCGTTCATGCGCGCCAGCCGCATGCGGTTCTGGGTGATGGAGGGCATGATGCCCTTGAGGCTTTCCAGGTGCGCCAGGTAATCCTCGCGCAGCGCAATCAGCACCCGGTAATCGGCGCGCGCGAAGTCAAAATCCTCGGCGGCGCTGTCGTCCTTGTCCAGGCGCGCTTCCAGCGCCGCGGGCGCGCGGTTCTCCACCAGGTCGGCCAGCTCTTCGAGGAACTGCTGGGCGCGCAATTTGCCGGCGTCGTCCGCCTGGCCGAGGGTGAAGATTTCCTCGAACTGGTCGAAGATCAGCAGCGGCAGCAGCGGCCGGCCGGCCTTGTCGCGCAACAGATCCTCGCGGTGGTGCAGGAATTCCCACAGGGATTCGCCCTGGAGCGCGCTGCCGGGACGGGCCCAGTGCCCGGCGGCCTCGGTGGCGCGGAAGATCGCCTGCTTGATCTGTTCGGACGGCGTGGGCGAACCTTCGGCGTAGTCGATGCGCACGTACACCGGGCAATAGCCTTCGTTGCGCAGCCGCGGCACCAGGCCGGCGCGCAGCAGCGAAGTCTTGCCAAGCCCCGACTGGCCGAACAGCACCGTCAGGATGGTGCGCTGCACCCGGCGGGCGAGCTCGGCGGCTTCCGCGTCGCGGCCGTGGAAATAGGCGCGCGTCTCCTCGGTGTAGGAGAACAGGCCGAGCCACGGGTTTTCGGGATCCAGCGTGAGCGTGGGGTCGCTCGCGGCCAGCGGTGGGTTCATGCGCCTCTCCCGCCGAACAGCTCCTGCAGACGCCGCAGGAATTCCGGCGTGGGTTCGCCGCCGGCCAGCTGCGACATGTGCACGGCCTTGAATTGGTCCGGCACCAGGGCGGTTGCCTCAGGCGTGTTGTCGATGCACACCGGCAGGATAAACAGCGCACCGCCCGCCATGTTGCGCAGCCGGTCCACCGCATAACTCCATTCACGGCGGAAGTAGGCTTCGTGCCGTCGCTGGGTATTCGCCGAGATTACCGGCACGAAGAAACTGCAACGCCCGATATTGGCGCGGATCTTGCGGTCGTAGTCGTCGCCGCTTTCCAGCCGTTCCAGATCGAACCAGGTGGTCAATCCGGCGGCGTCCATGCCGGCCTTGAGGCGCTGCACGGCGGGCAGGTCCTCACGCGCGTAACTGATGAAGATGGCGTTCTCCGGCATTTCGCGCGCCGGCGGCAGGAAGCGCTGCGGTGCGCTGCTGCCCGGTGATTCCTGCGCCGGGCGCTGGCGCGCGCTCCAGCGCTGGTGCAGCTCGGCTACGAAGGCTTCGGCGCCGCCATACACCCGGGTGCGTACGCTCACCTGCTGCAGGAAGGCCACCAGCCGCGCGTCTTTCGCCGTGTGGTCGTCGGCGAAAATTTCCGTGACGTCGCGCGGATCGGACAGGCGCTTGCGCTTGGCCATGCGCAGAAACAGCCGCGCCAGCCAGTTGGAGAAATCGCTGCCGATCAGCAGCAGATGGTTGTGTTCGAGTTCGTGGAACAGCTTCTCGGGGGTCAGGTGTTCGGATTGCAGGGCGCAGATGAACTCCAGCATGTCCTCGTCGGACAGCACGTAGGTGGGCGAGGCCGAGAGCCGCCCCAACAAATGGTAGACCACGGTGCGCTGGAGGTCGGTGCGTTCGGACGGCAGATCGGCTACGCGGTTGGGGGTGTAGGCGATGATCTCGGCGCCGGGCTGTCCGCCGTAGCGCTCCAGGTTGATGGCATTTTCCAGCAGCGGGTCGAAGGTGGTGGTGACGAACAGGTTGAAATCGGTGATCTGCGCCAATTGCCGCAAAGCCTGCGGCGGCTCAACTTTGATATCGCGCATGATCGAGCGCAGGCGCGTATAGGCTTCCTCGCGCCGGCCATGCTGGCCGAGGTGCGAGCAGACCACGTCATTCAGCGTGAGCGGCTGCGGGAGAGTGCTGGGGTCCACCGACAGGTGCTTCGCCAGTTTCTCGGCCAGCCACACGTACAGCGGGCGCAGACCCTGGTCGGTTTGCACGCGCAGCAGGTCGGGCCCGATGATGGGGATGACCCGGTGCTCTTCTATATAGTTCAGCAGGTCATCCCAGGCGTCTTCATCGAAGACCTGTGTGGGGTTTGCGCTGGCGGGCAACGTGGTCATGGCAAACAGTTCCTTCTACGGCGTGCGAAGTTTACCCTAACATCTGTGGAGATATGCACGGGGTGTTATGCACTGGTTGGGCTTTCCGGTACCGGCGGGGTGCCGAAGGGGGCGGATGGGCAGCATGGCGTAGTTCAGAGGTTATGGATTTCCAGGGGATAGCCCCGCTCCTTGTAGAAGCGGTAGCGTTCCCGGCCCTGGGCGCGAATCTCGTCACTGGCGTCCAGGATTTCCGCCAGACGCTCGAAGCGGCTGAAGAAACTTGGCACTTCCGCACACAGGTTGATGAGCAGGTGGAAATCGCCTGATGGTTCGTGGCCAAAACCCAGGTGCACCGGTGTGCGCGGGTCTTCACCGGCCAGGCAATGGGGCAGGAAGCTGCGGTCGCGGAACGTCCACATGAGATTGTCCAGTTCGCGCGCCTCGGTTTCCGACGGCAGATGCACGAAGCAGGTGTGCCCGAGGCCGAAAGCCTTGTCCGCCAGTTTGCAGGTGAACAGTGCCCGGCCCCGATGGCTGCTGTCGGGCAGCACGTAGAAGTCAATGTTGGTCATGCAGTACCCGACAATTGCTCTAGGCTCAATTCATGAGCGCTGCATTTAACACGTTAGGCGCGATCCAGCAGGTATTGCACCAGCAGCGGCACGGGCCTGCCGGTGCCGCCTTTTTCCTTGCCGGTTTTCCAGGCGGTGCCGGCGATGTCCAGGTGCGCCCAGCGCATGTCCTTGGTGAAGCGCGACAGGTAACAGGCGGCGGTGATGGCGCCGCCTTCGCGCCCACCCACATTGGCAAAGTCCGCGAAATTGCTTTTCAGGGCATCCTGGTAATCATCATATAAAGGCAGTTGCCAGGCGCGGTCGGCGGCTTGCTCGCCCGCATTCCACAGTTCCTTCACCAGGGTTTCGTCATTGCCGAGCAGCCCGGATACCACGTTGCCCAGGGCGATCACGCAGGCGCCGGTGAGGGTGGCAATGTCGACGATGGCGGCCGGCTTGAAACGCTGTGCATAGGTCAGTGCGTCGCACAGGATCAGGCGGCCCTCGGCGTCGGTATTCAGGATTTCCACCGTCTGGCCGGAAAGGGTTTCAACGATGTCCGCCGGTTTGACGGCGTTGCCGCCCGGCAGGTTTTCGGCGCTGGGCACCACGCCCACCAGGTTGATCTTCAGTCCCAGTTGCAGAACCGCCTTCATGGCGCCGAACACGCTGGCCGCGCCGCACATGTCGAATTTCATTTCATCCATGGCCGCGGATGGTTTGATGGAGATGCCGCCGGAATCGAAGGTGATGCCCTTGCCCACCAGCACCTGGGGTTTGGCGTTTTTCGGGCCGTTGCGGTATTCCATGATGATGAGCTTCGGCGGCTGGCGGCTGCCGCGCGCCACCGCCAGCAGGGCGCCCATGCCGAGTTTTTTCATTTGCGCTTCTTCCAGTACCGTGACCTTGAGCTTGCCGCCTTTGGCAAGCTTGCGCGCTTCGTTGGCCAGGTAGGACGGGGTGCAGACATTCGGCGGCAGGTTGCCCAGGTCCTTGGCCAGCGCCACGCCGGCGGCGATGGCGTTGCCGTCGCGCAGGCCGCGTTCGCCGGCGCCCTGATCCTTGTGCGTGCCCACCAGCAACGCCAGTTTCTGCAAGGTGGGCTTGTGGTTGTGCTTCTTGCCCTTGCACTGGTCGAAGCGGTAATTGGCTTCATGCACGCATTCCACCGCGTGGCGGACGCGTTGATAAGCGTCGGTTCCGGGCACCGGCAGCAGCGACAGGGTGCTGGCGGCGTCCTTGACGCCGTACTCATTGAGCGCGCGGCTGGCACGCAGCACGGCTTTGCGGTAGGCCTGCAGCTTGAAATCCGGCTCCTTGCCCAGCCCCACCAGCAGCAGCTGGGCAGCCCGCATACCCGGCACCTGGTACAGCATAAGCGCCTGGCCGCTGCGGCCCTGGATGGCGCCTTGCTTGAGAAGGTTGCTGAGATAGCCGCGGGCAGCGCTGTCCAGCGCATGCGCCGGCTGCGATAGCTTGCCGTCCTCGAATATGCCCGCGACCAGGCAGACGGCAGGACATTCTCCCGGTTTACTGTCACTGATGGAAAATTGCATGTGAGACTCTCGTGTCTGGTGGCTGGGGATTGTACCGGTGGTTGATACTTATACGCCGCTATGGAAACTGATAACCTTAAGATTGCCGGTTGCCCTCGGGTGTTGGATCTGTGGTGCTTCTGATCTTCAATTCCGCTTTGACGCCGAAGCCCGGTTGCAGGTCCGTCAACGGTGCTGGTAATAGTCTACCGTATCAGCATGGCAGCGGCACCACTGCAGGTGAAGCTGGTGCGCATCGTTAACCGCTATCTGATTCGCGAGACCGTGCTCACCTGGGCCGCGGTGACCGCGATCCTCATGCTGATCGTGTTGAGCAATCGCTTCGCTCTGCTGCTGGGGGACGCGGCCGCCGGACGTCTGCCGCGCGACACGGTGTTTGAACTGCTGGGGCTCGCGTCCGTCAGTTACTTCATCGTGGTGATACCGGTCTCGCTGTTCCTGGCGGTAATGCTGGCGTTGGGGCGCCTGTACCGTGACAGCGAAATGACCACGCTAATGGCCTGTGGCGTGGGCCCCGCGCAGATTTACCGGCCGCTCATGGGCATCGCCCTGGTGCTGGCGGTCATGCTGGCGGCGCTCTCGCTGGAGGTGGCGCCGTGGGCGGTCCGGCTCACCACCATCATCCGCACCTACGGCAAGCACACCGCGCAGGTGGGCAGCTTCGAGTCCGGTCGTTTCAAAGTTGATCAACACGGACGCGGGGTGCTGTACGCGGGCGGAGTCAGCGCCGACGGCCGCGCACTGCAAAATGTGTTTATCGAGGGACCTGACGGCCAGCGCCAGGATGTGATTTCCGCCAGCAGCGGCAGCCGTGAAGTAAACGACAGCGGTGCGGGAGTCCTGATCCTGCGCAACGGTTACCGCTATGAAGGCACTCCCGGCAAGCCGGATTACCGCATCGTGAAATTCGCCGAGCACGGCATTCGCATCCGGCCGTCGGTGCCCACTTTGGGTCCCGAAGGCTATGAAGCCATGGCCACGCCCAAGTTGCTCAAGTCACCGACCCTGGCCGCGGCTTCCGAATTGCAGTGGCGGCTATCGGTGCCGCTGGCGGCCCTGCTGCTGACGTTCCTGGCCGTGCCCCTGGCGCGCACTTCACCGCGCCAGGGACGCTACGGCAAGCTGTTCGCCGCCATCCTCAGTTACGTGATCTATTCCAACATGGTGGGCGTTGCGCGCGTGTGGCTGGTGAAAGGCCTGGTGCCCAGGTATATCGGCATCTGGTGGGTGCCGGCGCTGCTGCTGCTCGCAACCCTGGTGCTGTTATACCAGCAGTATGGTTGGCGCGGCCTGTTTTTCAAGCAGCGGGAGCCGGCGCATGCGGGTGATTGACCGGTACATCGCCACCCAGGTAGTGATCAACACCCTGCTGGTGCTGCTGGTGCTCACCGCGCTCGCCAGCCTGATCACCTTTGTCGGCGAATTCGGACATGTGGGCCAGGGCAAGTACACGCTGCTGGATGCCGCCACCTATACGTTGCTGTACGTGCCATCGACGGCCTACAGCATGTTCGTGGTGGCGGCATTTCTGGGCGCAATGCTGGGACTGGGCGAACTTGCCAGCCACAATGAACTCATGGTGATGCGCACCGCCGGCCTGTCGGTGGCGCGCCTGGGACTGTCTATGCTGACGGGCGGAGTGGTGCTGCTGGCAGTATGCGTGGTGCTGGGCGAATTTGTCGCGCCGGTGGCGCAGCGGCATGCGGAAAGCATGCGCTCGGAACTGATCTATAACCAGCCCGCGTTGATCGGCAACGGCGGTATCTGGGCGAAGGACGGCGACGTATTCCTCAACATCCGGCAGATGAGCAAGCGCAACAGCGCCCAGGGCATTTACATCTACCGCATCGACAGCAGCCATCAACTGCTGAGCAGCACCGAGGCCGCATCGGCGGTGTTCAACAACGGAGTTTGGCTGCTCAAAGGCCTGCATGAAACCAGACTGACTCCCGATGGCGCCACCACCCGGAACGTTCCCAGCGAGGCATGGCATACCTATCTTGGTCCCGGGCTGTTGAGCCTGTTTGTGGTGGACACCGACAGCCTGTCGGCGCGCGGTTTATACCAGTACATCGAATATCTGCGCAGCAACGGCATCAATGCCGACCGCTATGTGACCGCTTTCTGGTCGCGGGCGGCTCAGCCCTTGTCATTGCTGGTGATGATGCTGTTGGTGCTGCCGTTCGTGTTCGGCCCATTCCGTTCCGCTACCACCGGTCAACGACTGGTGGCCGGCATGCTCATCGGCGTGGTGTTTTCTGTTTTCGACAATATCTTCATGCAGAGCGGTCTGGTATTCGGTTTCAACCCCATGCTTACCGCATGGCTGCCGACACTCCTACTGGCCGCCATCTGCGGCGTTGCCGTAAGCCGAATTCGCTGAACGGACTGCGGATTTCATCCGGCTGAATTTAGCCGCCGGCTTTCACCTTCATGAGCATCTGGCTGATGTGCGCGGCGTACTGCTGGCTTTCGCTGAGGTTTTTTGCATGTACCGCCCGTTCCGCCATGGCCAGTACCTGTTGCAGCTGGGTATATTGGGGAGATTTTTTGCCCACGTCATTCATCGCGCCATTTCCCATGTCCTGGCAAGGATTGCCGACGGCGGCGTCGAACATCCGGTTTTTGGGTCCCACCAGGCAGTTGATGACGTGATGGAAATGCATGATGGCGGTGGCGGTGTCCGCGGCGTTGCCGGCCATGGCCGCATGCGTGGCGGCCGTGGAGATCTCCTGGTTTGCATTGCCGCCGGCGAGTGCCATGGCAGGTGCAGCCAGCAGTGCCATGAGCAGCAAGGCCGTGGAGCCTGATTTGAGAAGCATATGGATTCCCTCCAATCGTGATGGGTACACGCCGGGCAGCGCGCTTACGCCATTATCAAATCACAACGGTTTGTCGGAGACAACACTGCATCCGGTGGATGACGGGCACGGCGGTATCAGGCGCGGCATTTGCCCAGGCGCGCCAGGCGGGTGCTCGACAGCCGGTCATGCCAGGCGAGCCGCTGCGGATCGAACGCCGGCCAGAGAAACCCCACTGCCGAAAGCACCAGCACCACGCCGGAGCTGGCTATGTAGGCGCGGTCGCCCGCGTAGCCGCCGGCCGCCAGCAGCTCGGCTCCCAGCAGCAGCAGCATCCACGGGATGAGCATGCAGAGGTAGCGGATCAGCGCACGCCGCCAGTCAAGCCGCCCGCCGTCCATGCGCGCGACCCGCAAACCCCAGGCGCGCATGCCAATGGTCTGCCCGCCATGTATCCAGAAACCGCCGAAAAACGCATAACCCAGGAGCAGCAGGCCAGCCTGATAAACCAGTTTCACGATCGGATGATGCGTGTAAAACGCCTGCAGGTCTTTGCCGGAATCGAGCGCCACCAGCAGCAGCGTGGCAACCATGCAGATCGCCAGGAACATGATCAAGTCATACAAGCCCGCCGCCATTCGGCGGACAAGGCCCGGTGGGGTTGGCGGGGATTGTGGAGCAAACGCCTGATCCTGCGGCTTGCGCATCGCGGCGGATGATTCCATATGCTGGCGCTCCCTACGGGATTCGAACCCGTGTTTAAGCCTTGAGAGGGCTCCGTCCTAGGCCTCTAGACGAAGGGAGCTTGGCCGTAAAGGGAGTGGTATTATACGGGCGCCCCCAATTACCTCAAGCGCAACGTCAAGAAGCTCAACGCACACCATCACCCGTGCATCTTCAGGAAACTTCCAAACTGACACCCAAGATCATTGCCCGCGCTGATCACAACATATCGCGGAGCCAAATTTCAGAAAACGCGCTCAAGGTCCTGTACCGCCTGAAAAACGCCGGTTATGCCGCCTATCTGGTGGGCGGCGGGGTACGCGACCTGCTGCTGGGCCGCGAACCCAAGGATTTCGACGTGGCCACGGATGCGCGTCCCGAACAGATCCACGCGTTGTTTCGCAACTGCCGCATCATCGGGCGCAGGTTCCGGCTGGCGCACGTGCAGTTCGGCAGGGAAATTATCGAAGTGGCCACTTTCCGCGCCGCCCACAGTGCGCCGGTCGAACAGGATCCGGGGCACGACAACCATGGCCGGATACTGATCGACAATACCTACGGCACCCTGGAACAGGATGCCTTCCGCCGCGACTTCACCGTCAATGCGCTGTATTACGACATCCGTGATTTTTCCGTCGCCGATTACGTGGGCGGCGTCGAGGACCTGGGGACTGGCACGCTGCGGCTCATCGGCGAGCCGTACACGCGCTACCGGGAGGATCCGGTGCGCATGCTGCGGGCGGTGCGGTTCGCCGCCAAGCTCGGCTTCCGCATGCATGCGGATACTTCGGCTCCGATTACCGCACTCGCGCCGCTGCTGGATGATATTCCCGCGGCACGCATGTTCGAGGAAATCCTCAAGCTGTTTCTGTATGGCTTCGGCCTGCAGGCATTTGAAAGCCTGCGGCATTTCGGCCTGTTTGGGCGGCTGTTCCCCCGCACCGATGCGATATTGAACACCGAAGAGCAGGGTTTTCCGCACACCTTCATTGCCGAAGCCCTCGCCGGTACTGATGCGCGTGTAAACGCCGGTAAGCCGGTGACGCCGGCATTCCTGTTCGCCGCGCTGTTGTGGCAGCCGGTGCGCCAGCGGGCCATGGAATTGGAAACCCAGGGCCTGCACTCCGGCGATGCAGTGCGCCAGGCTGTGGACGAAGTTCTGCCCGGGCAGATCAAGCAGGTAGCGTTACCACGGCGGTTTTCCACACCCATGATCGAGATCTACCAGCTGCAGCCGCGGTTTACGCAGCGCGAGGGCAAACGCCCGCAGCGCTTGATGGCGCACCCGCGATTCCGTGCGGCATATGATTTTCTGGTACTGCGCGCCGCCGCCGGCGAGCTGGACCCGGAGCTGGCGCACTGGTGGACCGAAATCCAAACCGGCGATGCAGCGGGGCTCGCTTCACCGCCGGCTCCGCATGCAGGCAGACGCCGCCGGCGCAAACGGCGAGGCCGGCGCGCGACGGCGCCGCCCACATGAGCGGTTTGCCGTGCCCGACACATATATAGGTCTGGGCAGCAACCTGGATGATCCTCGCGCGCACCTGCAACGCGCACTCCAGGAATTGGACGGCTTGCCGGAAACGCGCATGCTGGCGCGATCGGGCTGCTACAAAAGCCGTCCGTTGGGCCCCCAGGATCAGCCCGACTACCTCAACATGGTGGCGCACCTTGCCACCGGGCTCGAACCCCGGACCCTGCTGCGCGCATTGCAGCAGCTGGAAGCGGCCCATGGACGCAAGCACCATCTACAGCCACGCTGGGGAGCGCGCTGCCTGGACCTGGACCTGCTTATGTATGACGACCTGCGCATGCATACGCCGGAACTGACGCTGCCGCATCCGCGCATGCACGAACGCAGTTTTGTCCTGTATCCTCTGGCTGAACTGGCACCGGCCCTGGTGATTCCAGGCCACGGGCCGGTGCTGGCGCTGCGTGACCGATGCCGGACGCCGCCCATCGAAGCTTGCGAGGAACCCGCAAATGGCTGAAACCCAGCGCCGCTACCTGGTCGTGGAAGGCCCCATCGGAGTGGGCAAGACCAGCCTTGCCCGGCGTCTCGCGCAAACTTTCGGCGGTGAACCGTTACTGGAGCACGCCGAGGAAAATCCGTTTCTGGAGCGTTTCTACCGTGATCCCAGCAATGCGGCGCTGCCCACGCAATTATCCTTCCTGTTCCAGCGCGCGCGTCAGCTGCAGGAGCTGCGCCAGGGCGACATCTTCAAGCCACTGCAGGTGGCGGATTACATGCTGGAAAAGGATCCGCTGTTCGCGCAACTCACACTCGACGACGATGAACTCGGGCTTTACCAGCAGGTGTACCAGCATTTGACGGTGGATGCGCCGCTGCCGGATCTGGTGGTTTACCTGCAGGCGCCGGTGGAAGAGCTGATGCGGCGTGTGATGCATCGCGGTGTGCGCTATGAACAGTTTATCCAGCGGGACTATCTAGCGCGCGTGTGCGATGCCTATGCGCGGTTCTTCCACTACTATAATGCCGCGCCCTTGCTGATCGTGAACGCCGCGGAAATCAATCCGCTGGAAAGCGACCAGGACTACGCCATGCTGGTCCAGGAAATCAACCGCGTTAAAAGCGGGCGCCATTATTTCAATCCCGGGGGCAGGCAGTTCGTTGCCTGAAGGCCGGCTTGGGGCCGTTGCACTTGATGTTCATGCGCCCGCCGGTCATGCTGTTTTCCGGCGCGGGCGGGAGTCTGAATGTACACACAGCCGGTCAATTACAGCCAGGACTGGAAATACATGCTGGTGGCGCAGCACAAATTGATGCAATCGCGTCAGTCCAATCCATGCTGACGCTACACGGAATCCTGGAACTGCGCGATTACGTCAAGCACTGGCGCCTCACCAGCCAGAAAATCGCGCTGGTTCCCACCATGGGAAATCTTCACGCCGGGCATCTGCGACTGGCGGAACGCGCCCGCGAAGCGGCGGATCATGTGGTGGTGAGCATCTTCGTCAATCCGTTGCAGTTCGGCCCCAACGAGGATTTCAAAGGCTATCCGCGCACGCTGGAACAGGACAAAGCCAGGCTCGCCGAAGCCGGCATCGGCCTGCTGTTCGCGCCGTCGGTGGATGAAATGTACGGCGGCAATCTTGAACAGGTGACGCGGGTGGATGTGCCTGGGCTGTCGGGCGTGCTTGACGGCAAGTTCCGGCCGGGACATTTTGCCGGCATGGCCACCATCGTCGCCAAGCTGTTCAACGTGGTACAGCCGGACGTGGCGTTGTTCGGCGAGAAGGATTACCAGCAACTGCAGATAATCCGCCGCATGGTGGCGGATCTGGCAATGCCGGTGGATATCATCGGTGTGCCGACGGTGCGCGAAGCCGATGGCCTGGCCATGAGTTCGCGTAACCAGTACCTGACCGCGGAACAGCGCAGCCTGGCGCCGGCGCTGTTCCAGATTCTGAAGGAGCTGGCAAAATCGCTGCGCAACGGGCGCCGCGATTATCAGCGGCTGGAATTGGAGGCGCTGCGCAAGCTGTCCGCCATCGGCATGCGGCCCGATTATGTGGCGGTGCGTTGCGCCAACACCCTGAGCTTACCCGAGGAGACTACCGGGGAATTCGTGGTGCTGGCAGCAGCCTGGCTGGGACGGGCGCGTCTCATTGACAATGTCGAAGTGAAAATCAATTCATGATGCTGGCAACTCGCTTGAGTGGGTGTTGCCCGGCAAGGTAAAATCACGCCAAGTACCCGCCGCTCCGGTTCCCCATGCAACTCACACTGCTCAAGGCAAAACTGCACCGTGCGTGCGTGACGCACGCGGAGCTTGATTACGAAGGTTCCTGCGCCATCGACGCGGACCTGCTGGACGCCGCCGGCATTCTCGGCTACGAGCAGCTGCAGGTCTACAACGTCAGCAACGGCGAACGTTTCACCACCTATGCGATCCGCGCCCAGGCCGGCAGCGGCATCATTTCAGTGAACGGCGCCGCCGCTCACCGTGCCAGGCCCGGCGACCGGGTCATCATCTGTGCCTATACGCAGATGGCCGCTACCGAGGCCAGCCACCACAAGCCGCGCCTGATCTACCTGGACGAACACAACAAGATCATGCGCAGCGCCGACAGCATACCGGTGCAGGCGGCATGATTGCCGCCGCTGCGGCCGCGTACGCACCGCGGTTGACTGCCGCCCTGGATGGTCTAATCTGAATGCACTTCCCGCATTGAGCGCGATGGCATGAATGTCCCGGCGATCCAATCCAGTTCATCCGATACCGGTGCCGTACAGTTCCAGCGCAGCGGCTACACCGTGCAGCGCGCGGCCATCAGTCCGGAAAGCGCCCAGCTGATCTCCGTGTACGCACTGCTGCAGCAGCAGTGGCCGGGTTACTACGAGCCGGAGCCCATGTATGTCGCGGCCCACGGACATTACGCCGATGCCCTGACGGAAACCCTGCTGCTGGAATTAAAGCCGGTGATGGAGCGGGCCACCGGGCTGGAATTGCTGCCGTGTTATTCGTACCTGCGGATCTACGGCAAGGGCGCGGTGCTGCACAAACACCTGGACCGCCCGTCCTGCGAGGTCAGTTGCACCCTGACGCTGGGTTTCAAGTCCGAGTCGCTGTGGCCTATATGCCTGCACGCGGACAGCCAGGACAAGTCGCTGGCCTTGCAGCCCGGTGACATGCTGGTGTACCGCGGCGCCGATGTGCCGCACTGGCGCGACACTTTCGAGGGCGAGTATTGGGTGCAGACCTTTCTGCATTATGTGGACGCCCATGGCCAGTACACCGATTTCAAGCTGGACGGCCGGCAGCGCATCGGGCCCTTCGACCGGCGCACCATGCAACGTGAGTTCAAGCGTCCCGCCAGCATCAGCGAACATAACAAACCACCGGTGACGGTTGGCCCGGATGCCCCGTGTCCCTGCGGCAGCGGCCTGCGGGTGCGGGATTGCCACGGCAAGAACCTGTCCGGTTAGCTCGATGGATTACGGCGGCTGAAACCGCCGCTGATTTTGAAAAACATTTCAGCACAGGCATGCGCTTATTCCGGCGCAGCAGTTGGTCCCGGAATCAGTTTCCACTCCGCGTAGTATGCCGGTCCAATGCCCAGTGCACGTGTTCCTGCACCAGCGGTGAGGGGAAGTCCGCGCGCGACTTCAGCGCGGCGATGATTTCCGGCGTGGTGCCGGCATTGCCCAGGGCCACGGCGATGTTTCTTAACCAGCACTCGTAGCCCACGCGCCGCATGGCGCTGCCCTGGGTGCGCTGCAGGAATTCCTGTTCGGTCCAGTGGAACAGCTCCACCAGCTGCGCGTCATCTAGGCCGTGGCGTGGCCTGAAATCCTTTTCCCGCGCCGGCTGCGCGAACTTGTTCCATGGGCAGAACAGCTGGCAGTCATCGCAGCCGAAGATGCGGTTACCCATGGCCGCCCGGTATTCCACCGGTATGCAACCCTTGAATTCGATGGTCAGATAGGCGATGCAGCGGCGCGCATCCAGCTGGTAGGGCGCGAGGATGGCGCCGGTGGGACAAACATCCAGGCAGGTGCGGCAGCTGCCGCAGTGGTTTTGCGCCGGCGCGTCCACTGGCAGCGGCAGGTCGGTGTACAACTCGCCGAGGAAAAACCAGGAACCCGCCCGTTGGTTGATCAGGTTGGTGTGTTTTCCGATCCAGCCCAGTCCGGCGTTGCGCGCCAGGGCTTTTTCCAGCACCGGGGCGCTGTCGACGAAGGCGCGGTAGCCGAACAGCCCGGCTTCCCGCTGAATGCGGTCCGCCAGCTTGCGCAGACGCGTGCGCAGCACCTTGTGGTAGTCGCGGCCCAGCGCGTAGCGGGCGATGTAGCCGCGGTCGCTGCCGGCGCGCAGCAGGGAGTCGGGTTCAGCGGCGCCCGCCGGCCAGTAATCCATGCGCACGGAGATCACCCGCAGGGTTCCGGGGATCAGCTCCGACGGCCGGCTGCGGCGGGTCCCATGCCGCTGCATGTAGCCCATGGTTCCATGATGCCGCCTGTGCAGCCAATCCAGCAGGTGACGTTCGTCTTCCGCCAGGTCGACGCCGCTGATGCCGGCCTGCTGGAAGCCCAGCGCCAGAGCCCAGCCGCGGATGCTCGCCGCAAGCGCGCTGAGATCGACGGGGTGGGTGGATTCGGTATGCATGAGGTCCCCAGGTCTGCGCGCTGTATATAATGCATTCCATGCAGCCGTTTTCACAGGCACTGTACACGGCCGCCCGAATGCGGGAGCTGGATCGCCGCGCCGAGGAAGAGGGCATTCCCGCCGAGGAACTCATGCGGCGTGCGGGCAAGGCGGCGTGGCGGGCGCTGGCGGGACGCTGGCCGGGGGCCAAACGGCTGGCGATATTCACCGGTGCCGGCAACAACGCCGGCGACGGCTATGTGCTGGGAACAGAAGCCCTGCGTGCCCGCAGGCGCGTTACGGTATTCACCGTGGGCGGTTCCGCCAAACTTTCGCGCAGCGCCGCGCGGGCGCGCGCCAAATATCTGGCCGCCAAGGGCAAGGAACGCAAATACACCGCAGCCTCCGCGGCTGACGCCGATGTGGTGGTGGACGCACTCCTGGGCACCGGACTTGACCGGCCGTTGACAGGCCAGTGGGCGGACGCGGTTGAATGCATAAATAACAGCGGCAAACCGGTGCTGGCGCTGGATGTCCCTTCCGGCTTGAATGCCGACAGCGGCGCCATCATGGGCGTCGCGGTGCGCGCTTCCCTGACCGTGACGTTCATCGGCAAGAAGGCCGGTTTATACACCGGTGAAGGAGCCGCTTGCGCCGGCGAGGTTTTGCTGGATGGGCTGGCGGTTCCGCAGCAGGCGTTCGCCAGCATTGAACCGGTGGCGCGTTGCATCGATGCATCCGAGCTGCGCATGCCGCGGCGCGCACGCACCGCGCATAAGGGCGCCTACGGCCATGTGCTGGTGATCGGCGGCGATCATGGCATGGGAGGATCGGTGCGCTTGACTGCGGAGGCGGCCTTGCGCAGCGGCGCCGGGTTGGTGAGCGTCGCCACCCGGCCGGCGCACGTGAGCGCCATACTGGCGGGGCTGCCCGAAGCCATGGTGCACGGATTGGAAAATGCGGCGGAAGTGCTGCCGCTCATCGAGCGTGCCAGCGTGATTGCCATCGGCCCGGGACTCGGCCAGGGCGACTGGAGCCGCATGCTGCTGGCCCTGGCCTTGGATACCCAACTGCCGCTGGTGGTGGATGCCGATGCGCTTAACCTGCTGGCCGCACATCCGGTAGTGCGCGGCCAGTGGGTGCTGACCCCGCATCCTGGCGAGGCCGGCCGCCTGCTCAAACAATCCATCGGTGACATCCAGGCAAACCGCTATCAGTCGGCGGCACAGCTGGCCAAGCAATACCGCGCGGTGGCGGTTCTGAAAGGCGCGGGCAGCATCATCGCGTCCGCGGACAGCGTGCCCATGGTATGCGCGTTCGGCAATCCGGGGATGGCGGCGCCCGGCATGGGCGATGCCCTCACCGGGGTCATTGCTGCCCTGATCGCCCAGAATTTGCCATTGCCGGAAGCGGCCAGTATGGGCGTGGCAATGCATGCCCTGGCCGGCGACCGGGCGGCGCAGTCCGGCGGCGAGCGCGGCCTGATGGCGCGCGATTTGATCGCCGCGCTACGGGCGGTGATGAATTTGTGAGCAGCTTCCAGGTGGATGACGCCGCAGCCATGGGCGCCCTGGGGATGCGGCTCGGCCAGGCCCTGGACAGCGGCGGGGTGGTGTACCTCATGGGTGAATTGGGCGCCGGCAAGACTACGCTGGTGCGGGGCGTACTAGCTGGCATGGGGTTCCATGGCAAGGTGCGCAGCCCGACCTATACCCTGATGGAAAACTACCAAATTGATGGCCGGTCGTTCCGGCATCTGGACCTGTACCGCATCCGCCAAGCTGAGGAGCTGGAATTCCTGGGGGTGCGCGAACTGGATGAGCCGCATACCTGGGTTTTCGTGGAGTGGCCAGAACTGGGCACGGGCCATCTGCCGGCCGCCGACCTGGAGGTGCGTCTGGATTTTGTGGAACCGGGCCGTCGGCTGAGCCTGACAGCAGCTAGTGAACACGGTTGCAAGCTGCTGGAGGCCTGGACATCCAAATTGACGGCCACACCGGCGGTTGGAGTGCGTGTACTGGACTAAGCGGCTTTCTGATAGTTCGCTCTAAGTATCAATCGTATCTATCTAAATTCGTTAGTAAAAAACTTGAATTTCGGCGCGGATGGTGTATAACTAGCCGCATGTCCATCCGCCGCATGGCCAGCAAGTGGTTATTGGCGCTGGCCGTGTTCTGGCCGGTGTTGCTGCTGGCCGCGCCCGCGAATCTGGTGGCGGCGCATTTTGCCCAGATCCACGGCCACCCGGGGCTGGTGCTGGATTTTTCCGCACCTGTCGAGCACCGCATCTTTACCCTTGGTAATCCGAACCGCGTGGTTATCGACGTGGATAACGCGCGTCTGGCTACCGCATTGCCGGAAGGCCAGGGGGTAGTCAAGGACTTGCGTAGTGGCGTGCATGACCGCACCGGTATGAGGCTGGTGCTGGATCTGACGGCCCGCGCCATACCCCGCAGCCAGTTGCAGCCGAAGGGTGCCGGCAGCGAACTGCTGGTGAGCCTGTACGCCGACAAACCCACGGCCGCGACGCAGCCGGTTTTGACCGCCGCCAGCGCAGTGCCGCAAACCGGCCGGCCCATCGTGGTGGCCATCGATGCCGGACATGGGGGAATCGACTCCGGCGCCCGCGGTCCCCATGGCATCCTGGAGAAGACCATTACCCTGCAAATCGCGCGCCGCCTGGCGGCCTTGGTAGCGCGGCACCCGGGCTTCAAGCCGTTTCTCACCCGCACCGGCGATTACTACCTGAGCCTGCGGCAGCGCATCGATCTGGCGCGCGCCGCGCATGCCGATATATTCATTTCCATCCATTGCGACGCCTCGCACGATCACTACGCCGACGGGGCAACCGTGTACGCGCTGTCTACGCACGGAGCCACCAGCGAGCAAGCGCGCTTGCTGGCGGAGCGCGAAAACAAGTCTGATTTGCTGGGCGGCGTCAACCTGTCCGACAAGAGCAATATGCTGGCTTCGGTGTTGCTGGATCTGTCCCAAACCGCGACCATCGGCGCCAGCCTGGACGTGGGCGGGCGCGTGGCCCATCAGCTTTCCAGGCTCGGCCCCATGCACCGCGACGACGTACAGCAGGCGGCCTTCGTGGTGCTCAAGTCTCCGGACATCCCCTCGATTCTGGTGGAAACCGATTACATCACCAATCCTCATGAGGCCAGGTTGCTGCTGACTTCCCACTACCAGCAAAAAGTCGCCGATGCCATACTCGGGGGCGTGACCAATTATTTCGACCAGTACCCGCCGGCCGGCACAGAACTGGCGATGCTCAAGGCCCGCAAGCAACGCTCCCTGGCGGCAGCCGGCGGCGCACAGGACAGCGCCGACTACGGGGTTGCCGACCGCAGCAAGGGTAACCGCTAGACCCGCAAGTCTTTTACTCAATAGCGGCAAGCCGCTAAGCTAACCGCCTGGTTCGCCAGCGGTGTCTCATGTCAATTCGTCTGTTATCTCCGCAATTGATCAATCAGATCGCCGCCGGCGAGGTGGTGGAGCGTCCCGCTTCGGTGATGAAGGAGCTGCTGGAAAACAGCCTGGACGCCGGCGCCAGCCGGATCGATGTGGAACTGGAGAAGGGCGGCGTGCGTATTCTGCGCGTGCGCGACGACGGCGCCGGAATTCCCCAGCAGGAGCTGGCGCTGGCACTGGCCAGGCACGCCACCAGCAAGATCGCGAACCTTGATGATCTGGAACGTGTGGTGACCCTGGGGTTTCGCGGTGAAGCCCTGCCAAGCATCGGCGCCGTGTCGCGCTTGATCTTGACCTCGCGGACCAGGGACGCAGAACACGCGTGGCGCATCGAGGGCGACGGCCATGGCCATTACAGCCAGCCGCAGCCGTCATCCCACCCACCCGGGACCAGCGTCGATGTGCGTGACCTGTTCTTCAATACTCCGGCACGGCGCAAATTCCTGCGCAGCGAAGCCACCGAGTTCGGCCACGTGGATGGCGTTTTGCGGCGCCTGGCGCTGGCGCGCATGGACGTGGCACTGCACGTGCGCCACAACGCACGCGGTGTGTACGCGTTGGCGGCAGCCGGCGAGCAGCGTGAACGCGAACAACGGGTGGCGGTGCTGCTGGGCAAGGAATTCATGGCGCATGCCCTGTATATCAGCCATGCCATGACCGGCCTGATCCTGCGCGGCTGGATCGCGCGGCCGGTATTTTCCCGCAGCCAGCCGGACATGCAGTATTTCTACGTCAACGGGCGCATGGTGCGCGACAAGCTGCTGGCGCACGCCCTCAAGCTCGCCTATCACGACGTGTTGTTTCATGGACGTCAGCCGGCCTATGTGCTGTACCTGGAACTGGACCCGGGTCGCGTGGATGTGAATGCCCATCCCGCAAAATACGAAGTGCGGTTCCGCGACGCACGGCTGGTGCACGATTACGTATTCCGCACGGTGGAAGCCGCCTTGAAGGAAACCATGCCCAAGGCGATGCAAGAGCCAATGCCACAATCAACCGCCGTGCCGCAAGCGGCAAGTCATGTGCGCGGCGCATACACCCAGCAGCCCATGGCGTTAGGCGTGGCGGAACAACTGGCAGGTTACGCCGGCTTGCACGGGGATTTTGGCGCAGCAGTGGATGCGCCGCCGCCGGATCGTGGCATACCGCCGCTGGGATTCGCGCTGGCCCAGTTGCATGGCATCTACATACTGGCCGCCAGCGCCGATGGACTGGTGCTGGTGGACATGCACGCGGCCCATGAACGCATCACCTACGAACGCATGAAGGCCGCGTTGCAGTCCGGGCAGGTGGCTTGCCAGCCGTTGCTGGTGCCCATGCCGGTGCACGTCAGCGAGCACGAAGCGCAGCTGGCCGAGTCCCACCAGGCTGCACTCGCCGAAGTCGGGTTCGTGGTGGAACGGCGTGGGCCGGAAACCCTGGTTATCCGCGAGATTCCGCTGCTGCTGAACGCCGAGGACACGGCGCAATTACTGCGCGATCTGCTCTCCGACATCAATGAACATGGCGCCAGCCTCAGGCTGCAGGCGGCCCTGGAACGTGTGCTGGCAACCCGCGCCTGCCATACCGCGGTGCGCGCGCACCGCGAACTGACGCTGCCTGAAATGAACGCCCTGCTGCGTGAGATGGAGCGCACCCCGCGCGCCGACCAGTGCAACCACGGGCGACCCACCTGGAAACATCTGAGCCTGGCTGAACTGGACAAGCTTTTCCTGCGCGGCCGGTAACGGCGCGACACGGCTCGGCTGGCGTCCGTCACGAGCGCCGGCTGGGTTGGTGCATGCCGGCGCGACTGAACCGGTACACTGGCGCGATGGGTAAAGACATTCAACCACCCGCCATCTTTCTCATGGGGCCGACCGCCTCGGGGAAGACCGCTCTGGCGGTGGAGCTGGTCAGGCAACTGCCCTGCGAGATCATCAGCGTGGATTCCGCCATGATCTACCGCGGCATGGATGTGGGCACCGCCAAACCGGGCGCGGACATCCTCAAGCTCGCGCCCCACAGGCTGATCGACATCCGCGATCCCGCGGAAAGCTATTCCGCCGGCCGCTTCCGCGAGGACGCATTGCAGGCCATGGGGGAAATTTATGCGCAGGGAAAAATTCCGTTGCTGGTGGGCGGCACCATGCTGTACTTCCATGTACTGCAGCACGGACTGGCGGAACTGCCGTCCGCCGATGCGCGGCTGCGGGCCGAGCTGGAGGCGCGCGCCGCCGTCCAGGGGTGGGCCGCGTTGCACGCGGAACTGGCCGCGGCCGATCCCGTATCCGCGGCCCGTATCAATGTCAACGATCCGCAGCGGATCCAGCGGGCCCTGGAAGTGTATTACCTCAGCGGCCGGCCGTTGTCGGAACTGCACAGCGCCGCGCGGGTCAAACCATTGCCGGGTGCGCTGGTAAAACTGGCGATTGCACCTTCGACTCGGGCATTGTTGCACGCCCGCATCCAGCAGCGTTTCCAGGACATGCTGGCGGCCGGGTTCCTGCAGGAAGTATCTCGCTTGCATGGCCGCGGCGATTTGACCGCGGCGCACGGTTCCATGCGTTCCGTGGGTTACCGGCAGCTGTGGGAGCACCTGGACGGAGCGCTAAGCCTGGAAGCCGCGGTGCAAAACGGCATCGTTGCCACGCGGCGCTTCGCCAAACGCCAGCTGACCTGGCTGCGTGCTGAAACCGACGTGCATTGGTTTCACAGCGATGCCCCGGAAGTCGCGCCGGAAGTGCTCGCGCTGGTCAGGCGCAGGCTGGCAGGCCGCTCATGAGGCGCTGTGTTACAATCTTTGCGCATCTGAAACGAGAGCTCAGCCGTGCATGAGTGTTTTAAGCGACGGACATAACTAAAACTGAGGAGCCAACCCATGGCAAAAGGCCAGTCACTGCAAGAACCCTTCCTGAATGCCTTGCGACGCGACAAAATCCCGGTCTCGATCTATCTGGTCAACGGCATCAAGCTGCAAGGACAGATTGAATCCTTCGACCAGTTCGTGATCCTGCTCAAGAACAGCGTCAGCCAGATGGTGTACAAACACGCCATCTCCACCGTAGTGCCGGGAAGAAACGTGAGCCTGGCGCCGGACAGCGGCGAGGCAGAAACGGGCGGCGAAAGCGCTTGATCTAGCATGCGGGTGCAACTCATTGTTTGAACGTCCAAAGAGCGGTGAACGAGCCGTTCTGGTTCACCTCAACCTCGATCCCGCCACTGGCAAAGATCTTCTGCAGGAATTTACCGAGCTGGCGCTGGCCGCCGGCGCGGAAATCCTGGCAACGGTCAACGGCAGCCGGCGAGTGCCAGAAGCGCATTTTTTCATCGGCCAGGGCAAGGCCGAGGAAGTGCGCGCCGCGGTCAGTGCAACCCGCGCCGATCTGGTGCTGGTGAACCACGCACTTTCCCCGAGCCAGGAGCGCAACCTGGAAAAATTCCTGCAGTGTCGGGTGCTGGACCGCACCGGACTTATCCTCGACATTTTCGCGCAACGCGCCCGCAGCTTCGAAGGCAAACTGCAGGTGGAGCTTGCCCAGCACCGGCACCTGGCCACGCGACTGGTGCGCGGCTGGACCCACCTGGAACGACAGCGCGGCGGCAGCATCGGCCTGCGGGGTCCTGGTGAAACCCAGCTGGAAACCGACCGGCGGCTGATCGGCAAGCGCATCCAGCAGCTGGTGAAGCGCCTGCAGGGCGTGCGTGAACAGCATGAACAGGGCAGGCGCACACGCGTGCGCCGCGGTGTGCCCACCATTTCCCTGGTGGGCTATACCAACGCCGGAAAATCCACGCTGTTCAACGCGCTCACCGGCGCCGACACCCTTGTCGCCGACCAGTTGTTCGCAACCCTGGACACCACCGTGCGCCGTCTGCAGTTGGACAACGGTCCGCAAGCGGTGCTGGCAGACACCGTGGGCTTCATCCGCGACCTGCCGCACGATCTGGTGGCTGCGTTCCGTTCCACCTTGCAGGAGACCGAGGATGCGGCTCTGTTGCTGCACGTGGTGGACGCCAATGATCCGCAGCGCAACGTATATATAGATACGGTGAACCAGGTGCTGGCTGAAATCGGCGCGCAGGCTATACCGCAGCTGGAAGTTTTCAATAAAATTGACATGAGCGGCCAGCTGCCGGCGCTGGAGCGGGGGCCCGACGGCCTGCCGCGGCGCATCTGGCTGTCGGCCGGCAGCGGCTCCGGCCTGGAATTATTGGGGCCGGCCATCGCGGAACGGCTGCGCAGTGAAACCGTGCAGGGCTGGCTGCGTCTGGAACCCGCCCATAGCCGGGCGCGCGCCGCACTGTTCCAACTGGGCGCGGTGCGCAGCGAAAAACTCGGACAGGACGGCAGCTACCTGCTGGAAGTGGAACTGCCACGCAGCGACTATCAGCGCTTCTGCCACCGCGAAGGCCTGGTTCCGTCGCTGCCGGGCGCATGACACAACCGCGAAACAAAGTTTTCGGGAGTATCCCATCATGGTGTGGAACGAGCCGGGGAAGGACAAGGATCCCTGGAACAACACGGAACGCTCGCCGGAGCTGGAACGGCTGGTGAAAAACCTGCACAAATTTTTCAGTGGGTGGTTCGGTGGCAGGTCCGGCGGACCGCTGCACCTGCGCGCCGCCACCTTATGGTGGCTTTTGCCACTGATCGTCGCCACCTGGCTGTTGTCGGGGTTTTACCGGGTTGCGCCCGGCGAACGCGGTGTGCAGTTCTTCCTCGGCCAGTATGCGCAAACCGCGACGCCGGGCATGCATTGGCATGTGCCCTGGCCCGCGGGGCGGGCGATCCTGATCAGCGGCGTCGAAGGCCGCGACTACACCCGCAACTACAACCGCCTACTTACCGGCGACGGCAACATCGTCAGTCTGGACGCCGCGGCGCAGTACCACGTGGAGGATATCCGCAAATACCTGTTCAACGCCGCCGTCAGCGGCGCCGGCCAGAGCGCCGACGCCGGTGCGCGTGCGCTGCTGGGTGGGCTGGTGGACGATGCGGTGCGCACGGCCGTGGCCCACAGCACCCTGGAGAACCTCATGGGGTCCGGACAGGATGCGGTGGTGGCGCTCGCCAGCCAGCATCTGAAAGGCCTGTTGCAGGCCTACGATACCGGCATGGTGGTGACCGGCCTGAGCTTCCAGCATGTCAGCCTGCCGGCCAGCATGGGCAACGATGGCATCGCCGCCGCGCAGCAGGATGCCACCAAGGCCAAGGCCGCGGCCCAGGCCTATGCCGAAGACCTGCTGCCCAGTGTGAAAAGCCAGGCCGATGCCCGCATCGCGAAGGCCCGGCTGTACCGCACCCAGTTGGTGAACCAGGCGCAGGCGGATGTCTCCGGGTTTAACGCGGTGCTGGCCGGCTATCGCAAGGCGCCGGCACTGACGCGTGAAATGCTGTACACGCAAACCATGCAGGAAATCCTCGCCGACGCCGACAAAGTGGTGGTGGACAGCAGCGGCAACGTGACGGTGCAGCTGACTCCGCCTTCGCCGGCTGCGCAAGCCGGTGCTGAAAACACTCGGGTGCCGGTAAAAACTCCGGCCATGGCGCCCGCCAACAGCGCCACTACCGCGCCGGCGGCAGGCACGCGCGGGAGGCTGCCATGACGCTCAAGCACCCGATCGTCAGCCTGGTGATCGCCCTGGGGCTGCTGGTGATCATCAGCCAGAGCCTGGGAGTGGTGCCGCAGGGCCAGACCGGCGTGCGGTTGCGCGCCGGCGGCGTGGTGGCTACCGGACTCGAGCCCGGGCTGCATTTCAAACTGCCGTTCATCGGCCGCATCGTCGGGCTGGATGACCACTGGATCACCCTGGAGAGCGAGTCGCAAAATGGCGGCCGCCTGAAACTGCAATCCGCCGACGGCAAGCATCTGGAAGTGGGCTACGCCGTGATCTGGAAGATCGCCGATGCCGCTGCGTTTTGCCATGTCACCGCCTGCCAACAGACCGACGGCGCGCGCCGCATCAGCGATACGCTGAATCCCATGTTGGCGAATGTGTTTGCCGCCCATACCATCACTCAACTGCTGGCTGCCGACGGCAGTACGCTCACGGGCGGTCTGCCGGGAGCCTTGAATGCGCAACTGAAATCGCTGGGAGTCGCGGTGCAGGCGGTGTACATCACCGCGCTCACGCTGCCGCATGATCAGCTCTCCGACGTGTATGCGCGCATGCGCTCGGCACAGGCCGACCGCGCCCAGGATCTCCGCGTGCAGGGCACCGGGGATGCCGATGCGATTCGCGATCAGGCGCAACAGCAGCGCGCCAGCATGCTGGCGCAAGCCGACATTCAGGCGCAGCAAATCCGCGGCCAGGCCCAGGCCGAGGCCAGCGCTATTTACGCGCGCGCCTATGCCGAGGATCCGGAATTCTTCGATTTCTATATGAGGTTGCAGGCCTATCGGCGCGCCATCCAGGCGCACAACAGCGTAATCGTGCTGGGCCGGGACAGCGGTTTCCTGAAATACTTCGACGGGCTGAAAGCGTCCGCCAGCAAGCCTCGCTGACAAGGGGGAGATGAACGAATGTGGCTGGCACTGCTGACCGCGCTGGGATTGATGCTGGTGATCGAGGGCATCATGCCGTTTTTGAATCCCGGCACATTCCGCCGGGCGCTGGCGGTGGTGGCCCAGGCTGACGATCGGGTGCTGCGCATTGTGGGCCTGATCAGCATGGTTGCGGGCGTGGTGCTGCTGTACGTGGCGCGCAGCCTGTTCTGAAATCACGCGGAGGCAGCGGTGAGCAAGTCCGGCAAGAACATCATCGTCATCGGCACCCAGTGGGGCGACGAGGGCAAGGGCAAGGTGGTGGACTGGCTCACCGACCGGGCGGCGGCGGTGGTGCGCTTCCAGGGCGGACACAACGCCGGCCACACGCTGGTGATCAACGGCGAGAAAACCATCCTCAAGCTGATTCCCTCCGGCATCCTGCGCGCCGAGGTGCGCTGCTACATCGGCAACGGCGTGGTGCTGTCGCCGCCTGCGCTGCTGGAAGAAATCGCCATGCTGGAGGCCAAGGGCGTGCCGGCCCACGAGCGCCTGCGGATTTCACCCGCGTGTCCGCTGATCCTGCCTTCGCATGTGGCCCTGGACAAGGCGCGCGAACAGGCCAAGGGTGCCGCCAAGATCGGCACCACCGGCCGCGGTATCGGCCCGGCCTACGAGGACAAGATCGCGCGCCGCGCGGTGCGGGTGGCGGATCTGTTCCACCGCGAGCGCTTCGCCGCCAAGCTCGGCGAAGTGCTGGATTACCACAACTTCGTGCTCAAGAATTATTTCCGCGCCGCACCGGTGGCTTTCCAGAAAACCCTGGAAGATTACCTGGCGCTGGTGCCGAAGCTGGAACCGCTGGTCACCGACATCACGCCGCTGTTGTTTGACATGCACCGCCAGGGTAAAAACATACTTTTCGAAGGCGCCCAGGGCGCGCTGCTGGATGTGGACCATGGCACCTATCCGTACGTGACTTCCTCCAACACCACCGCCGGCGGTGCCGCCACCGGCACCGGCCTGGGGCCGCTGTACTTCGACCAGGTGCTGGGCATCGTCAAGGCCTACGCCACGCGCGTAGGCGAAGGCCCCATGCCTACGGAACTGTTCGACGCCATGGGCGAACACCTGGCCCGCCGCGGCCACGAATTCGGTTCGGTCACCGGACGCCCGCGGCGCTGCGGCTGGTTCGACGTGGCCGCCATGCGCCGCTCCATCATCAACAACAGCGTCAGCAGCCTCTGTGTCACCAAGCTGGACGTGCTGGACGGCATCGACACCATCCGCATCTGCGTGGCCTACAAGACACCGCAGGGGGAAATGACGGTGGCGCCCATGGGCGCGGAGAGTTTCGCCGAATCTGAACCGGTGTACGTGGACATGCCGGGCTGGAAATCCTCCACCGTGGGACTGACCAAATATTCGGAGCTGCCGGAAAACGCCCGCGCCTATCTCAAGAAGATGGAAGAGCTCATGGATGTGCCGGTGGACATCATCTCCACCGGCCCGGACCGGGAGCAGACCATCGTGCAGAAGCATCCCTTCGACTGACAATGCTTCGCCAGGCAGTCATTCAGGGCTTATTTCACAAAACAATCACTGCTGCTGGACGCGTCTTAGCACTGTGTTTGGTGCTGCTGGCAGCCTGTGCCACTTCACCCGCTTCCAAAACCAGTCAGACACCGGTGATGACCCAGGATGGCGCGGTGGTGAACTATTCAATGCCCGCCAACTTGAAGCCCACGCATATCCTGGGCTGTGTGAGTGTCGCCAATGCCAGCGATACCTGGACGCCGGCCGAGGTGTTCCCGGCCATGCGGGCCTGCATTGATCGCGGCGACTACCCGGACGCCGTGGGTCTTTTTACCCTGGCCACCAGCTATGGCCGGTTCGACATGATGCGGGTGGCGGATCGCTCGGCCTGGAATGCGATTTCGGTGTTGCAGCTGCAATACCTGAAAGGCCTGAGTCCGGCGCAAAAGGCCGCTTTTGACCAGGCCGCCCAGGCCATGCTGCAGAACCGCGGCCAGATCTGCAGCGAACTGGAAACACTCGGGCCGCCGGAATACATGCCCACCTACATGCTGGAACACGGCATGGCGGCATTCACCAGAAGCTTGAAAAACGGCGGGCTGGTGGAAAATTTCAATGCCCAGTCAGCATGGGGGAATGTGCTGCGCGAGTACGTGCATTGTGGGTAGACATGTAATTTGATCTAGATATTTGGGTCAGAATAAAGCGAATAAAGAAGTTATTTTGCTGATTCGCAATGCATCTATAGAGTTCACCATCCCCGCACATGCGCATCCGTGTTGAGTTCCATATACGCCTGTTTCTGCTGGGCGCTGTAGGTCATCAATCCCAGGGTGCCGAGATACTGCCCGAAACAGGGAGATGAGAGGCCGTAATAGGATTCCAGCTGGCTCACGGTCTGGGGCGAGAAGTCGGTGAGCGTGAAGAATGAAATCAGCTTGATCTGGTTGATGTGCTGGTCCCAGGCGGTGAAAACATTGTCGATAAATTGCGCCTGCTGGGCCTGGGAGCTGCCGCACTGGGTGCTGGAGGGATAACCGGCCTCCAGAAAATAAATGGTGCGTCCAGAATATAGGCCACTGATGGTGTCGAAATCGGTGCCCACCACTGAAGGCGATTCCGGCGTGAAGTCGCCATTCAAGGGGTAATAGGTGACTTGCACCACGTCGCTGTACTGGTTGAGCGCCTGCATGTTGGCCTGGGCCGGGCCGGTCATGCCGGCGAAGGTTCCTTTCACGCCCACCTTGAGACCTGGCCGCAGGGTGCGCGCATAGGCGGAAACCTGCTGGAAGAAAGTGATGTACTGTGGCCACTGGCTGGGGTTGCTGTCCAGGTAGGAATCCACTTCGTTGCCGATGGTGAGTGAAGTCAGCTGCAAATTGGGTATCTGGGTGAACACCCATTGCAGCAGGCTTTCGTAGCGGCTGATGACCAGCGGATCGTCGAAAGGCAGCTGCATCAGGTCGCTGGGCATGCGGCGTTTCACAGTATCGATGGGATTGATCTCCAGGGAAATGCTGGTGTTCACGCCCGGGTAGAAGGAGTTGGCAATGGCCAGGTTGTTGGGGTTCGGGTTGTAGACGCCGGGTGAAGTTTCCAGATCGTCCCAGGTGAGCGCCAGGCTGGTGGCCTGCATACCCAGTGCCTGGCCGTTGGCGAATGCGTTGTTGAAGTTATTGTCTGAAGCAGGATCAATGGCCACCGACAGCACGCGGTCGCCTTTCATGATTACAGTGGGCGGCGGGGTTGTAGTGGTGGTTGAGTTGCCCGATGAAGAGCCATTGCAGGCGCTGAGTCCGACGGCCGCTGTGATCGCTATCAGGCCAGGTAACAGCCATTTATCTAGACGGTGTATGTGGCGCATGATCATGCCCGTGAATCACCTATCGGAACAAGCGTAACCTATAGTTTAGTTGCTAATAGCTAATCAATCGAGCCTGATCTTTCAGGTATTTGAGTGTTTTGATTAAAGGGGGGGCGTGTAATGATAAGTCCATGCTTATTCACTAAACATCTTCTGGCGGCATGCCTTTCGTAATATTACTTTCCACGGCGTGCGCCTGTGCACATGGAATACCTTGGAGCCCAATGACGTATAAGGGCGTGACTTATAAGCGGAATGCCATAATGATTCCTGTTCGAATCAGGAACTACCCAAAAACGTATTGCATGCAACTGGATGCCGGATGCCAGGAAACCATATTTTATGCAGTGCCAAAGTCTATAGAAAAAGAACTTAATGGGAAACTGGCATGAGGGAGAGCCATTTCATCTTAGGATAAACTACGGACATACCCAGTTACATTATTCTGGAATAATGATAAAGAACAAATCAAAAGCAGAAATGAATGAACCTTGTCCGGTAATCGGAACAATTGGCCAGAGATCAATGTTGCCTTTCATGATTTTTATTGATTTTGTACATCAGCGGTTTGCTTTCCTGCGTATATAAAGATGTAAAACCTTCTTATCTTGACGGTGTTTCATTTGTCCCCATGCGTTATCGCGACGGCCAGTTTTTTATTTCCATATCGTTGAATAATGTGCCGTATCCAGATGATTTCTTCTACGATTCAGGCTCAAGCCTGTTTCCTCTGCTGATGAGGGAGTCGCTTTGGACTCAGATAACCGGTCAGAAGGTTGATGCCCAATCCAACAAAATATTGGATGTTAACGCTTGGGGAAAACCGTTGAGGCGGTTGGAGCCCCGATTCATGGCGATCTATTGATCGGCGAGATACGGCTTAAATCTCCCATGGCCTATTTTCAAAAACCCAATGCTGAACACAAAGATCAATTTGATGAAATGCTATTCCCGGTAAAAGGAATCATCGGTAACGCCCCTTTCTTCGACTGCTGCATGGTCGTACTGGATGAACCGTACCATCGGTTTGGTATAAAAAAATTGCGGTAATAAGGAGTGCAATAAGCTTAAGGACTTGGTGCCCAGGAGAGGACTCGAACCTCCACGGTGTTACCCGCTAGTACCTGAAACTAGTGCGTCTACCAATTCCGCCACCTGGGCATAGGGGCAGGCTTTTTCAGCCGAATCGGGAGGGCGGCACTTTACCGGCAGTGTCCCAGTGTGTCAATGTTGCACTCTACGTAAGCCATTCAATCCATGAATAAAAAACCCAAACCACAGAAAGCCGCACGCCGCCAGCGTGACCCTTATGCGGAACGTGAGGCGCAGAAATACGCACGCCCCATTGCCAGCCGTGAGGCCATCCTGAGTTGGCTGGAAAAAGCCGGTAAACCGCTGCGCTTCGAGCGCCTGGCGCAGGACCTGCATATCCACCATAGCGACGATATTGAAGCCCTGCGGCGGCGGCTGGCGGCCATGCTGCGCGATGGCCAACTGGTGCAGAACCGCAGCGATGAATACTGCCTGGTGAAACTGCTGCCGCTGATGGCCGGCACCATCATCGGTCACCGCGACGGCTTCGGTTTCCTCAAACCGGATGAGGGCGGCGACGACGTGTTCCTGCCGCCGCGCCAGATGCGCACACTGATGCACGGCGACCGTGCGCTGGTGCGGGTATACGGCCGGGACGCGCGCGGCCGGCCGGAAGGCTCGCTGGTGGACGTACTGGAACGCAACACCCGCGAACTGGCCGGGCGTTTCGTGGAAGAACGCGGCGTGTGCTTCGTGCAGCCCGACAACTCGCGTATCGCCCACACGGTGCTGGTACCGGCCATGGAACGCCACGGCGCCCGCTCCGGCCAGATGGTGGTGGTGGAAATCACCCAGCAGCCGGACAAGCAGAGCGAGCCCATCGGCCGGGTCACCCGCATCCTGGGTGAGCGCCACGCGCCGGGCATCGAGGTGGAACTGGCGGTGCACGCCCATGGCCTGCCGCATGAATGGCCGGCGGAGGTGCAGCAGGAAATCCGCGCCTTCAGCGAGTTGGTGCCGGAAACCGCCAAGCACGGACGCCTGGACCTGCGCAGCACGCCGCTGGTGACCATCGACGGCGAAGACGCGCGGGATTTCGACGATGCGGTGTATTGCGAACCCAAGGGCAACGGTTACCGCCTGCTGGTGGCCATCGCCGACGTTTCCCATTACGTGCAGCCCGGCAGCGCCCTGGATCACGAGGCCCGCAACCGCGGCACCTCGGTGTATTTCCCGGACCGGGTGATCCCCATGCTGCCGGAAATCCTTTCCAACGGTCTGTGTTCCCTCAAGCCGCAGGAAGACCGGCTGTGCCTGGTATGCGAAATGCAGGTAAGTGCGGAAGGCCGCATCGGCCGCGTGCAATTCCACGAAGGCCTGATGCGTTCGGCGGCGCGCTTCACCTATACCCAGGTGGCCCGCATGCTGGTGGACCGGGATGCGGCCCTACGGCGCGAATACGCGCAACTCACGCCGCATCTGGAAAACCTGTACGGCGTTTATCACGCCCTGGCCAAGGCACGCGCCGCGCGCGGTGCCATCGAGTTCGACAGCACCGAAACCCGGGTAATCTTCGGCGAGGATCGCAAGGTAGCCTCCATCAAGCCGCTGGTGCGCAACGACGCACACCGCCTCATCGAGGAATGCATGGTGGCCGCCAACGTGGAGGCCGCGCACTTCCTGGAAAAGCACAAGCTGCCGTCACTCTATCGTGTGCACGCCGGGCCGGATCCGGACGGCTTGCAGGAAGTACGCCAGTTTCTCGGCAGTCTGGGTCTTTCACTGGGCGGCGGCCAGAAGCCCCAGGCCATGCACTACGCACGGCTACTGGACAAGGTGAAAGCGCGGCCCGACAAGAGCCTGATCGAAACCGTGCTGCTGCGTTCCCTGTCCCAGGCGGTCTACAGCCCCGACAACATCGGCCACTTCGGCCTGGCCCTGGGTCATTACGCGCATTTCACTTCGCCCATCCGCCGCTATCCGGACCTGCTGGTGCACCGCGGCATCCGCCACGTGCTGCGTGGCGGCAATGACCGGAATTTTTATTATTCCCTGCAACAGATGCTGCACCTGGGCAGCCATTGCTCCATGACCGAGCGTCGCGCCGACGAAGCCACACGCGACGCCACCGACTGGCTCAAGGCCGAGTACATGCGGGACAAGGTGGGCGAGGAGTTCGACGGCTTTATCACCTCGGTGCTGCCCTTCGGACTGTTCGTGCAGCTCAAGGAGCTGTTTGTGGAAGGCCTGATCCACGTGACTTCCCTGCCCAGCGACTATTATTCCTTCGATGCCGCCGGCCACCGCATGGTGGGCGAGCGCAGCGGCCGGGTGTTCCGGCTCACCGATGTCATCCGGGTGCGGGTCAGCGGCGTGAATCTGGAGGAACACAAGATCGACTTCGAGCCGGTGGGTACAGCGCCGGTTGCCCGTGGTCACAAGCCGGGAGCGCGCCGTCCGGCAAAACCACACCGCAGAAAGCGCCGCTCATGAGCCAGGAAAACCTTGTTTATGGTTTGCATCCGGTCATGGCGCTGCTGGAACAGCAGCAGCCGGTGCAACGGCTGTTGGTGTTAGACAGCCGCCGGGATGATCGCATGGAATCGCTGCTGGCCAAGGCTGCGGAGCAGGGCATCATGGTAAAGCGTGTGCCGCGCGATGAGCTGGACCGGCTCAGCGGCGGTGGCCGGCATCAGGGTGTGGTGGCGCAAGCCAGCGCAGTGCAGATGCGCGACGAACACAGCCTGGAAACGCTGCTGGCAAATTTAAACGCACCGGCATTTCTGCTGGTGCTGGATGGTGTCCAGGACCCCCACAATCTGGGCGCCTGCCTGCGCAGCGCCAATGCCGCCGGCGTGCACGGAGTGATCGTGCCCAGGGACCGGGCGGCGGAACTGACGCCGGTGGCGCGCAAGGCGGCCGCCGGTGCCGCCGAGAGCACGCCGTTCTTCCAGGTCACCAACCTGGCGCGCACCCTGCGATGGCTCAAGCAGCAGAACATCTGGCTGGTGGGACTGGCCGGCGAGGCCCAGGACAGTATTTACGGCATGGACCTGAAGGGTCCGCTGGCGCTGGTGCTGGGCGCGGAAGGTTCGGGCCTTCGGCGCCTGAGCAAGGCGGAATGCGATTTCCTGGCGCGCATTCCCATGGCCGGTGCTGTCGAGAGCCTGAATGTCTCCGTGGCTGCCGGTGTGGCTTTGTTCGAAGCCCAGCGCCAGCGGATAGCCAAGTAAATTTCAATTCCCGTCATTCCTGCAGCAGCAGGAATCCTGCATCACGTTCCCTGGCTGTTCGAATTGTCGTTCGCGTATTTCTTCAGCAGCGCTTTGAAGCGCTGGTCCTGTCGCACGGTGTCCCAATCGGGATCAAGGCGCAGGTATGCAGCGGAGATTACCTGACCATGTGGCACACGCAGAAGCTGTTCCAGATCCGAGAGTCCGCCGGATATATTGCCGATTCGGATCTTGATAGTCGCTAGATTGTAAAGATTAAAAGTACCGACGATCGCATCTTTGGAAACGGGTAATAGCGCGAGTGCGCGCTGGGCAGCTTCGAGTGCTTCTGTATTTTTGCCCAGTGCCACGTTCAATTCCGAAAGCGCTCGCCATACACCTGAATCCTCAGGCGTGCGCTGGCGTGCTTCATACAGCAACCGGGCAGCTTCCGCATAGGCCGAAGCCGCTTTGGTTCCATCTTTCGCCATGGAGTAAGCATCGCCACGTAAAAGGGCGGATGGGACTTCACCATGGGTCCAGTAATACACGGACCAAACCGGAGCAGTGGCAAGCGCCACCAGCATACCATCTGGATTCCGATGCAAGCGCATAAAATCGTACGCAGTCAGCGCGATTGACCCCTGCGGATCAGATACCGTGTGCGTCGAAGCCAGCGTGGATTGTGCAGCTTGAAATTTTCCCTCGAGTATCAACGTCATTATGAGATTGGCGAGTACATCATGATTTCCAGGGACCAGTTCGAGTGCGAGTTTATATTCTGCCTCGGCTTCACGGTAACGCCCGAGAGTTTTGTAACTGTTTCCTATCTCCAGAGGATAGCTCACGTTGCGGGGATCGATGACTAATGCACGCCTTATGTCTGGTATGGTCTCAGCAATCTTTCCTTGGCGACGTTGTATATAGGCGATGGCCACGATCACGTTGGGATTGTTTGGTAGGCTTTTCCCGGCCTTGGTGAATTCCGCTAAAGCTTTTGGGTAATTCCGTTCGCCGTAGTAATACACATACCCCATGGCCAACTGCGCCTCGGGATCTTCAGGATTTAGCGCCAGCGCCTTCATTGCATCATTGCGGGCCTGCACGATTTGAGTCTGACGGTGGCCGCCATAGCCAAACCAGTAGGCGAAACTCTGGATAAACGAACGGTGTGCGTAAGCCAGGATGAAGCGTGGGTCATGCTGTAAGGCCTCGGTATACAGCGCAACAGCCTGGTTAACTGCGGAATCCGGATCTTTGGCGGCTTCACTTGAGACTGTGTTCAAGAGGTATTCCGCCTTGAGAAACAGATCGTAGGCTACCGGATCTTGGGTGGGGATGCTTGCGATACCTGCGCTTTCCTTAGGCAGCAGTTGCGCCTGGAGCGCAACCGCGACCTTAGTGGCAATATCGGTCTCAGCCGAGAAGATATTCTTCAGATCGCGGTCGTAGGTCTCGGCCCACAGGTGCGAGTCATCCGAAGCATCGATCAGCTGCACATTGACTCTCACTTGCTCACCGGCGCGTTGCACACTGCCTTCCAGGACCGTCGCGACCCCGAGTTCCGTGCCGACACGCTTGAGGTTCTCTGGCTGGCTGGCATATTTGAGCGTCGAGGTGCGCGAGATGACTTTGAGCGCGTGGATCTTGGCGAGGCGTGTGAGGATCTCATCCTGTATGCCAGCGGAAAAGTAGGCATTATTCTTGTCGGTGGACAGGTTTTCAAAGGGTAATACCGCGATGGATTTGGTGGGAATGGCTGTCGCGGTGGAGGGCGCCGGGGTTGTGGCGGTTTTGGCAACCGATTCCACCTTTATATAGTGCTCGTTGATGTGCCACAGGTAGATGCCTGATAGCGTCACCAGTACCACGATTACTACGGTCAACACACTGCCCAGCCGGAATCGCAACTGCTGCCAGTGGGAAAATCTGTCAGGGTTCTGCTTGGACGGCGGGATGAACATCCAGCCCAGCACCAGGGCCACCGGAAACAAAAGGGCGGCAGCGGCGATGATGTAGCGCACCTCGGACCGCGACAGGCCGATGTCCGGGAACACCGCGTTGGCCACCAAAATCAGTACATAGGCGGCCACCGCATAGGCGCTGGCCACACGGAAGATATGGTGGCGCTTGAGGCGCGCCATGAAACTCAAAGGCTCTTCCGGAACAGGTTTCTTCTTTGCCATCCAGCCCCCAAAACATCGAAGCAGGCTTACTATAACTTGGAAACGCCAGCCTGATTTCAGGTCATTGAAGTGAGCCATTCCCCCGGGTTCATGGCATCGAGACGAGCGGCGCTCAAGATCCGGAATTCCGCTCTAAGCCCATGAATTGCAAGTCATAGCGTGTTCCGGTATAGTGCGCGCCCTCTCGCCATGACCGTTCTCGGCCATGGCCGAGAGCCCTTGCTCCACCGCTTTGACGGGGAGCCGGACAGTCCGTGAGGAGTACGAGTGAGACACTACGAAATCGTGTTTCTGGTCCACCCTGACCAGAGCGAACAGGTGCCCGCGATGATCGAGCGCTACCGTTCGCACATTGAAACCAGCAGCGGCAAGATCCACCGCATCGAAGACTGGGGCCGCCGCCAGCTGGCCTATCCCATCGCCAAGGTCCACAAGGCCCACTACGCGCTCATGAACATCGAGTGCGGCCAGGACGCGCTCAATGAGCTGGTGGGCATGTTCCGTTTCAACGACGCCGTGCTGCGCCACCTGGTGGTGCGCCGCGATACCGCCGTCACCGAACCGTCGCCGCTCATCAAGCCGAAGGAAGAGAAGGAAGAACGCGCCGAACGCTTCGACGAGGACGACCGCGATGAACGGGAAGATCGCGATGGAGGCGAAGACCGCGAGGATCGCGAAGCGCGCGACGATAGCGGTGACGACAGCAACGAAGCGGTTGCCAGCGCCGAAGGCGCGTAAGCAGTCAAACGAATCCAGAGGGCCACACAATGTCACGTTTTTTCCGTAAGCGTAAATTCTGCAGGTTCACCGCCGAAGGCGTGGAGGAGATCGACTACAAGGACATTCCCATGCTCAAGGCCTACATCACCGAAACCGGCAAGATCGTGCCGAGCCGCATCACCGGCACGCGCGCCTTCTATCAGCGGCAGTTGTCGCTGGCGGTGAAGCGCGCGCGCTACCTGGCGTTGCTGCCCTACACCGACCAGCACTGAGCGGAGACCAGCCATGGAAGTCATTCTGCTGCAGAAAGTGGAAAACCTGGGCAACCTGGGCGACAAGGTCAAGGTGCGGCCGGGTTACGGACGCAACTATTTGATCCCGCAGGGCAAGGCCAAGCTGGCCACCGCGGTTAACCTCGCCGAATTCGAGAAACTTCGCGCGGAACTGGAGAAGAATGCCGCCGACAGCCTGATTTCGGCTACTGCCAGGGCCCGGGAACTTGAAGGCAAGGTCATCACCATCAGCGCCAAGACCGGCAACGAAGGCAAGCTGTTCGGCTCGGTAGGCACCGTGGACATTGCCGAAGCCCTTACCCAGGGCGGCACCCGCGTGGAGCGCAAGGAAGTGCGCATGCCGCAGGGCCCGATCCGGGTGGCCGGCGAGCACAAGGTGGAACTGCACCTGCACACCGACGTGAATGTGGCGATCACCGTACTGGTGGTGGCCGAAGAGTAGTGCCTGTCTTAGAACTGCTGCGCTTGGCATAACTTTGTTGCGCGGCGGCTCAAAATCCTCATGTACTGCCGTGTACACTCCGGTTTTTCGCTGCCGCGCGCCGCGTTCCGCCTGCACTTTATGGTCAGGATGACCTTATGCCGCGTAGGGCATGGATGCACGAGAGCGGCCGCGACGTACTAAGCCAGGCTCAAGGCCGCTGAACATAAAATAGTTTGCGCACCATGACTTCTGACCCTGCATGCGTTTCCAGTAACCACGCGGTTTCCAAAAAAATAGTTGAAGCCGTGCGCGCGCTCCCTTAGAGTCTAACCATCCGCCCATCGAGTCAGCCAGCCAGCATGCCGGGAGCCGTCAAAAGCATCGAAACCCACGCCGGCACCGCGCTGGAAGCGCTGCGCGTACCCCCGCATTCCACGGAAGCCGAGCAGGCGGTGCTCGGCGGACTGATGCTGGACAACGCCACCTGGGAACAGGTGGCGGACCGCTTGCAGGAAGAAGATTTCTACCGTAACGACCACCGGCTGATTTTCCTCGCCATCAGCGAACTCGCCGACGGCAATTCGCCGTTCGACGCGGTGACCCTGTCCGAATGGCTGCAGAACCGCGGCCAGCTGGAAGATGCCGGCGGACTCGCCTACCTGGCGACGCTGGCACGCGACACGCCCACCGCCGCCAACGTGCGTGCCTACGCCGATATCGTGCGCGAGCGTTCGGTGCTGCGCCACCTGATCCGCGTGGGCGGCGAACTGGCGGAGGCTGCTTACCGGCCGGAAGGCCGCAGCACCGATGAGCTGGTGGATTACGCCGAGCACCAGGTGTTCGAAATCGCGGAACGCGGCGGCCGCGTCAAGCGCAGCTTCGTGAAGATCGCCGACCTGCTGTCCATGGCGGTGGACCGTCTGGACGCGCTGATGCACGCCAACAATCCGGTCACCGGCCTGGCCACCGGGCTCGACAAGTTCGACCGCATGACCGCCGGCCTGCAGCCCGGCGACCTGATCATCATTGCCGGCCGCCCCTCCATGGGCAAAACCGCGCTGGCCATCAACATCGCGGAATACTGCGCCTGCCGCCCGGAGAACCCAGTGCCGACCGCTATCTTCAGCATGGAAATGTCCGGCGAACAGCTGGCCATGCGCCTGATTTCCTCCCTGGGCCGCATCGACCAGCAGAAGGTGCGCACCGGCCAGCTGGACCAGGCCGACTGGCAGCGGGTCAGTTCTGCCATCGCCATCATGTCCAAAGCGCCCATGTTCATCGACGATACCGGCGCGCTCACGCCCACGGAACTGCGGGCCCGCGCCCGCCGCCTGAAGCGCGAGCAGAAGCTGGGACTGATGGTGGTGGACTACCTGCAGCTCATGTCGGTGCCCGGCACCCGCGAGAACCGCGCCACTGAAATTTCGGAAATCTGCCGCAGCCTGAAATCCCTGGCCAGGGAGCTGAATATCCCGGTGATTGCCCTGTCCCAGCTCAACCGCAGCCTGGAGCAGCGTCCGGACAAGCGCCCCATCATGTCGGACCTGCGCGAATCCGGCTCCATCGAGCAGGACGCCGACCTGATCGCCTTTATCTACCGCGACGAGGTCTACGACAAGGACAGCCCCGACAAGGGCATCGCGGAAATCATCATCGGCAAGCAGCGCAACGGCCCCATCGGCACGGTACAGGCGACATTCCTGGGCGCCTACACGCGCTTCGAGAACTACATTCCCGAGGATACCGGGAGCTACGCTTGAGCCGCGCCACCAGCGCGGTCATCAATCTCCATGCCTTGCGGCATAACCTGCGGCGGATCCGGACACTGGCGCCGAAGGCGCGCATCATGGCGGTGGTCAAGGCCAATGCCTACGGACATGGCATCGCCCAGGTGGCGCAGACGCTGGCGGCTGCCGATGCTTTCGCGGTGGCCTGCCTGGAGGAAGCGCTGGAAATACGCCAGGCGGGCCTGGCGCATCCCATTGTGCTGCTGGAAGGCGTGTTCCGGGCCGCAGAACTGGAGGAAGCGGCGCGCAGCGGCTGTGAACTGGTGGTGCATGACGACAGCCAGCTGGCACTGCTGGAACATTCCAAACTGCAGCATAACCTGGGCGTGTGGCTGAAGATCGACAGCGGCATGCACCGACTGGGCTTCCCGCCGTCGAAGACGCAGGCGGTGTGGCAACGCCTCAACCAGGCGCGCGCAGTGCGCAAACCGGTGCGCCTGATGACGCATCTGGCGAGTGCCGATGAAACCTCCAACCCGCGCACCCAACTGCAGCTGGAAACATTTGCGGCCTGCACCCGCAACCTGACTGCAGAACGCAGCATCGCCAATTCCGCCGGCATCATCGCCTGGCCGGACAGCCACGGCGATTGGGTACGGCCCGGGATCCTGCTGTACGGCGTGTCACCGTTCGCCGGCCGCTGCGGTGCACAGGAAGGCCTGATTCCCGCCATGACCATGGGCACCACGCTCATCAGCGTGCAGCAGGTGAGCAAGGGCGAGGCCGTGGGTTACGGCGGCGCCTGGGTGGCGCCGGAGGACATGCGCATCGGCATCGCCGCCATCGGCTATGGCGACGGCTATCCGCGGCATGCGCCCAACGGCACGCCGGTACTGGTGAGTGGTGAGCGTGCCTGGCTGGTGGGGCGGGTATCCATGGACATGATCGCGGTGGACCTGCGCGGCCTGCCGCATGCCAAGACCGGTGACCCGGTGATGGCGTGGGGAGCGGAACTGCCGGTGGAGGAAATTGCCCGCGCTGCAGGCACCATTCCCTATGAACTGCTGTGCGGTGTGACCCAGCGGGTGAAGTTCAGTCTGGTGGATGAAAGCGCCCCATCCGTAAAGGCGCAGGGCGGAGTGTCTGCCTGATGCGGCAGTTCAGCCGCTGACCACGGAATAGAAACCCATTTTCACACTGGCCAGCTCGATGACGTCGTTATCGCTGAGCTTGCGGGCTTCCGCGCCGATTTCCTTGCCGTTGAGAGTCGGAAAACCCTGATTGGGTCCGCTTTCCACGTGCACGATGTAGAAACCGTCGGCACGCCGGGTGATGGCGGCTACCTGCACGCCGGGCCGGCCGAGGGTGGTGAGCGCCTTCACCAGTTCCAGTTCCTTGCCGGCAAAACTTCCGGACAACACCTGCAGCTTGCCCTTGGGCAGTGCGGTCTTGGCGGTTTCGCCCACCGGGGTCGAGCCGGCGCCGGATTGCGCGATGGCGCGGTTGACGCTGTCCAGGCTGGGCGCACCCGGCTGGCTGCCGGATCCCGGCTTGATGACCATGGTGCGTTCGAATTCGTCGCTGTTTTCCTGGGTACGGCCGCTGAGGTATTTCAGCTGGTGGCGGCCGATGGTTATCACGTCGCCATCCTGCAGCGCATGCTTCTTGATGAGCTTGCCGTTTACGTAGGTGCCGTTGGTGCTGTTCAGGTCCTCGAGGAATGAATCCTTGAGGATATTGAGGATCAGGGCGTGATGGCCGCTGACCGCCATGTTATCGATGTGAATGTCATTGTCGGACAGCCGGCCCAGGGTATAGCGCTCTTTTTCCAGCTCGTATTGAGCCAGTTCCTGCCCGTCCAGTGTAAGAATGAGCTTGCCCATGGTATTCCTCGTTACCAGCCGGTGCGGTTGCGGTGGCCGCTGACCGGCGACATTTTACCTGAACCAGTCGGTGATTCGCTCAAAAAAGCCCTGTTTGCCCTCGTCGAACACGCTCAGGGGCTTAGCCAGCACCACGGAAATATTATCACGGCCGCCGTTGTCGTTTGCCAGCTTCACCAGCTGCTGCGCGGCGGTTTCCAGGTCATTGCTGAAGGTGTCGACGGTCAAATGGATATCGGGTTCCAGGACCATGTCGTGCAGGCCGTCGCTGCAGAACAGATAAATGTCGCCCGGCAAGGCCACATCTTCCATAAGATCAACCTCCACCCTGGGCTCTATTCCCAGGGCCCGGGTCACCAGGTTTTTGTTGAGTGAGCGGCGCGCCTCTTCCATGGTGTAGAAACCGCGTACCACCAGTTCCTGCAGCAATGAATGATCGGTGGTGATTTGCTCGAAGAACCCGTGGCGCAGGCGATAGACGCGCGAATCGCCCGCATGCGCAATGGATATCCGGTTGTTGTAGAACATCGCCGAGACCAGGGTGGTGCCCATGCCTTCGCATTGCGGCTGGCTTTTGGCGGTGTCGTGGATCACTTCGTTGGCGCGTGTGATGGCGCTGCGCAACAGCATGCTTTCATGGGAGTAGCCACTGTCGCTGACGCCGTGCTTTTTGCGCGCCTCTTGCAGGCCGCTCTTGATAAAACCCTGGATGATTTCGATGGCCATGGCGCTGGCGATTTCGCCGGCCTGGTAGCCGCCCATGCCGTCGGCGACGATCACCAGGCCGATATCCAGATCAGTGAGGATGGCGTCCTCGTTATTCGGGCGCAGCATGCCCTTGTCGGTGTGGCCCACGAACTGCAGCTTGCCTTGATATCCCACGGGCGGTTCCGAGGCTAGCGCCGCAGGTTTGCCGCGCAGGCGCGCAGCTCACGGGCGAAATCCACACCCTGCTGGTAGCGCAGCTCCGGGTTCTTCTGCAACGCCTTGTCTATTACGGCGTTGATGCATACCGGCAGTTCCGGACGCAGACTGGTCACCGGCGCGTGCCGTTCGTTGGCGATCTTGTACATGAGCGTGGCCATGGATTCCGCCTGGAACGGCAGCTTGCCGGTAAGCAATTGATAGATAGTTACCCCCAGCGAGAACAGATCGGAGCGGCCGTCCACCTTGCGGCCGGCCAGCTGTTCCGGCGACATGTAGGAGGGCGTGCCCAGCACCGTGCCGGTCTTGGTGCGGCTGGAATCGGTGATGCGCGCGATGCCGAAATCCGTGATCTTGACGGTGGCGGTGTCCCGTTCATACATGATATTGGCCGGCTTTACGTCGCGGTGCACGACGTTTTGCCGGTCGGCGTAATCCAGGGCCTCGGCGGCCTTGGCGCCGATCTCCATGACCAACGCCGCCGGCAGCAGGCTGCCGGGTTTGATGAAATGCGTGAGGTTGAGCCCCTTGAGATACTCCATGGAGATGTAGGCCAGATCGTGTTCCTCGCCGGCATCGTAGATGGTGACGATATTGGGATGGTTGAGGCGGCCGGCAGTCTCGGCCTCGCGGAAAAAGCGCTGCTTCACCTCGGCCAGCTCATCCGCCTCGAACTCCCTGGAAAGCGCCAGGGTCTTGATGGCCACGATGCGGTTGATCTTGGGATCGCGTCCCTGATAAACAATGCCCATGGCGCCCTTGCCGAGCTCCTTTTCCACCAGGTAGCGTCCGAGCATGGGGTTCTGCATATGCTCACCCAGGATCAGCGTGCCCTCCGTGGTGGTGCCGGCGCCCAGCACCACGCGGCCCTCCAGCTGGCGGGCGCGTTCCAGACGCAGGCCCACATCGCGGAACTCCGGATCAAACCTGTTGACGTATTCATATACCGAACCGGCCTTGTTGAACTGGCGTTTGCGTTCGTAGTCCAGTCCCAGGTTATAGAGCAGGTCGGCGATGCTGTCGCTCATGGGGCATTTGCGGAATTTTTCGAACGCCATGTCCAGCTGTCCCTGTCCCTGGAACGCCAGGCCCAGCATCTTGTTGCTTTCGGCGCTGTCGGCCTCGGTGCGCAGGCGCAGCTTGTCGGTGACGCGGAACAGCTTGATGGTCATGAACAGGTGGCCGCTGACCAGCAGCAGCGCCGGCAGCATCAATTCGATCCACACAAAACGGCTGCGCATGAAACCGAATTCAGTGAGCACCAGGATGCTGAGCAGCAGCAGGCTGGCAAACGCGCCCCAACCCGGCTTGAGCTGCGGCAGGGCGAAGGCCAGGTAGGCGATCAGCAGCAACAGTGCCGCCAGCGTGACCATGCCGGTCCAGGCCGGCATGGTGTAGAAATCCTGCTGCAGGATGCTGGATACCACGTTCGCCAGCACCATCACCGGCGCCATACTGGCGGAAGTGGGCGTGGGAAAGCTGTTGCCTATCCCCAAGGCGGTGGCGCCGATAAGCACGATCTTGCCCTGAAACACGGACGCCGGAATTTTGCCCAGATACACGTCGGCGTACGAGTACACGGGAAACGGCGGGTTTGTTGCGCTGCCCGCGTAATAGAAGTTATGCATGCGCAGGTGTGCATCGGTGCCGATGAACAGGTTGCCGACCTTCACGCCTTGCCCGGGCAATACCTGGATGTCGCCGGGTTGCAAGTTCAGGAAGCGCATGCTCATGGCCAGTGCCATGGACGGGTAATACACGCCGTCATAGCGCAACACCAGCGGCGAGGAACGCAACGTGCCGTCCGCATCCGGCAGGTCATCCAGGAAGCCGATGGCCGCGGCGGGTTGCGCAAATTGCGGTTGCGGCGCGCTCATGGACTGGGTGGCCAAGGGCTGCAGACTGTTGTTGGAGGTGCTGATTTCCGGGCCCAGAGCGTTTTTCAACAGGTAGTCGGGTGTGGGGCTCGCGGGCCTGCCCAGCGGTTCGCCCAGCATGAACAGCGAGGGGATCACCACATTGCCGGCGGAATGGATGCTGGCTGCAAGTTTGCTGTCGGCGTTCAACAGGTTTTCCGCACGCTGCATCCTGCCGCGCAACGCCAGCAAGTCCTGCTGCACCCGGGGCGGCAGGCTCAGGGTCACGGGACCGGCAGGTTGGGTCTGGGCATTGCCGCAGTCAGCGGGTGCCGCCGGCGCGGCGCTGGCAGCCGCGGGTGTAGTGCTGACCGGGAACGGCGCCAAGGCGCCCAAACTCGAACAATGATCGTAGAAATTCATCAGCTCGCGTATATAGACGCTGCCCGGGTCCACCTGGGACTCGGACAGGAACAAGGTCAAACCGATAACCTTGGCGTGGTCTTGTGACAGCCGGTTAATCAGATCCGCATGGTAGGTGCGTGGCCAGGGCCAGCGTCCCAGGGTATTGATGCTGGCGTCGTCGATGGCGATCACGGCAATTTCGTTGCCGGGTGTGGCATGGGTCAGGTTGACGCCCAGGTCGTAGGCGGCGTTTTCCAGTTGCTGGAATGTTTCGGGAAATATCACATAGGTGCACAGCAGGAATACTGCTGCATACGCAACCCCCGCGAACCAGTCACTGGTCCAGATGCGCCGCTTCGCCACGTCCTTCTCTTATGTAGTTATGTTAAGGATGCTGCATAATACCTTGTATTTTCTCTGCAACGAAAGCAAATCCTGACGGGGCAGCCGGCTTTGCCTCACGTGCTACCATCCCAGTGACTTACAACGCTGAACCGCAGTTGCCGTGAACAAACCCCGCATCCTGTATGTCTGCGACGCCTGTGGCGGCCGCTCGCTCAAGTGGGCCGGCCAGTGCCCTGATTGCGGAGCCTGGAATACCCTGGTGGAATCCCGTCTGCCGGACCGTCCGTCGGCCCGACAGGCGGCTAGCCAAAAAACTACGGCGCAGATGCAGCCCTTGGCGGATCTCAAGGGCGGCAGTGAGCCGCGTTATACCAGCGGACTGACGGAACTGGACCGGGTGCTGGGTGGCGGGCTGGTTTCCGGTTCCGTAACCCTCATCGGCGGTGATCCCGGCATCGGCAAATCCACGCTGTTGCTGCAGGCCGCGGCCAGCATCTCCGAACAGCGGCGGGTGCTTTATATCAGCGGCGAGGAATCCCTGGAACAGGTGGGATTGCGCGCCCGGCGTCTGGGCATCGCCAACAAGCCGCTGCAGCTGGCGGCCGAAACTTGCGTGGAGCGCATGCTGGAGCTGGCCGCCAAATACCGGCCGGCGGTGGTGGTGGTGGATTCCATCCAGACCATGTTCACGGAACTGCTGCAATCGGCTCCGGGCGCGGTGGCGCAATTGCGGGAAGCCACCGGTTTGCTGGTGCAGTTTGCCAAATCCGGCGGCACGGCGGTGTTCCTGGTGGGGCATGTGACCAAGGAAGGCGCCATCGCCGGGCCGCGGGTGCTGGAGCACATGGTGGATACGGTGCTGTATTTCGAGAACGATGCCGGCAGCCGCTACCGCGCCATCCGCGCGGTCAAGAACCGTTACGGTGCCGCCAACGAACTCGGCGTGTTCGCCATGACCGAGAGCGGTTTGAAGGAAGTCAAAAATCCATCCGCCATCTTCCTGTCGCGGCATGCGGCGCCGGTGAGCGGCAGTGCGGTTAGCGTGATCCGCGAAGGCAGCCGGCCGATGCTCATTGAAGTGCAGGCGCTGGTGGATGAGAGCCACATGGCGAATCCGCGCCGGGTGTGCGTGGGTCTGGATGCCAACCGGCTGTCCATGCTGCTGGCGGTGCTGCACCGTCACGGGGGTGTGGCCATGTTCGATCGCGACGTGTTCGTGAACGTGGTGGGCGGATTGCGTGTCGCCGAGACGGCGGCCGACCTGCCGGTGTTGCTGGCGGTGCTGTCCAGTTTCCGTGACCGGCCGTTGTCCAATGACCTGGTGCTTTTCGGTGAAGTGGGCCTGGCCGGCGAGATCCGGCCGGTATACAACGGCGAAGAACGCCTGCGGGAAGCCGCCAAGCACGGCTTCAAGCGCGCCATCGTGCCCCGCGGCAACGCGCCTCAGCAATCGCGCATCGAGGGTCTGCAGGTTACGCAGGTGGGCCGGCTGCTGGATGTGCTGAACGCCGTCTGAGAATCTGTCATTCCGCGGTTTGCGGCGGCTCATCCAGACGCGGATGCACGCGCACGGTCTTGATGGCGCTGCCGCGGGTTTGCACGATTTCCAGCGGGTAGCCCGCAAGCTTCAGACTGGTGCCGGGCTGCGGGATGGCTTCCAGGTATTCCAGAATCAGGCCGTTCAGCGTCTTGGGACCGTCGGTGGGAAGTTGCCATTGCATGATGCGGTTCAGGGCGCGCACGTGGGCGCTGCCGTTCACCAGGTAGCTGCCTTCCTCCTCCTTATATATATCCTTGTGCTGGGCCGCAGGGTCCGAAGTGAATTCACCCACGATCTCCTCGAGAATGTCCTCCAGCGTCACCAGTCCCTGGATGTCCCCGTACTCGTCCACCACCAGGCCGATACGCCGCTTGGCGGCCTGGAAATTCAGCAATTGGCGCTGCAGAGCGGTGCCTTCCGGCATGAAATAGGCCTCCCGCAGGATGGAGCGTAGCAGCTCGCGAGTGGGTTCACGCTGCATCATCAGGTGCAGGAATTCGCGTGCGTGTATGAAGCCAATCACGTTGTCGATGCTGTCTGCATACACCGGCAGGCGGGTATGCTGGGTGGTGCGGAGCTGCGCCAGGATTTCGTCCCAGTCGGTATTGATGTTGATGCCGCTGATTTCATTGCGCGGCACCATGATGTCCTCGACGGTGATCTTTTCCAGGTCCAGAATGCTCAACAGCATGCGTTGATGGCGCTTGGGGATCAGGCCGCCGGCTTCCATCACCACGGTGCGCAATTCCTCCTGGTTGATGGAGTTTATGCTGGGCATGTTTGCCAGCACCCCGAACAGGCGCAGCACGCCGTTGGCCATCAGGTTCACCGTCCACACCACGGGATACAGGATCCACAGCAGGGGCGTGAGCACGAAGCTGGCGGGAAACGCGAGTTTTTCCGAATGCAATGCCGCCAGGGTTTTGGGCGCCAGGTCGCCGAAGATCAGCACCAGCAGCACGATCAGAACCGTGGCGATCAGTACCGCGCTGTCGCCGCCGATGCGCAGGGCGATGAGCGTGGCCAGGACCGTGGCGAAGGAATTGGCCAGGGTGCTGCCCAGCAGCACGATGCCGATAAACCGGTCCGGGCGTTTCAGCAGGCGTTCGGCGAGGATCGCGCCTTTGTGGCCGGTACGCGCCAGATGCCGCAGGCGGTAGCGGTTGAGGGCGATGACCGCAGTCTCGGAACCGGAAAAGAACGCCGACAGGATCAGCAGCAGGATCAGTGCGACAAACAGCGCCCAGAGCGGTAGGTTGGCCAAAACCGGATCACCCCTCTCAGGACATGAGATTCCAGTGCCGGCCGAGAATCAGTTCCAGCACCAGCTTGTCGCCGAAATAAGCCAGCATCAACACGAAGAATCCCCCCAAGGTCCAGCGGATCGCGGTACGGCCGCGCCAGCCGAAACGCCACCGGCCCCACAGCAGGATGGCAAACACCACCCAGGCCAGAACTGAAAGCACGGTTTTGTGCACCAGGTGCTGTTCCAGAAGATTGTGCACGAAGAAAAAGCCCGCGAACAGCGCCAGCGTCAGCAGGCAGAAGCCGGCAATGATGAGCTGGAACAAAAACCGCTCCATCAGCTGCAACGGCGGCAGCGCGCTCCACATGCCGCCCGGCATGCGGTGCCGCAGGCGATATTCCTGCAACGCCATCAGAATTGCCTGCAGCGCGGCCACCGCCAGCAGGCTGTAGGCAATCAGGGAAAGCACGATGTGCGCGTCCAGCGGCCAGTCGCTTTCAATTATCATCAGCTGGTCGCTGGGAAAGATTTCTGCCAGCAGGATGCTGATGCCGGCCAGCGGCAGCAGCGCCACTCCCAGGGACTCAAAATGCGGTTTGAACAGGGTGGCGAACGCGATCAGTGCCACCAGCCAGCCGACCATTGAGGCGGTGTTGAAAAACCCCAGGTCCATGTGATGGGGCGAGAACACCAGGGCGTACAGCAGTACGGTATGCAGCAGGATGGCGGCCGCCGCCAGACTGGCCACGAATCCCTTGCGCCTGGTGATAAATTCCGGACCGCGCTGGAAAAAAGCCAGCAGCAATGCCGATGCCGCGGTGCAATACATCAGCAGATCGATCACGGCCAGGCTGAGAAACCGCATAGGCGTAGCCCGTGGTGTGTAAATCCGGACCTGCATCATCGCACAGGCACGGGCTGCTGGTGAAGCGGTTGGCGCATGCGCTGACGTCTCAACGGCTGCAGAACCCGCACGGGTTATAATTTATAACCATTCCAAATGATGCAACAGCATGTTTGAGTCATTGAGCGAACGGCTTACGCGCACACTTGAGCGGCTGCGCGGCAGCGGCCGGCTAACCGAAAACAATATCCGCGACGCGGTACGCGATGTGCGCATGGCGCTGCTGGAGGCGGACGTGGCGTTGCCGGTGGTGAAGCTGTTCACCGAGCAGGTACGCACCCGGGCCCTGGGCCAGGAGGTGCTGAAAAGCCTCACGCCCGGCCAGGTGTTCATAAAGATCGTGCATGACGAGCTCACCGCCGTCATGAGCGGTGCCGCCACAGGCCTTGATTTAGGCGTGCGGCCGCCGGCGGTGATTATGCTGGTGGGGTTGCAGGGTGCCGGCAAAACCACCACCGCCGCCAAACTGGCGCGCTATCTGCAGACGCGTGAGCACAAGAAGGTCGCGCTGGTGAGCACCGACGTCTACCGGCCGGCGGCCCGCGAGCAACTGCGGAAACTCGCCGCCGAAATCGCCGCGGTGTGCATTGAACCAAAGGCTCCCGATCCAGTGGGGATTGCCCGTGGCGCGCTGCTTGAGGCCGGCAAGCAAATGTGCGACGTGCTGATCGTGGATACCGCCGGGCGCCTGCATGTGGATGCGGAAATGATGCAGGAGGCGCGGCAGCTGCAGCAGGCCTTATCCCCGGTGGAAACCCTGTTTACGCTGGATGCCATGATCGGCCAGGACGCGGCCATTTCCGCGGCCGCCTTCGGTAGCCAGCTGGCGCTTACCGGCATCGTGCTTACCAAGGCGGACGGCGATGCGCGCGGAGGCGTGGTGCTTTCTGCCAAACAGGTCACCGGCGCGCCCATCAAATTCCTGGGTGTGGGGGAGAAGGCCGCGGCCCTGGAGGTATTCCACCCGGAACGCATGGCGGCCCGCATTCTCGGCATGGGAGACGTGGTCTCGCTGGTGGAGGATGCGCAACAGCAGGTGGATCACGCCAAGGCGGCGAAACTTGCCGACAAGCTCAAGAAGGGCAAAGGCTTCGATCTGGAGGATTTCCGCGACCAGCTGCAGCAGATGCTGGGCATGGGCGGCATCGAAGCCATGTTGGGGAGACTTCCCGGCGCCGGGCGCCTGCAGGAAACGGCCAAAGCCGGATTCAATGACCGCGACATGCGCCGTCAGATCGCCATCATCAACTCCATGACCCCCAGGGAGCGGCGCCGGCCGGAAATCATCAACGGCTCCCGGCGCCGGCGCATTGCCCTGGGTTCGGGCACCCAGGTGCAGGAGGTCAACCGTTTGCTGAAGCAGTTCGACCAGCTGTCGCGGGTCATGAAGCAGATGGCCGGCAAGGGCATGGCGCACATGCTCCACAACCTGAAAGGCCGCATGCCGCCCGGTTTTCCCGGCCGCTGAAAGCCGGGAAACCTACGCAAGTCCTTCTCGGCACTTCACTTTTTAGCAGAAACCCGTAAAATGCGCAGTCCACTGGTGGGCCAGGATACCAATCCGGCCTCGATTCGCATGCAGAGGAACCCGATTTCATGGTGACCATAAGATTGACGCGTGGCGGCGCCAAGAAGCGCCCCTTTTATCATGTGATAGTGACTGACAGCCGTTCGTCCCGTGACGGCCGCTATATTGAACGCCTGGGATTTTTCAATCCGCTGGCGGTCAGCCACGAGGAAGTGCTGCGGGTGGACGCGGAGCGCGTCAAATACTGGATTTCAAAAGGCGCGCAGCCTTCGGAGCGCGTCACTTACCTCATGAAGGAGCACAAGGTCGCCGTCTGATTCCGGCGTCCGTTTGCGCCATGTCCGCTACGGGATCCCGGCGCATCGTCATCGGCAGGGTTACGGGTCATTTTGGAGTACGCGGCTGGCTCAAGATCCAATCCTGGACTGAACCACGCGAAAAGATTGTTGAATACCGCCGCTGGCAGTTGCAAGCCGGCGACGAATGGCAGGAACGGCTGGTAACCGCGGGCCGTGTCCACGGCAAAAGCATCATCGCCCATGTGCAGGATGTGGACAGCCGTGAACAGGCGGCGGCGCTGATCGGCGCGGACATCGCGATAAGCCGCCAGCAGTTGCCGCAGACCGGGCCCGGCGAATACTACTGGGCCGATCTGGTGGGCCTGCGGGTGCAGCTGATGGACGGCCGGGAGCTTGGCCGGGTAAAGAACCTGCTGGCCACCGGCGCCAATGACGTGCTGGTAGTGCAGGGCGAACGTGAACACTTGATCCCTTTCCTGCGCGGACGGGTGATTAAGGATGTGGATCTGGACGCGCAGCTGATGCGCGTGGACTGGGATCCGGATTTTTGAATGAGCGTCATGAGAATTCAGGTGGTGACGCTGTTTCCGGAGATGCTGGATGCGCTGCTGGCGTTTGGCGTGACCGGACGCGCAGTGGAGCGCGGATTGTTGCAGGTGCGGTCCTGGAACCCACGGGAATACACCAGCGACCGGCATCGCAGCGTGGATGACCGTCCGTTCGGCGGCGGCCCGGGAATGGTGATGAAGTTCCAACCCCTGTGCGACGCGATACGCGCGGCGCGCGCGGCGGCGGGAGCACAGGCGCGGGTGATATACCTGAGCCCGCAGGGCAGGCGTTTCGAGCAACGCGACGCGTTGCGACTGGCGGCAGCTGAGGGAACAGTGCTGGTGGCCGGACGCTACGAAGGCGTGGACGAACGCGTGATCGAGGCCGAAGTGGATGAGGAACTGTCCATCGGCGATTACGTGCTCTCCGGCGGCGAATTGCCGGCCCTGGTGGTGATCGATGCAGTGGCGCGATTACTGCCTGGTGCTTTGAACGACGCGGATTCCGCGGCTGAGGATTCGTTCATGCAAGGATTGCTGGATTATCCACATTACACGCGCCCGGAGGAAATCAACGGGCGCAGCGTGCCGCAGGTACTGAAGAATGGCGATCATGCGGCGATTCGCCGCTGGCGGCGGCAGCAGGCCCTGGCGCGCACCTGGCAGCGGAGGCCGGAGTTGCTGGACAAGCTTGAATTGAATGCGGATGAACGCGCCTGGCTGGACGAATTCATCCGCGCACACAAACCACAATGAGCAATTGATTCGAGTAAAGGTAAAGACCATGAACAAGATCATCCAACAGGTAGAACAGGCGCAGCTCAAGGAGATCCCGGCATTTTCACCCGGCGATACCGTGGTTGTGCAGGTCAAGGTGAAGGACGGGGAACGCGAACGCCTGCAGGCGTTCGAAGGCATGGTAATTGCCAAGAGCAACCGCGGCCTGAATTCCTCGTTTACAGTGCGCAAGATCTCGCACGGCGAAGGCGTGGAACGCACTTTCCAGACCCACAGTCCCGCCATCGGCGCCATTGAATTGAAACGCAAGGGCGACGTGCGGCGCGCCAAGCTGTATTACCTCAGGGACCTGTCCGGAAAAGCGGCACGCATCCGCGAGAAGGTCTGAAGCCCGGAAATTTGTCCTGATACAATGACGGGTGCCGCTGGCACCCGTTGTTTTATCAGCCCGGCAGTACATGCAAATGTCATTTAGCAGTATTGTGGTTTTTTGTGCGGCCCTGCTGGCGGCAGCGCCGGCGGCCGCGGCGCAAAAACACCATAAGCACAAGGCCACGGTACCGAAACCGGCGGCAACGCTGGTGCAGCCGGCTCCCAACCTGAATACCACGCCCAGCCTGCAGGACATCAGCGGCTTCGCCTCCGCCGGCGCGCCGAATCTGGCCCTGCATTTCATCGACCAAGACCAGCCGGTCTACGCCCAGGATGCCGTCGGCTGGATGGCGTGGGAACGCGAACGCATCTATCTGTATCAGTCCACCGGCGACTGGCATGGCATCATCGAACGTGCGCAGCACATGCCGGCGGGCGTCAGTGCCGATTTCCTGCAGTGGGAAGACATGCAGGCCGCGGCCGCCTGGCTGCAGCTCGGCAACGGCCATGCGGCCCGCATGATATTGCGCGAACTGATCTGGGATCCGCAGGTTCCCCCCGAGGAACAGCGACTCAACCGTCTGCGCCAGCTGGTGTTGCAGAGCTACCTCACGGACCAGCGCCTCGCCGATGCGCAGACGGCGGTGATCCGTTACCGCCAGGACTATCCCAAGGACAGCGGTGACTGGCCACTCCTGGAGGCGCGCCTTTTCCTGCGCACCGCCCAGCCCCAGGCTGCCCTCGATGTCCTGCAGGGCAGCAAGGATCCGGACGCGGAGCTGCTGCGGCTGCTGGCTGAGTTGCGCGCCGGAGAACAGGCGCCCGCCAAGGTCATGAAAGCGGCGCTGAACATCGCCAAGGATGCGAAACAGCCGGTGCAGCAGCGGGTACACGCCTGGTTCGTGGCATCACAAGCCGCAGCCGCATTGCAGGATCCGGTGGCACGTATCCAGGCATTGCAGAACGGCCTGGGTTTGCAGCCGGGGTTATTGGACCAGGATCCGGTGTTCGCCATTACTCCGGATATGCTGTGGGACACCTACCTGAAATACGGCGAACAACTGGGTAACCAGTTGCAGCTGGTGGTGGGCGATGACCAGGCCTGGTACCTGGCCGCATCCAATCGCTACGATTCCAAACCAGTGGCTGCCTGCGCGCTGTTCAGCGTGGTGGCCTTCCATGCGCTGGTTGCCCAGCAGCGCGGGGTGGCGCACTGGCAGTTCGCAAGCCTGATACAAAAACAGAAGTACGGCCCGGTGGTGCTGCGGCATCTGTATCTGGACTCCACGCGCTTCCAATCCACCACCGATATCCCGCCGGATGTGCGTTACATCCTGGTGAAGGACGTATTGGCGGTGCCTGACATCCCGCTGGCATCCAAGCTGATGGAAGGGCTGGAGCAGCCGCCACCGGACACCGATCCGGAGGCCTGGCAGCTGCTGCGTGCGCGAGTGTTTATCCTGGGCGGCAAGCCGCAGGCCGGTATCCAGGCGCTCACCCAGCTGTTTGCCAGCGGTGTGGCGGTGGACCCCGGCGATGTGCTGCCGGTGCTGTTCGACCTGCAGACCATCGGCCGCAACCGCGATGCGATTCCGTTTTTCAAAGCACTGCTGCATGCCAACCTGACCTCCGAACAGCAACGCCAGCTGTTGTTCTGGATCGCGGATTCCTACAAGGCCATCGGCGATTATCCCCAGGCGGCGGAACTGTATATGCGCTCCGCCATCCTGACGGACCCCTACGCCATGGATCAATGGGCAAAAAGCGCGCGCTACCAGGCGGCCCAGATGCTCGCCAAGTCGGGCTATATAGAAGATGCGCGTAATCTTTATCAAGGGCTGTTGAACGCCACCAGCGATCCCTCGCAACAGGCGCTGCTGCGGCATGACATGCAGCAGCTGATGCTGACGCACGCGGCCAAACCCGGGGATCAGCATTGAGGCACTCATGATTTCAAACATTCATGTTTGATAGAACCGAGCTGCGCTATCTGGAACACGCCCTGCAGACATTGGAGCGCGGCTTTGCTGGTTTGCCGGATTTCCAGGCCGGCCTGGAAACTGCCTCGCTGCAGGCGTTGCTGCAGACGGTGGCCGAGCGCATGCAGGACAATTTTCCATATCCACATCCTCTATATGCCGGCCAGATGCTGAAGCCGCCGCATCCGGTGGCACGGCTGGCCTACATGCTGTCGATGTACATCAACCCCAACAATCACGCGCTGGACGGCGGCCGCGCCAGTTCCGCCATGGAAAAGGAAGCAGTGGCCGGCATTGCCAGCATGTTCGGTTACAAAAGCCACCTGGGCCATTTGTGCGCCAGCGGCACCATCGCCAACCTGGAAGCGCTGTGGGTGGCGCGCCACGCACAACCGCGGCCGCAGGTGCTGGCATCTGAGCAGGCACATTACACCCATGCGCGCATGTGCGAAGTGCTGCAAATGCCGTTCCGCGCGGTGGGCGTGGACGAGGCCGGCCGCATGGACATGAATGCGCTTGAGGCGCTGCTCAAACAGGAAGCGGTGGGCACGGTGGTGGCGACGCTCGGCAGCACCGCGCTCGGCGCCGTGGATCCGTTGCATGAGATCCTGAGGTTGCGGGAACGCTACGGATTCCGGGTGCATGTGGACGCGGCCTACGGAGGGTATTACACCCTGGTGGACAATCTGGGCGGCGCCGCGCGCGCGGCCTTCGACGCCATGCCGCGGGCGGATTCCATCGTGGTGGATCCCCACAAGCATGGACTGCAGCCCTATGGCTGCGGCTGCGTGCTGCTGCGTGATCCAGCAGAGGGGCGGTTCTACAAGCATGAATCGCCTTACACCTATTTCACCTCCTCGGAGCTGCATCTGGGCGAGATCAGCCTGGAATGTTCGCGCCCGGGAGCGGCCGCGGTGGCCTTGTGGGCAACCCAGCAGCTGCTGCCGCTGCAGCCGGGCGGTGAATTCGCCCGCAGCCTGGAAACTTGCCGACGGGCGGCGCTGGCCCTGCGACAGCAGCTGGCAAACGGTCGCGCCTACCTCGCCGGGCCGGTGCCGGAGCTGGACATCGTCGTATGGAGCATGGCGGCGGCGAACCGAAGCCGGGCCAGCCGGCTCGCCCAGCAAGTGTTCACCGCCGCCGCAGGCCGGCAACTGCATCTGGCGCTGCTGCAGGTACCGGACCGGCTGGCGTCCGCCTGGTGGCCGGGCTTGAATGGTGAGCCGACCGCGGTTACCGCGCTGCGCTCCTGCCTCATGAAACCGGAACACAGCGAATGGTTGCCGCGCATCCTGGAGCTGCTGGCAGCTGCCAGCAGCGAGGTCCAAAGTGCATAATAGGCATCATCGGTTCTCCAGTTCCTGAAGCATTCCCCCTCATCGCAACACCGGAATTCCCATGAGCGACAAAAATTTCATCGTGCAGATCTTTGGCGGCACCTGGCGGCTGTGGGATTTTCTTTGCCGGCTGGTTATCAACCTGCTGATCACGGTAACCGTGATCTTCATCCTGGTGGGCATCATCAGTTCCCACCAACTGCAGGTGCCATCGCGGGCAGCGCTGGTGGTGGACCCCCAGGGCGATCTGGTGGAGCAGTATTCCGGCGATCCGGCGCAGCGCGCCATCAACAAGCTGCTGGGCCAGAAGCAGCGCCAACAGACTCGGCTGCGGGACGTGGTCGCGGCCATCGAACGCGCCAAGAACGACAGCCGTATCAAGGCCCTGGTGCTGGAAACCGACGACCTGCAAGGCGGAGGGTTCCTCGGCGGCGCGGCCCTGAGCGATTTGCAGGACATCGGCCAAGCCATCCAGGATTTCAAAAAAACCGGCAAGCCGGTGTTCGCGCTCGGCGATGCCTATTCCCAGAGCCAGTACTACCTGGCCGCCATGGCCAACACCGTTTTCATACATCCCCAGGGCATGGTGTTCCTGCACGGCTACGGCATCTATCAGCCGTATTTCAAGCAGGCGCTGGACAAGCTGGGCGTGGAAGTGAACATTTTCCGGGTGGGTAAATACAAATCGGCCGTTGAACCTTTCATGCTGAATGGCATGTCTCCGGATGCGCGCGAGGATTGGGGCCAGGTGGTGGGTGTCTTGTGGAACGCCTACCAGCATGATGTGACCGCCGCCCGCAAGCTCAAGCCCAATGCATTGAACAACTATATAGATAACTCGGCCACCGAGCTGGCGGCGGTGGGAGGGGATACCGCAAGGCTGGCATTGAATTCCGGGCTGGTGGACAAGATTGCCACCGAGGACCAGATGGAGAATGCGGTCATCAAGGTGGTGGGGGAATCCAACCACAGCTTCCGCCAGATCGATTTCCTCGATTACCTGCGCGCGACGAATGACGATCGCCTGCATCCCGTAAGCGGCAATGCAGTGGGCATCATCGTGGCCTCCGGCGACATCGTGCCGGGCGACCAGCCTTCCGGCACCATTGGCGGCGATTCCACCTCAGACCTGATCCGCAAGGCGCGCTACGACAATTCCATCAAGGCCGTGGTGCTGCGCGTGGACAGCCCCGGTGGCAGCGCCTTTGCTTCCGACCTGATTTTGCGCCAGATCGAGCTCACCAAGCAGGCCGGCAAGCCGGTGATCGTCTCCATGGGTTCGGTGGCGGCCTCCGGTGGTTACTGGATTTCCATGGCCGGTGACCAGATCTATGCCAACCCCACCACACTCACCGGTTCCATCGGAATTTTCGGGATGTTTCCCACCTTCCAGAAGACCCTTGCCAAACTCGGGATTCACACCGATGGTGTGGGCACCACGCCGCTGAGCAATGCCTTTGACGTAACCCAGCCCATGTCGCCGACCGTGCAGAAGATCATGCAGCTGGACATCGACAATGGTTACCAGGAATTCATCACCAAAGTGGCGCACAACCGGCATTTGAGCGTGGCGGATGTGAACAATATCGGCCAGGGCCGTGTGTGGAGCGGGCTGGAAGCCAAAAAGCTGGGGCTGATCGACAAGTTCGGCAACCTGCAGGACGCGGTGGCGGAGGCGGCCAAACTTGCCAAGCTTGGGCCGCATTACGCAGTGCGCTACATAGAACCTCCCCTGAGCCTGACCGACCGCCTCATCATTGCCATGGCCAACAGCACCAGCAGCCTGCGCCTGAATCCGGCCGCAGGCCTGCAGCCGGCCGGAGTGTTTTCGGGCACGCCCTGGTACGCGCAAATGCAACGCATGACGGAAGTCCTCAAGGTGTTCACCGACCCGCGCGGCATCTACGCCTATTGTTTCTGCAACATCCACTGAGTGGGGTCTTAAGGGCCACGCACGTGTTTGAATTGAAACCAACGCTTGCCGTCGGCAAGCATGAGTTCTATCGCGAGCTGGCGGCGCAGGCGCGCAGCCTGTTGCAGGGCGAACATGATCTGATTGCCAACGCCGCCAACCTGGCGGCATTGCTGTACCACAGCCTGCCGGATGTAAATTGGGCGGGTTTTTATTTTCTCAGGGATGGCGAACTGGTGGTCGGACCTTTCCAGGGCAAGCCCGCCTGTGTACGCATCGCCATGGGCAAGGGAGTGTGCGGTGCGGCAGCCGCCAAACGCGAGTCTCTTGTGGTTGACGATGTCAATCAGTTTCCCGGACATATATTCTGCGACAGCGCTTCGCGTTCTGAAATTGTCGTGCCGCTGGTGAAGAACGGCCAGCTCCTGGGGGTGCTGGATATCGACAGTCCCAAGCTGGCGCGTTTTGATGAAGAAGACCGGTTAGTCCTGGAGAAAATCGTTGCAGCGTTTTTGGATTCCGTATGATTCGTACTGATTATATTGGCACATGCGGGTGCGCATGCAACAGATTCATATGGCCCGAAAACCGGAAATAAAAGTTGATTTAACAAACTTATTTTCAAATGATTTTGAGAGGCGAGTAGCGCTTAGCCTTGTTACATTCGTAATTGGTGGGTTAATTCTATTTATTATATGGGGCGTGCTTCTAGGGG
>JAGWOR010000009.1 GCA_028870845.1 Gammaproteobacteria bacterium | reverse complement strand
CAGGCATGCTGGTTTTGAAGCCATGGAAAGGGAAGTACAGAATCGTTCCTGAAAGAAATGCTCAGTGACGGATGCGGCTGGCCATGAAAAACAGGTGCAATAAATCTCCACGTTCTTGATATACTATTGATAATAAAAATGTATCAATGACCGTAGTTTTTTCCGTAATCGCAGAAATATCCTTAAATCAAATCCAATCAAGATATTATATGCTAAAACCCATATCCAAACGCCGGCTGGCTAACCTTCTCGGGTTTCTCATTTGCACCGGATTGATGGCATACGCCTATTACTCGCAGTTCCATGATGGTCTGGAACCGTGTGTACTGTGCATCTTCCAACGCATCGCAGTCATAATACTCGGATTATTATTTTTTGTTGCTTTCTTGCATCATCCCGGAAAAATTGGAGCACGCATTTATTCAATATTATTGTTGCTCACAGCAGCCACCGGGTCAGCAGTATCCATCCGCCACATATATATCCAGCATCTGCCTGCTTACATGCTTCCGCCTTGCGGGCCAGGCCTAAACTACATGTTTAAATCATTGCCATTGAATAAATTCATTATTCGGGCATTTACCGGAACGGCTGATTGTTCCATCATCAAATGGCATTTTCTGGGAATGACTTTACCGGAATGGGTATTGATCTGGTTTGTATTGCTGGGTGTGGGGGGATTTTTGGTTAATTGGAGATCGGATAGCTTACGTACTGCAATCCAGTAAAGCTTGCATGATTCCTTTATAAACACACACTAGCAATTCCAAATCAGTAAGTGCCACGCATTCGTTTACCTTGTGAATAGTTGCATTCAATGGCCCAAATTCAATTACCTGGGCGCCTTTTGGCGCAATGAAGCGCCCATCTGACGTACCTCCCCCGGTGTCCAGCTTGGGTAATTTTCCGGTAATATCAAAAATTACTTTTTGCGCTGTAGCTGTCAGCAGACCCGGAGGTGTCAAGAAAGGGTTCCCCATGGCACGCCATTCGATTTGGTATCGCAATTTATGCTTATCAAGTATCTTGTGTACGCGTTCCTGCAATTGCTCAGCTGTCACCATATTCGAGTAGCGGAAATTGAAGCGAATATCGGCCGACGCTGGGATAACATTGCCTGCCCCGGTGCCGCTGTTGAAATTAGAGATTTGAAAACTTGTCGGCGAGAAGTGTTCGTTGCCATCATCCCAATGCTGTTGGTATAGTTCTGTGAGCGCTGGCAGTGCTCTCTGGATTGGATTATCGGCCCGCTCCGGATAGGCGATATGACCTTGTACCCCATGTATTCTGAGTAATCCGGTTAGTGATCCACGGCGCCCATTACGGAGCGTATCCCCGAATTCATGCAAACTCGAGGGTTCGCCGAGTACGCACCAATCAATTTTCACGGAGCGTTTCTCCAGCAATTCCACTACCCTATGAGTGCCATCGATGGAAGGGCCTTCTTCATCGCTGGTAATGAGAAAAGCGATGCTTCCTGTGAGATTCCGTTTATCCTGAAGAAATTGTTCTGCGGCTACCACCATGGCAGCGAGACCTGCCTTCATGTCCGCCGCACCGCGGCCATACAACACACCATTCTTGATCACTGGAACGAAAGGATCGCTATCCCACAATTCCAGTGATCCTGGCGTGACTACATCGGTATGACCCGCGAATACCAGGAGGTTGCCTGACGATCCGAAGCGTGCCCATAAATTATCCACCGAACCAAACCGCAGATGTTCAATCTTGAATCCAATGCTGGCTAAACGAGCGCCAATCAACTGCTGACAGCCGGCATCGTTTGGCGTCACAGAAGGACGTGATACAAGCTCTTTGGTCAGAGAAACAACGTCACTCATATCAGTCTATGCCGCGCAAAAGCTCGTTTAATGCCACTCGAGCACGGGTTTTTGCATCCACTCGCTTCACGATAATCGCGCATTGCAGACTGCAATCGCCATGCTTGGATGCAAGGTTTCCAGACACAACTACAGCACCAGCAGGTATACGCCCATAAGATATATTTTTGGTTTCACGGTCATATATGCGGGTGCTCTGGCCTATGAATACCCCCATCGATATCACCGCGCCTGCTTCCACGACTACACCCTCGACGATTTCAGAGCGGGCTCCTATGAAACAGTCGTCTTCGATGATGGTAGGGGATGCCTGCAATGGTTCAAGTACGCCACCGATTCCTGCGCCGCCTGATATATGCACATTTTTTCCTATTTGGGCGCATGAACCGATGGTTGCCCAGGTATCCACCATCGTGCCGCGGTCCAGGTAAGCGCCGATGTTGACATAGCACGGCATGAGTACCACATCCGGCGCAACATAGGCGCCGAAGCGTACCGTGGCTGGCGGCACCACACGCGCGCCTTCATGCTGAAATTCGGCGCGTGTGTGCGTGGCGTACTTGAGGGCGATTTTGTCATAATAGCGGGTGGCGTCGCCCTCTATGACTTGATTCGCTTGTATGCGGAACTGCAGTAATACAGCTTTTTTGATCCACTCGTTAACCTGCCAGCGACCGTCATGTTTTTCCGCGACGCGCAATGCGCCACAGTCCAGTTGGCTAATGGCTGTTTCGACCGCCAAACGAACTTCCGCGGGGACGTTATCGGGGGAGAGCGTGGCGCGCTGATCCCACGCAGAATCAATGGTACCGCGCAGGGTTATATTGTTCATATCGACTCCACGTAGGCTCGAATGCGCTGTGCAGCCTCGATGCATTCTGCAAGCGCTGGCACCAGCGAAATTCGCACACGATTTTTCCCGGGGTCTCCGCTCGATGTGGGGCGCGACAGGTAACTGCCAGGAAGCACACTGAGGTTCTGCCGGGCATATAATTCCCGCGCGAAGCGCTCGTCGTCCAACTGGGTTTTCGGCCATAGGTAGAACGCTGCCGGCGGATAGTGTACGTCCATCACCGGTGCGAGTATTTGCATACAGGCCTGGAATTTTTGTTGATAGAGACGGCGGTTCATGAGCACATGTTGCTCATCGTCCCATGCGCGCACGCTTGCCAGTTGCACCGGCAATGGCAGCGCGCAGCCATGGTAGGTTCGGTATATAAGGAATTTTTCTAGCACAGCGGCGTCACCCGCCACGAAACCGGAACGCAGGCCTGGCAAGCTCGAACGTTTTGACAGGCTGTGGAAAACCACGCAGCGACGGAAATCGTGCCGGCCACTTTCCTCGCAGATCTGCAGCAATCCAGGGGGTGGTTTGGCTTCGTCCAGGTAAATTTCGGCGTAGCACTCATCCGAGGCCACGATGAAATCGTGGCGGTCAGCCAGTTTCAGTACCTGCCGGAGATATGCGCCGTCCATGATCGCGCCTGTTGGGTTACCGGGTGTGCATATATAAAGAAGTTGGCAGCGTTGCCATACCTGTTGCGGCACGGACTCCAGATCGGGTAGGAACCCATTCTCTGCGATGGTATTCAGGTAATACGGTTCGGCGCCCGCCAGGAATGCCGCGCCCTCGTAGATCTGATAGAACGGGTTTGGCATCAGCACCAGTGGCCGTTGGGCGCGGTCCATCACGGCTTGGGCAAAGGCGAATAGTCCCTCGCGTGTACCCGACACCGGCAGCACGTGCCGGTCGGGGTTAATCCTGCCCGGACTAAGTTTGAAGCGATGCGTCAGCCAGCGCGCGATGGCCGTACGTAATTCCGGCAATCCCTTGGCCATCGGGTAGGCACCAAGACCTGCCAAATTGTCACGCAACGCCTGCAGTACGAACGCCGGTGGCGCGTGCTTGGGTTCACCGATGGACATGGCGATGTGCGCCAAATGCGAGGGTGGTGTGATTCCATCCTTGAGCTTTGCCAGACGCTCAAATGGATAAGGAAAAAGTTTGTCCAAATCCGGGTTCATGCGTGTCCTATTTTGTTTAATTGACTTCGCCCAGCCTGGTGAGCAGCGCCGTACGCAGGCGCATGCGCATTGCGGCATCTGCAAACGGCTGGTTGTCGGTATCTGTGATAAAAAATACATCCTCAGCACGCTCACCAACCGTAGTTATTTTCGCATTCCAAAGCCGAATATTGCAGTCTGCGAGCGCCTCACCGATTAGCGACAACAGACCGGGCCGATCGCTGGTATGAATCTCTAGTACCGTCCGTCCATTGAAAGGATTAGGGGCAAACTCTACTTCACTAGTGGTAGTGAACAGCCGCACTTGGCGCGGGGCGCGCCGCATGACCGCATGCGGCGGCAGATTCCGGCGCTGAGCTTCATGTTGCACAACATCGGCGATTTCCGCTAGCCGCGCTGCCTCGACAATGGGTTCGCGGTTATCTTCCAAGACCACGTAGGTGTCGAGCCGTCGTCCACCGGTCATTGGCACAAGGCGCGCGTCAAGTACCGTCAATCCGAGCTCGGCGAGCGTCGCGGTCACACGTGCGAATATCAATGCATCCTGGCCGGAGCAGATACTGATCGCAGTGCCGCCACGCGTATCGCCCGGGTGCAGCATCACCAGCGGTGCATCGTCCATGCCGTGTATCCGTAGCCCGGCGGTATGCCAGGCGATTTCGTCGGCAGTGTGGCTGAGGAAATACGTTTCAGAAAATGCCGTCCACTCTTTGTGCACTGCTTCGGAGGCAAACCCCCGTGCGTGCAACAGAGACATCGCTTGTGACTGAGTCTCGCGGATAAGCTCGTCCTTGTCGATAGGGTTTTCCAGCCCCTGGCGTAGTGCACGGCTTGCTTCGAGGTATAACTGGCGGAATAGGCTGGCTTTCCAGGAGTTCCATAATTCCGGGTTGGTGCCGCGTACGTCTGCTACGGTCAGTACATATAAGTAGTCCAGGTGCAATTGGTCGCCTACGTGGTGCGCGAAGTCGCGTACTACGCGCGGATCACCGATATCTTTTTTTTGTGCAGTGAGTGACAGTAGCAGGTGGTGCCTCACCAGCCAGGAAACTAGGCGTGCATCGTAGCGGCTCAGGCCGTGTTCCAGGCAGAACTTTTCTGCTTCTGCAGCGCCCAATCGGGAATGGTCGCCACCGCGGCCCTTGGCAATATCGTGGAACAACGCCGCCAAGTAGGCTAATTCGGGTTTGGCCAGTGTCTGCATGATTTCGCTACATAACGGGAATTCATGGTCATAGCGGGTCAATGCAAAACGCCGCAGATTGCTCACCACGAATAGAATGTGCTCGTCCACGGTGTAGGTATGGAACAAGTCATACTGCATTCGCCCCACCACTTTGCCTAGCGCTGGGAGGTAACGTCCGAGCACTCCGTAGCGGTTCATGCGGCGCAATTCATGAGTGACGCCGCGCGGCGCGCGCAGAATTTGCATGAATAAGGAACGGTGCTCGGACGAAGCACGGAAAGCGTCGTCAATGAGATCAAGACTGGCGCACAGACGCCGTAAAGTTTCGGCGCCTACACCTTTAAGTCGCGAATGTTGCTGTAACACACGAAAGATTTCCAGCAGCGCCTTTGGGCGACGTTGGAAAACCCGGGGATCGCGCAACCGTAGAAAACCACCGCATTCCTCGAAACATTCGCTGAGAGGTATAGCGGGTGTTAGATCGTTGCAGAGAATCGCCTCTTCCAATGATTGCAGCAGCATTTCGTTGAGCAGGTTCAGCTGCTTAACGGTGCGGTAATACGCCTGCATGAACTGCTCAACCGCAAGATTGGCGGGAGTATCGAGGTAACCAAACTGTTGAGCCAATCGCGTCTGGGCATCAAACAACAGGCGATCTTCGCGCCTACCATATAGCATGTGTAGCGCAAAGCGCACCCGCCATAGAAAATGTTGCCCGTTTTGTAACGCTTGATATTCATCCGCGTCGAGAAAACCGCAAGCCACAAGGCTGTGAACTCCGGAGCTGTGTAATTGGCGCTGCGCAACCCAGCCGATCATCTGGATGTCGCGCAATCCGCCGGGCCCTTCCTTGATGTTAGGCTCAAGCCGATAGGCAGTGCCATGGTATTTGGCGTGACGCCGCAGTTGTTCTTGCTGTTTGGCCAGCAAAAAATCCCTAGGCGGCCACAGCCGCTCAGAAGCCATGTGACGTTGTAACTGTGCAAATAAGTCTGCGGCACCGGTTAGAAAACGTGCTTCCATAAGATTGGTGGCGATGCTCAAGTCGGTACCTGCCAGATCGGCGCATTGCAGCGGTGTACGCACGCTGTGGCTGACCGGAAGCCCGACATCCCATAGCAAAGCTATGAATTGTTCTATGGAACGGCGATATTTTTTCGTATCAGCGCCGCGTATCAGGATCAGGATATCGATGTCAGAATATGGGTGCAGCTCGCAGCGTCCATAGCCGCCCACAGCTGAAAGTGCAAGGTCATCGGCTGCAGGTGACAAATACAATTGAAAGATGCGATAAACAATTTCGTCCACTCCCGTAGTTCGCTCATGCAGTAGCTGTTCGACCGGGGCGCCGGTGGCAAAGCGTGATTGCAGATCCGCATCCAGCGATCGTAAGGTATCCCGCAGCAATTCAGATGTGTTGCCGGTTTGCAGTACCGATGAGGATGGTGTAACTGCAGTGTGTCCGATGGCCGTGTGGTAAGGTAGGGTGTTCAAGCGCTTGCAATTGACATGGGATCAGATTTCACCGCCAGCGCGCGCGGTTAATATTTCATGGCCATCGGCGGTTACCAACAGGGTGTGTTCCCACTGGGCTGACAGGGAATGATCCTTGGTTACCACAGTCCAGCCGTCAGGCAGAAGTTTCACGTGACGCTTGCCTGCATTTACCATCGGTTCAATTGTGAATGTCATCCCAGGTATCAGTTCTAGGCCGCTGCCCGGTGAGCCGTAGTGCAATACCTGTGGATCTTCATGGTAAACCCGGCCGATGCCATGGCCGCAATATTCGCGTACTACGGAGTATCCATGTCCTTCTGCGTAGTTTTGTATGGCATGACCGATATCCCCTAGTCGCGCTCCGGGTCTCACCAGATCAATACCCGTCAACATGGCATCGTGGGTGACCTGCACCAGGCGCTTTGCCATCACCGATGGGTCACCGACAAAATACATCTTGCTGGTATCGCCATGAAATCCGTCTTTTATTACGGTCACATCGATATTAACAATGTCGCCATTTTTCAGTTTTTTGTCACCCGGGATTCCATGACAAACCACATGGTTTACCGAGGTGCAGATGGTCTTGGGGAATCCGTTATAACCGACATTCGCAGGTATAGCGTGTTGTTCATTGATTATGTGGTCATGACAGATGCGGTCTAGTTCATCGGTGGTGACACCCGGCTGGACGTGTTCTCCAATCATGTCCAGTACTTCGGCAGCCAAGCGGCCGGCAATGCGCATTTTGGCTTGTTCGTCAGGTGTTTTGATGGTAACTGGCATGAACAGGATTCAGACGCGATGTCAAAATAAGGGGTAAATGCCTGTGGCGGCGTTGCTGTAATTCATTGCTTATGGTATAAAGCACGGCCTTTTTTGGCAAATTAAACCACACATACATCATAACCGTTCGCGGGGTGCCTGCCGGCCAGTCATGGCCAGGGTTGCGACACGGGGTGTATGGAGGCCTAACCCCGGGAACGCCATTGTGCGCTCCCATTCAATCAGGAGTTTATCCATGGCAGAACTGTCTATGCGCCAGATGCTGGAAGCCGGCGTGCATTTTGGTCATCAAACGCGTTACTGGAATCCGAAGATGGCTCCATATATTTTCGGAGAACGCAGCCGCATCCACATCATTAATCTTGAAAAAACCCTACCACTGTATCGTGAAGCGGTTGAATTTATCAGGCGACTTGTATCGGATGGTGGCACGGTACTTTTCGTTGGCACAAAACGCGCAGCCCGCGAAGCGATTGCGGAAGAAGCACTGCGTTGCGGGATGCCTTATGTAAATCAACGATGGCTGGGTGGCACGCTCACTAACTTTAAAACCATACGCCAATCCATCAAGCGCATGCAGGAACTTGACGCGCAATCTGAAGATGGGACTTTTGAACGTCTGGGAAAGAAAGAAGTAATTCAGCTTAGGCGTGAAATGGAAAAGCTTGAGAAAAGTCTGGGTGGTATCAAGGAGATGAATGCATTACCGGATGCGTTATTCGTGATTGATGTCGGGCACGAGAAAATCGCCGTCAGTGAAGCCCAGAAACTCTCGATACCGATCGTCGGCATTGTGGATACAAATAACACGCCGGACGAGATAGATTACATGATTCCAGGCAATGATGATGCGATACGTGCAGTGCAGCTATACGCGCAAGGTATCGCAGACGCAGTGCTGGCCGGTAAGGCTTCCATGCCTCAGCTGGCAGGCGCTGACGAGGATGAATTTGTAGAATTGGATGAGCATGGGAAACCAAAACGCGGACGTGGCAGAAAAAAGACTGTTGCAAGAAAAGAACCTTCTCGACGCAAATCTACTGAAAAACAGGCCGTTAATATTGAATCAACGGAGGCTTCCGCATCAACTTCACCAGAAACCGAAAATGATGATGCCCAAGCAGCGAAACAAGTCGTTCGCAGAAAAACAACTCTCAAAAAAACCAGCGTGCGTAAAAAACCTGCGAAAAAGCCCTCAAGAGATGAGGAAATGGAATGAGCATATCCGCTGAAATGGTAAAAGAACTGCGTGAACGCACCGGCGCAGGCATGATGGAATGCAAAAGAGCATTGGTCGATTCGCATGGAGATATAAGTGCGGCAATAGAAAATATGCGGAAAGCAGGGCTCGCAAAGGCTGATAAGAAAGCTGGCCGCATCGCTGCAGAAGGCCGAATAGCCATAGCGCAAACAGATCACGCGTCTAGTATGGTTGAGATCAATAGTGAGACTGATTTCGTTGCGAATTGCGATGATTTCGTTAAATTCGTTGAAAATGTCGCTCATGTTGTCTTGACGCAGAAGCCGCGTGATGTTCAGGCGCTGATGGAATTGCCGTTTTCCGGCGACAGAAGCGTGGATACGCTACGCCGTGAGCTAGTGGCTAAGCTTGGTGAAAACATCAGTATACGACGCTGTACGTACATGACTGCGGGCACAGGTACTGTCGGCGCATATTGCCACGGTTCTCGGATTGGCGTTCTGGTGGAAATCCATGGCGGTACCGCCGAACTGGCAAAGGATATCGCCATGCATATAGCTGCCAGCAAGCCTATTTGTGTCAAAGCGGACCAGGTACCTGGTGAAGTTTTGGAAAGAGAACGTGAAATCATCCGTGCCCAATCAATGGGAAGCAACAAACCAGCTGCAATCATAGAAAAAATGATTGAAGGCAGGTTGCGTAAATTTATCGCGGAATCCACTCTATTGGGGCAGGCTTTTGTGAAAGATCCGGAGATCACCGTGGATAAATTGCTTGCCAAATCAGGTGCGCAGGTTAAGCGATTTGAACGCTACGAGGTAGGAGAAGGAATCGACAGGAAACAGGAAGATTTCGCCGCCGAGGTGATGGCGCAGGCTCGTGGTCTTTGAAATTGTTGTATTCTTCGCCAGCGCACCGCGCTAGCTGCCGGTTTTACGGTACAATCTAGTCCAGCATGGGAGCCCCGCATCGCGGGGCTCTGCATATACTTCACTCGCACAGCGGTTGACCCATGTCGAACCAGACACCCGCTTATCGAAGAATACTTCTCAAAATGAGCGGTGAGGCACTCATGGGCCAAGCTGATTATGGGGTAGATCCACCCGTGATCAAGCGGCTGGCCGAAGAGGTGCGCGACGTGCATGACCTGGGTGTGCAAGTTGGCTTGGTTGTCGGCGGCGGCAATATATTTCGTGGCGCAGGTTTAGCAAGGGCCGGCATGGACCGCGTCACTGCTGATCACATGGGAATGCTGGCTACGATCATGAACGCACTGGCCATGCAGGACGCGCTAGAGCGCCTTGGAGCGCATGTGCGCGTCATGTCCGGATTGAGCGTTAATGAGGTTTGCGAAGACTATATCCGAAGACGCGCCATCCGCCATCTTGAAAAGGGCCGAATTTGCATATTTGCTGCCGGCACTGGCAATCCTTTTTTTACCACCGATACCGCGGCCAGCCTTCGCGCCATAGAGATTGGAGCCGAACTGCTTCTCAAGGCTACAAAGGTGGACGGTGTCTATTCTGCGGATCCAAAACAGAATCCCAAGGCATTACGGTATTCATATTTGACCTATGATCAACTGCTTACAGAAAAGCTGATGGTTATGGATGCAACCGCAATTGTGCTTTGCCGTGACAACAACATTCCAATGCGAATTTTCGATCTCACCCGTGCTGGTGACCTTATGCGCATCATCCTCGGTGCAAAAGACGTTGGCACGCTGATTGATAATGGAGAATGACCATGATCGAAGATGTGAAAAAAAATGCAACCACCCGCATGCAAAAATGTGTGACTACCCTTAAGGAGGGTCTTGCAAAACTGCGCACCGGCCGTGCAAATACCAGTCTGCTGGATCATCTACGTGTTTCTTATTATGGATCTGAGGTGCCACTCAATCAGGTAGCAAATGTAACCGTTGGTGATGCGAGGACTTTGAATATCACACCATGGGAAAAAACCATGGTCCAGGTCATAGAAAAAGCCATACTTACATCTGATCTAGGGCTAACACCGGCGACGGCTGGCAACATTATCCGGGTACCAATGCCTCAGCTGACCGAAGAGCGACGCCGTGAAATTATCAAACTGGCACGCCAGGAAGCCGAAGCGGCCCGGGTTGCTGTAAGAAACGTACGTCGTGACGCGATTACTGAACTAAAGACATTGCTTAAAGACAGGAAGATAAGCGAAGATCAGGAGCATCGGGCACAGGACGATATACAAAAACTCACTGACCGGTACATTTCCGAACTTGACAAAATATTGACCTCCAAGGAGGCGGAACTCCTGGAAGTTTAATGAGTTAATGGTATGCGCGCGAGCGGCGATACGCCAATTCCACGGCATGTAGCCGTCATTATGGATGGCAACGGTCGTTGGGCCAGAGCAAAACTGCTGCCAAGACAAGCCGGGCATCGCGCCGGTGTGAAAACGGCTAAGATCATCATCAAGGCGTGCGTACAGCATGGTGTAGGCGTATTGACTTTGTTCGCATTCAGTAGTGAGAACTGGCAAAGACCGAAGACTGAAGTCGGCAATCTTATTGAATTGTTTGTGCATTCCCTGGAAAACGAAATCGCCGAGCTGCATAAAAACAACGTGCTTGTCCGGTTTATTGGCGAGCGTGCGGCATTTGCCAACAGGCTGCAGATTGCCATGCAACAGGCTGAGAAGCTCACTGAATCCAATCAAGGTATGGTATTGAACATCGCCGTAAGTTACGGCGGAAGGTGGGACATAATTCAGGCCGTACGCAAAGTGTCAGCACTGGTTGTGAGCGGCGATATACAGCCTGATGAGATTAATGAAGACCGAATTTCCCAGTCATTGTCACTGTCGGGGCTGCCAGATCCGGATTTGTTTATTCGCACCGGCGGGGAACAGCGTATCAGCAATTTCTTGCTGTGGAATCTGGCATACACGGAGTTATATTTTACAAATACCTTATGGCCGGATTTTAACACTGAATGTTTGAAATCAGCGATTGACTGGTACGCTGTGCGTCAGCGCCGCTTCGGCCGCACCTCAGAACAACTGAGTCAAGAAAACTGATGCTTAAACAGCGCGTCATTACTGCAGCGATGCTGCTGCCTATAGTTGTATTACTGGTGCTGATGGCACCCACTTGGTTGTTCGCGATCGTTTCTTCATTAATGGTTATTGTAGGCATGTGGGAATGGTCGAAACTCAGCGGCGGCGATTCTATACCCGGAAATCTTTTCAAGGCTTTACTTGTATCTGTCATACTGTATCTGCTGTGGTTGATCCACGGAAATGTTGCTGTCCTTTGGGTTACAGAAATTGCCGCCATGGCCTGGTGGATTTTTGCGTCTTTTTGGGTTTTTTTCTGGCATAAACAGTTTCCAAAATCCATAAAATATATTTGCGGATTACTGACATTGATCCCTGCTTGGATGGCATTCGTCGATGTGCATGCCGGCACCCAAGGCCCGAAAATCTTGTTGTTTTTACTGGCGCTTATATGGTCAGCTGATATCGGCGCATATTTTTCCGGCAAGGTATTTGGCAGGCATAAATTGGCTCCCAAGGTAAGTCCGGGTAAGACTTGGGAAGGTGTCGCTGGCGGCAGCTTGGCCATGTTGGGAGTTTCAATCACCGGCGTTATTCTGGTGTTGCCGCAATACGGATATTTTTTCGTGATTATTTGCCTGTTTTCAGGCTGGTTTTCTGTTGTTGGCGATCTATCAGAAAGCCTGTTCAAGCGTCAAGCGGGAGTAAAGGACAGCGGCCGGCTGTTTCCAGGCCATGGCGGTTTACTAGACCGGGTGGACAGCCTGACAGCCGCATTGCCGACATTTTGGCTGGGATTGGCAATGCAAGGATGGCTGCGATGAAGAACATCACAATTCTCGGCTCTACAGGAAGTGTAGGCAGAGCAACCCTGAAAGTTTTGGACAAAAACCCAGGAAAGTTCCGGGTGTTCGCGCTTTCTGCAAAATCCAATGTCGAGGTGTTATATGAACAGTGTCTGAGACATGAACCCAAGTATGCGGCCATGTTGGATGAGAAGGCAGCGCAGAAATTACGCGACCGCCTTGCTCAAGTAGGGTCGAGCACAGAAGTTCTGACCGGCGATGCCAGCCTGCAGGTAATCGCCAGTTCCTCGGACAGTGACTACATAATGGCAGCGATCGTGGGTGCTGCGGGATTGCTGCCTACCCTGGCGGCCGTGAAAAGCGGCAAGCGTGTATTACTGGCGAACAAGGAATCTTTGGTGATGGGCGGGCAGGTATTCATGCAGGCCGTGCGGGAGTGCCATGCTGAGCTTATACCTATAGATAGCGAACACAATGCCATATTTCAATGCCTGCCACATCATGGCGGACATTCGGTTCACCGCATACTGTTGACAGCTTCCGGCGGACCTTTCCGTGGGTGGTCGCATGAACGTCAACATAGCGTCACTCCTGCGCAGGCCTGTGCTCATCCAAGATGGTCCATGGGTCGGAAAATATCTGTAGATTCAGCGACATTGATGAATAAGGGTTTGGAAGTGATTGAAGCACGCTGGCTGTTCGAAGTGCCGCCGGGACGCATAGAAGTGGTAGTGCATCCACAGAGCATCGTGCATTCATTGGTAGAATACATCGACGGTTCCGTGCTTGCGCAACTCAGTAACCCGGATATGCGGGTTCCAATAGCCAGTGGGCTGGCATGGCCCGAGCGTATATCTACAGGGGTGCAGCCCCTTGATTTATGCAGTCTTGGACATCTGGATTTTGAACCACCGGATATGAAGTCTTTCCCCTGTTTACCGCTGGCAATACAAGCGGCAGAGACGGGCGGGAATATGCCGGTAGTTTTGAATGCAGCCAATGAAATCGCAGTGCAGTCATTTCTGGATGGACTGCTGCCATTTACGTCAATTTCCGATGTCGTGGGGCAGACACTTGATATGATGCCTGGCTCTACACCCGACTCCATCGATGAAATACTTGAATGTGACCGAAAAGCACGCGCGATTGCCAAAACTGTAATTTCCAGAGCTGCGGCATGAATATCCTAATTAGCATAATTGCCTTCGTCGTTGCCATATGCGTGCTGATTATCTGGCATGAATTCGGTCATTTTATTGTGATGCGATTATTCGGCATCAAGGTATTGCGTTTCTCGGTATTTTTCGGCAAGCCACTGTTTCGATGGCAAAGGCGGCCCGGGTCTACTGAGCTGGCAATCGGCTGGCTGCCATTGGGGGGCTATGTCAAACCCCTGGATGAACACGACGGCGATGTGGCTGATTCTGAAAAACACCTGGCTTTCAACCGCCAATCCCTGTACAAACGATTCCTCGCGGTTTTGGCCGGACCGGCATTCAATTTCCTGTTTGCGATCCTTGCTTACTGGGCGATTTTCATAATCGGTATTCCAGGAACACGGCCGGTTATCGGTGACGTCCGGCCTGATTCTCCGGCGGCGCATGCGGGATTTGTGAAACAGGATGTAATCCTGTCAGTCAATGGCAGTGATACTCCTACTTGGGAGATGGCCGGGCTGCGGTTATTCGAGGGCAGTATTCACAGCCATACTATCGCTGTGCGTGTTCTTACACCGGATCATCATGAGAAGCATCTGCTGCTCAGCATCAAGAACAGCCGTTCGCTTACAGAGCCAGGAAAACTGCTTGAAGGTCTCGGCTTGAGCCAGTGGCAGCCGCAAGCCGCGCCCGAGATCTATAAAATCCTGCCTGGTAGTTCGGCAGAGCAGGCGGGCCTCAAGTTTGGCGATATCATAGAAAAAGTCGATGGGGTTCCGATTACAGGCCCCGATCAATTAATACGCATATTGCAAGCTGCGCCAAACAAGGTCTTAAAGGTACAGATTTTGCGCGGAACAAACACCCTCCAGTTAAAGCTGCCTGTAGGAGTGCAAAAGTCCTCTAATGGAGGGGTGATCGGTCATATCGGTGCGCAAATTGGCAATTCAAAGAGCATTCTCCGGAAAATGCTGGTGGAACAAAGGTATAATCCCGGCGCGGCAATCGGGCATGCGCTTATCTACACAGGTAGCATGACCTGGCTGACGCTGGATGACTTATGGAACATGGTGATCGGTAACGTCTCATTGAGCAATCTGGGCGGACCGATCGAGATCGCACAATTCGCGGGTTATACGGCAGAAAACGGCTTGGTTCCATTCCTGGCATTTCTTGCGATCGTGAGTATCAGTCTGGGAGTGCTGAATCTGCTTCCAATTCCCATACTTGATGGCGGGCATATACTTTATTACCTTGTGGAGGCTATTAAAGGCTCCCCCATGTCCGTAGCTGCGGAGATGATAGGTCAACGTATAGGCATTGCTGTGATACTGGCGCTGATGAGTTTGGCTGTATACAACGATCTAATTCGGTTGTTCGGTTAAGGAGGAATACAATTGGGTTTAATCAAAGGCACCGGGATCATCCTGGCCTCCATGCTATTCCTGGTGTTTATCCCCTCCTTAGCCAGAGCGGATGACTCATTCATCGTCAAGAAAATCGAGATCGTAGGCCTGCAGAGAATATCTGAGGGTACGGTCTACGATTATCTGCCTATCAACATTGGTGATAACCTCACCGAGGCCCGCATCCAAAATGCGATCCGGGCTCTGTACAAAACCGGTTTTTTCCGCGATATCGAGATGCGGCGCGACAAAAGCACCCTCATCATCATTGTGAGGGAACGTCCGTCCATTGCCTCATTCGTCGTTTCCGGAAACAAACTCATCAAAAGCGACGATCTGTATAAAAACCTGAATAAGGCCGGACTGTCACAGGGCCAGATATTCAACAGAGTCACATTGGATGGTTTTGTCCAGCAGCTGATCGAAGAATATTACAGCCATGGAAAATATGGCGTGATTGTTACTCCGAAAGTAACCGATATAGGCGATAACAGGGTCAATGTTTCAGTCAAGATTTCTGAAGGACTTACTGCAAAAATCCGTGCCATCAGCATCGTTGGCAACCATGCTTTTTCAGAAGATGAGCTGCGTGATGTGTTCAAGCTGAAAGTGGCGGATTTCTGGACATTTTTTGGCAGTTCTGACGAATACTCCAGGGAAAAGCTGGTAGGCGATCTGGAATCGCTGCGTTCTTTTTACATGGATCAGGGGTACGCGGATTTTGCCATTGACTCAACCCAGGTGGCGATATCCCCCGACCGCACCAGCGTGTACATCACAGTGAATATTTCGGAAGGCGGCATATTTAAAATCAAGGATGTAAAACTATCAGGACAATTCATCCTGCCCAAAGAAGAACTCGAAAAACTGGTCATGATAAAACCCGGAGAAATATTTTCACTAAAACGCGCAACCACTACGGCGAGCGCTATTCAGCAGAAACTTGGCACCATTGGCTATGGCTTCGCCCAGGTAAATCCTATACCTGATATCGACCGGCAAAATAAACTGGTTACTATTACTTTCTATATCGAGCCCGGCCAGCGTGTTTACGTTCAGCATATCAATTTCAGTGGCGCTCCCGGCACTGATGACGCTGTGTTTCGCAGGGAAATGCGCCAATATGAAGGCACATGGCTGTCCAACACGGACGTGGAGCGTTCTAGGATTAGGTTAAACCGCCTGCCATGGATGGAGAATGTCAAGGTTCAGACGAACCGCGTACCAGGCTCGCCAGATCTTGTTGACCTGAACTACTCGATGACCGAGCGACCTGCTGGAACAGCCAGTGTGGGCATCGGCTATGGCAGTTCATCGGGAGTTGTTCTCGATGGCAACATAGTGAATGCCAATTTTCTGGGTACGGGCGAGCGGGTGCAGTTCGTGGCCAACCGCACCATCATCGGGCATTCCTATAATTTCAGTTTTACCAACCCGTATTGGACTATAAACGGTATCAGTCGCACGATTAGCTTGTTCCAGTCCCAAACGTCATCCATTTCAATCAACAGTTCGCCTTTATCCAGCCAGTCTTATGGCGGGCAGCTGGGCTTTGGTTTCCCGCTGACTGAAAACAGCAGCTGGAGCATAAGTGGCAATTACTCGCATAACGAACTATTTACCACCACCGGTTCGTCCCAGCAGTATGTGGCATTTATTTCCAATCCGGATAATGGAACGATAACCCAGATGCTGGGCGTATGTTCTGACTCCAGAGGTTTTAATTTCCTGTGTGAATTTCCTGCGCTCAGCTACAACACCTTCGTGGGATCGGTTAGTTATGTACATGACACACGTAATAGACTGATATTTCCAACCAGTGGTGATCAGGAAAGCATCACATTATCCGCTGCTGTTCCGGGCTTTGACCAGGAATATTACACGCTGCAGTACAACCAACTGGCGTTCATACCTTTGTTCAAAGGCTTCATTTATGGTTTGAATGGTTCGGTTGCTTACGGCGCACCTTACGGGAAAACCGCTACCTACCCGCCATACAGGAATTTCTTTGTTGGCGGTCCGGATACGGTCCGAGGCTGGCAGGTCGATACACTTGGGCCGCGAGATTCCAGCGGTTATCCCTACGGCGGCAGGGCCATGATGTACGTGCAAAACGAATTTATCCTGCCGAGTTTCGGCAAGAAAGACGATTCCGAGCAGGCGTCCAACCGTTGGGCTGTGTTTATCGATGCTGGTAACGCATTTACCGACCCGGGCGATTTCCGCTTTGGAAGACTGAGGGTATCAGCCGGCTTGGCCGCGACATTCCTGACGCCTCTCGGAGCCATGAAATTCAGCTATGCTTTTCCTCTAAATTCCAAGCAGGGTGACCAGACGGAGCGATTCCAGTTCACCCTGGGCACATATTTTTAAAATTCCGGAGTAGGTCTATGAAGTCAGCAATGAAGATTTTTTTGCCAATGGCTGTTATGGTGTTTTTGACGCACATAGCAAGTGTTTCTGCGGCTGAGCTCAAAATTGGCGTGGTTGATAGGCAGGTTTTGTTGCAACAGTCCCCACAAGCGCAGCATGCACAGAAATTGATGCATGAGAAATTTGACGGGCGTTTCAAAGCCATGCAATCCGAACAGGACAGGATAAAAAAGCTTCAAGACCAGATTAACCGTAATGGTACGGTCATGAGTGCGGATCAGTTACAGGCTCTTGAGAACCAGCTCGACAGCATGCAACAGGAATTCCGCCGCAAACAGGATGATTTCCAGTCAGATGTAAATACGCAGCGTAATCAGATCATCAGCGAGCTGCAGGCGGACATAGATAAAGCCGCCCAGGAATTTGCCAAAACGCAAAATTTCAACTTAATATTGGATAAGAACTTTAGCGTGTATGCTGATGGTAGCATTGATGTTACAAACCAGGTATTGAACCAAATGCAAAAGGACTATAAATCCCAGTCTGGCAAGCAGGGTTCAGGGTAATATTTAGTTTAAGAGGGTTCATCCGTGTCCTACACGCTGGCAAAACTGGCTGAATTATGTGGGGGCCGGTTGCGTGGCGACGGCAACACCCTGATACATGAGGTGGCAACGCTTCAGCATGCGCGTAATGGTGCCATAAGTTTTCTTTCCAATCCGCACTATCGACGTTATCTTGCCGAAACAAGCGCTTCTGCAGTCATACTGGCGCCGCCAGATGCTGATGCCTGTCCGGTAGCCGCGCTGATCTCGCCAAATCCTTATCTGCTATATGCAAAGGTAGCTGATGTTCTTGTTCCTGCACCTCCTATGCCGGCAGGCGTGCATGCAAGTGCCGTGGTACATGAATCTGTCAAGGTGTCTGCGACAGCCTGGATTGGCCCTGGCGCAATCCTGGAAGAGGGTGTGAGCGTCGGTGAGTGTACATTCATTGGCCCGAACTGCGTGCTCCAGCGCGACGTTCAAGTTGGAGAAAACTGCCGCTTGATCGCCAGCATAACTCTTTGCCATGGCGTGCGTGTGGGCAAGCGGGCCATTATTCATCCTGGTGTTGTAATTGGAGCTGATGGATTTGGCTTCGCACGCGATGGTGAGACATGGACCAAAGTGCCACAGCTAGGTTCGGTAACAATTAAGGACGATGTTGAGATCGGTGCGAATACTACTATTGATCGCGGGGCCCTCGAAGATACGGTTATCGACCACGGAGTTAAATTAGACAACCAGATACAAATCGGCCATAACGCCTATATAGGTGAACACACAATCATCGCCGGCTGTTCGGGAATATCCGGCAGTTCTCGTATAGGTAAGCGCTGCATGCTGGGAGGCTCAGCTGGGGTTACTGGACATTTGGAAATCTGTGATGATGTAACAATTACAGGCATGACTGTGGTGAGCCATTCCATTAACGAACCAGGGGTATATTCAGGCAGCATGCCGATGGATACCTCTAGCCGCTGGCGCAAAAACATGACACGCTTGCGGCAGCTTGATGAACTGGCACGCAGAATCATTACAATTGAAAAGAAAATGAAGGATTGATTGCTTATGACAAGCGCACCATTTCTGGATATCCATGCGATCATAAGGCAACTGCCGCATCGTTATCCATTCCTGCTGGTTGACCGCGTGCTCGAATGCAAGCCTGGCGCATCACTGACCGCTGTAAAAAATGTAACCATCAATGAACCGTTTTTTCCTGGGCATTTTCCTCAAAGAGCGGTTATGCCGGGCGTGCTGATATTGGAGGCTTTGGCCCAGGCCACGGGCCTGCTGACATTTGCGACACTCGGTTATTCTCCGGACAAAAATACGTTGTATTACTTCGTGGGCATTGATAAAGCACGCTTTAAGAAAACAGTGGAACCGGGTGATCAGCTGATGCTCAAAGTGGAACATCTCTGGAATAAACGCGGGATCTGGAAATACAAGGCGCATGCGGAAGTTGAGCGCCAGCTGGTTGCCGAAGCTGAACTCATGTGTGCTTCACGGAAGTTTGACGATTGATAGATTCTCGCGCGTCAGTTGATTCCTCCGCACGTCTGTCAGCAGACGTTTCAGTAGGCCCTTTCTCTGTCATCGGCCCCGATGTAGAAATCGGATCCGGTACATGGATTGGACCGCATGTCGTCATTCAAGGGCCTACCCGTATTGGCAGAAACAACCGGATTTTCCAGTTTGCATCACTGGGTGGAATACCCCAGGACAAGAAATACACGGGCGAGGCAACATGGCTGGAGATCGGCGACCATAACACGATATTCGAATTCGTAACCATTAATCGCGGTACATCCCAGGACAAGGGCAGGACCGTGATTGGAAACGGCAACTGGATCATGGCATATGTGCATATCGCCCATGATTGTTCATTGGCCGATAACGTTATTCTCGCCAACAACACAACTCTCGCGGGTCACGTATCAATCGAGGAATGGGCGGTGCTCGGCGGATTCACCAAGGTCCATCAATTTTGCCGGATTGGCGCCCATAGCTTTACCGGCATGAATGTAGATATAACCCGCGATGTACCGCCTTACGTTATGGCTGCCGGCTCGCCGGCAGAACCGCGCGGTATTAATTCCGAGGGATTGCAGCGTCGTGATTTCACTGCCGAACAGATCCGAAACATCAAGAATGCCTATCGCCTGGTTTACCGCTCCGAATTGAGATTGGATGAAGCGCTGGTAAAACTGGAAGCAATATCATCAACCCAACCGGAAGTGGTGCGCATGGTGAATTTTATTAAATCCAGCCAGCGCGGCATAACGCGCTGATAAATCCCGCCTCATGGCATACACCAGTAATTTACGATGCTGCGTATAGGTATTGTTGCAGGTGAAAGCTCCGGCGATTACCTGGGGGCTGGGCTTATTAATGCCATCCGGAAGTTACGCCCGGATGCCCAATTCGAAGGCATCGCGGGCCCGGAGATGATTGCCGCCGGCTGCAAGCCATTGGCCCATTCGGAAGAACTCGCTGTAATGGGTCTTACCGAAGTACTTACGCACTTGCCTAAATTATTCCGCCTCCGGCGCAGGCTGGGCGCATATTTCCTTAAATATCGACCTGACGTATTCATTGGCATCGATTCTCCGGATTTCAATATCGGCTTGGAAGCACGATTGCACAGTGCGGGCATCTACACAGTGCATTATGTAAGCCCATCAATATGGGCCTGGCGCTCTCACCGTGTTTTTAAAATCGGGAAAGCGGCAAACCTGGTGCTGACATTGTTCCCGTTTGAAACAGCGCTGTACGAAAAGCACGGATTTACAGCCAGGTATGTGGGCCATCCCTTGGCCGACCGAATTCCCGACAAGCTGGATCGGGTGGCGCTGCGCAAATCGCTGCATCTGCCTGTGCAAGGCCGGCTTGTGGGCCTGCTTCCCGGAAGTCGCCGCACAGAAGTGGAGCGCTTGGGCCCATTGTTCCTGGATACCGCGCAATGGCTTTTGGCGAAGCTGCCCGAGCTTGCATTTGTGGTGCCGGCAGCAACCCCGGCCTTAAGCAACGTCATTAAACAGCAGATACGCACCTTAAAGCCCGACCTGCCGGTTCACGTGGTGGAAGGTCATGCGCGTGAGGTCTTGGGTGCCGTGGATGTGGCACTGATTGCATCGGGTACGGCTACGCTGGAAGCTATGTTGTGTCGGTGCCCTATGGTCGTGGCTTACCGGGTAACGGCAAGTACATACGCCATGGTCAAAGGCCTGCGGTTGTTGCGCATCAAGCATGTGTCATTGCCTAATTTGCTGGCCAACAGCGAAGTTGTTGCGGAATTCCTGCAATATCGTGCATTACCACACGAGATGGGTCCGGCGCTGTTTAAACTGCTGGAAGACGAGCACAACCGGAATGAACAATTAGCGCGATTCGCTTCCCTCAACACCATGCTGCGCATGGATGCAAATGAGCGTGCAGCAGAAGCGGTATTGAACTTGCTCACCAGCAACATGTCCCAGGCAGGTTAAAATGTCCAAGCTCGGATCAGGGAACTGCGTGTGCCATGGTTCAAATTAGGGGAATACCCAACATAATCATTGCAGGTGTCGATGAGGCGGGACGTGGTCCGCTGGCCGGTCCGGTGACAGCTGCAGCAGTGGTTTTGGAGCCAGCATACAGGATTGCCGGGCTTAAGGATTCCAAGATGTTGACGCCGCGACGACGGGAACAGTTGGCTGGGGAAATTCGCAGCCATGCGCTTGCATGGGCCGTTGGCTGGGCGGATCACCTGGAAATCGACCGTATCAATATTCTACAGGCAGCATTATTGGCCATGAAACGCGCGATATTAGCGCTGTCGATTCGACCCATAAAAGTACTGGTGGATGGCAATCGTTGTCCGGTCCTCGAATGTGAAACGGAAGCTATAGTGCATGGTGATAACATCATACCGGATATATGCGCTGCCTCGATTCTTGCCAAAGTAGAGCGTGATGCCGCAATGTCACGTTTCGATAAGATTTATCCTGACTATGGATTTGCAACACACAAGGGTTATGGCACGGCGCTGCATCTTGCGGCTTTAAAGAAGCATGGTGCTTGTCCAATCCACAGACGCTCATTTGCGCCAATACGCAGCCTTCAACCATGAAGGCATCTGAATAATGCAGCCAACCTTCATACACTTGCGACTGCATACCGAGTATTCACTAAATGACAGTGTTATACGTGTGCCAGAGCTTATGCAAGAACTTGAAGCAATGCGAATGCCGGCAGTCGCCCTGACCGATCAGTCAAATTTGTTCGCTTTGGTTAAATTTTACAATGCCGCACAGGCATATGGGATTAAACCGATTATCGGGGCCGACATGCTCGTGCATGATGCAGAGGGCAATGCAACAACAAATCTCACGTTACTGTGTTGCGACAAGACTGGATACAAAAACCTGTCGGTGCTTATAACGCGTTGCTACGTCGAAGGCCAGCACCGGGGAATACCCTTGCTGGATAAGCGTTGGCTGAACGGCCACACACAGGGTTTGATCGCATTATCTGGAGGCCGTGGGGGAGATATAGGCCGTGCACTTTTATCGGGCCGTACTGATCATGCAAGGCTGATTCTGCATGAATGGCTGGCTATGTTTTCTGCACGGTTTTATCTGGAATTACAGCGAACCGGAAGGGAAGATGAAGAGGAATATCTAAAAGCCGCGGTATTGCTGGCCTCGGAAACAGGCGTACCACTGGTTGCGACCAATGACGTCCGGTTTATCAAGAAAAGTGATTTTGATGCCCACGAAGCACGTGTATGCATTCAATCTGGACATGTGCTGAATGATCCTCGCCGTCCACGAACCTACAGCCAGCAACAATATTTGCGCAGTCAGCAGGAAATGCTGCAGTTGTTCTCTGATTTACCTGAAGCATTGGAAAACAGCGTGGAGATCGCCAAGCGCTGCAATTTCGATCTGCGTTTGGGTGAAAATTACCTGCCGGCGTACACCCTACCCGAGGGCCAAAGTGCCGAGAGTTACCTGAGAAGCCAAGCTCAGTCTGGATTAGAGAATCGGCTTGTCAGCGGGGACATATCCACTGACCAAAGCCAGAGTAATCGGGCAGCTGCATATCGTGAGCGACTTGTTGCGGAGCTTAACGTCATCGTCAACATGGGATTCGCTGGGTACTTCCTAATCGTGGCAGACTTTATCCGCTGGGCAAAACAGCACGATGTCCCGGTCGGCCCGGGGCGCGGCTCCGGTGCGGGCTCGCTGGTTGCGTATGCCCTCGAGATCACAGATCTTGATCCGCTGAAATACAATCTGCTGTTTGAACGGTTTCTGAATCCGGAACGAGTGTCGATGCCGGATTTTGACGTGGATTTCTGCATGGAGGGCCGTGATCGAGTCATCGATTATGTGGCTGACCGCTACGGTAGGGATCGCGTTTCCCAGATCATCACCTACGGCAGCATGGCAGCGCGTGCCGTAGTGCGTGATGTGGGAAGGGTATTGGGTCATCCGTACGGCTATGTGGATCGAATCGCTAAGTTGATTCCATTTGAACTCGGCATGACATTGAATAAAGCGCTGCAAAGCGAGTCTGAACTGCGTAACCTGTACGAGGGTGATGACGAAGTTCATCAACTAATCGATTTGGCACTCTCCCTGGAAGGGCTGGCCCGTAATGCAGGCAAACACGCGGGCGGCGTGGTAATCGCACCGTCACCACTTACGGATTTCATGCCACTTTATTGCGAGCAGGGAGGCGTTCATCAAGTCACGCAATTTGACAAGGATGACGTCGAAGCACTGGGTCTTGTGAAGTTCGATTTTTTGGGTTTACGCACACTGACTATCATCAATTGGGCGGTAAAGGCGATCAATGCACGCCGCAGCACGGCTGGCGAAGCATTACTGGATATGGCGGCGCTGCCACTAGACGATCCCGAGACCTATACGCGTATTTTTAAACACTCGCGCACAGTCGCAGTATTCCAATTTGAGTCGAGCGGCATGCGGCGTCTGCTTAAGGAGGCCCAGCCGGATTGCTTTGAGGATCTTATTGCATTGGGTGCGCTTTACCGGCCCGGCCCTATGGAGCTGATTCCAATTTTCGTGGCGCGTAAACGCGGACGCGAGACAGCAAAATATCCTGACCAACGCGTGGAACCGATCCTGAAAGAAACTTACGGCATCATGGTGTACCAAGAACAGGTCATGCAGATGGCGCAAATTATCGGCGGTTACACGCTCGGTGGAGCCGACCTGTTACGCCGGGCGATGGGCAAGAAAAAACCCGAAGAGATGGCCAAGCACCGTGCGATATTCCGTGAGGGTGCAGCCAGAAATGGGCTTACAGGTGGTAAAGCCGACCAGATTTTCGATCTAATGGAAAAGTTCGCGGGTTATGGGTTCAACAAATCCCATTCCGCCGCTTACGCGCTGATTTCCTACCAGACTGCTTGGCTCAAGGCGCATTACCCGGCTGCATTCATGGCTTCTGTGCTAACTTCAGACATGGATCACACTGACAAGATCGTGACGCTGATCGATGAATGTCGGGCCATGGAGCTGAAAATATTGCCGCCGGATATCAATCATTCCAATTACAGGTTTGAAATGGCGGACGATGGCAGTATCCGTTACGGACTCGGCGCCATCAAGGGTGTAGGATTGGCGGCCATTGAAGGCGTACTTGAAGAACGGCAGCGGCATGGTGCTTTTAGCTCAATCGAAGAATTTTGCCGGCGAATCGATGTGCAAAAAGCCAATCGCCGTGTAATTGAAGCTCTGATACGTTCAGGAACGCTGGATTCGTTGGGAGTTAATCGCGCAACACTTATGGCTCAGTTGCCCGAAGCACTGGCACGTGCGGACCAGAGTGCGCGTGCCAAAGCAGCAGGACAGAATGATATGTTCGGCCTGCATGGAGTGAAAGTTGCTCAACCTCAAAAAATACAGCCTGGGCCCCAGTTGCAAGACTGGGATGAATCCGAACGCCTGCGCGGCGAACGTGATACTCTCGGATTGTTTCTATCCGGACATCCTATCGCCGGCTTCGCCGACGACCTGCGGCATGTCGTAAGTGCTCCATTAGGCGAGCTGTCTGATGCATCGCTACCGGATAATTTTTCTGATCGCGGATTTGGCGCCATGACGGCCTCACGCAGCGCCATCGCGGCAGGTTTGATTGTCGATATGCGCAAACGCGGCGGGCGGGTAAATCTGACGCTTGATGACCGCAGCGGACGCCTGGAGGTTACCTTATTTGAGGACATGTACACACGATTTCGCAACCTGGCTGTCAAAGACAATGTGGTGGTTGTAGAAGGCCGTTTGTCATATGACGAGTTCATTGGCGGCTGGCGCATGACCGTAAAGCACATGTATGGAATCGATGAGCTGCGTGAACGTTATGTACGCCGCCTGGATATCGAATGGCCGGATCAGGCCCCCGGGGATTTTGCCAGCCGCCTCAAGGCGTTGCTAAAGCCGCATGTGGGTGGCCACTGCAATGTATGGGTAAAGTACCGCGGGAACTCCGCCAGTGTCCCCATGTGCCTGGGGGAAGCCTGGCGGGTGCACCCTAGCATAATGCTCACACGCAGCCTTGAATCCTGGCTGGGCAGCGGTAACTTCGCTTTGCATTACGGGGCCCGGCCGCTAGATGCTGCCAGGGGGGCAGCTGGTGCCTGAGGGGCTTGTACCATCAGTCTCCAGCCGGTAACGTCTACCACTTCGCGGACATCCTTTAAGATACATGAATCTTAATTTTCTCGACTTTGAACAGCCGATTGCCGAACTCGAAGCCAAGATCGAGGAACTGCGCTTTGTAGGCGATGAATCAGCCGTCAGTATTACCGATGAAATCGAACGCTTACAGGCAAAGAGCCGCACACTTACTGAAACCATATTTTCCAGTCTGAGTGCATGGCAGGTGGCGCAGCTGGCGCGCCATCCAATGCGCCCCTACGCAATGGACTATATTCAGAAGCTTTTCACTGATTTCGAGGAGCTTCACGGGGATCGGACTTTCGGTGATGACCCGGCGATCATTTCTGGAATTGCACGTCTCAATGGCCGGCCGCTGGCCATCATTGGCGAGCAAAAAGGCCGGGACACCAAGGAAAAAGTTCGGCGGAATTTCGGCATGCCACGGCCTGAAGGCTACCGCAAGGCATTGCGCATCATGAAACTCGCTGAACGGTTTCGCTTGCCGGTGATCACGCTGATCGATACACCTGGGGCTTACCCTGGCGTGGGCGCAGAAGAACGCGGGCAAAGCGAAGCCATCGCACGAAACCTGTTCGAAATGTCCATGCTCCGGTCTCCCATTATCAGCGCCATCATCGGTGAAGGCGGATCCGGAGGCGCATTGGCCATTGGTGTTGGCGACCGGGTCATTATGCTCCAGTACAGCATTTATTCTGTCATTTCACCCGAAGGCTGCGCTTCCATACTGTGGAAAAGCGCCGATAAAGCCAGTGAAGCTGCAGAAGCCATGGGTATCACGGCCGACAGATTGAAGAGTCTTGGACTGATCGATAGCGTGCTTAAAGAGCCTCTGGGTGGCGCCCATCGCGATCCTGACGCGATGGCGGCGACGCTCAAAGATTCAATCGTAGATGCCCTCAGCCGCCTGGAACATGCCTCCATGGACGAAGTGCTGGAAGCGCGTTACAAACGCTTTACATCTTATGGGAGTTTCAAGGAGTGAACCTGGACTCTGTACCAAACGCGTGGGTTTTGATCCGGACAAATTAATGCTCGTAATGCGCGGTCTTCCGGCCGCGCGTTGCTATTGGGTGGCTTACAGTGGTGGCCTCGATTCCACAGCGCTGCTACTGGCTCTGTCGCAGCAACGGGAGGCCCTGTCCGGCCGGTTGTGCGCCGTGCATGTGAACCACCACATCAATCCCGCGGCGGACTCCTGGCAGCTGCATTGTCAGCGCGTCTGCGATGCGCTGCATATACCACTTGATTGCAAGAGCGTGAAAGTTGTAGCGGTGAAAGGTCACAGCCTGGAAGCCATCGCGCGCCAACAGCGTTACAAAGCCTTTAGAGAAATAGTAAACGAAGATGACATATTGCTCCTGGCCCACCACCTGAACGACCAAATGGAAACTTTTCTGCTTCAGGCGCTGCGTGGCGCAGGTCCGCGTGGCTTGGCGGCCATGCCGGTAATCGCGGCATTCAATGCCGGGAAGGTGGCGCGACCGCTGCTGAGTTTTACCCGGGCGGAAATCAAAGCTTGGGCCGATCTGGAAAAAGTGTCCTGGCTGGAAGATCCGAGCAACTCAGACACCCGTTTTGACCGCAACTACCTCCGGACTCATGTGATCCCCGAGATGCTGCAGCGCTGGCCTTCGGCTCCTGCAACCATATCGCGCAGCGCAGCACACTGCAGCGAAACCCTGGAGTTGCTGGCGGAACTGGCAAATCAGGATTTGGCATCATCCAGGGCTGGTCAAGGCCCGGGCCTGGCAGTCGCCGCGGTGCGTGAACTCAGCCCCATTCGCGCCAAAAATCTGCTGCGCCATTGGCTTGCGCACCAGCAGCTGCCGCTGCCGCCAAGCCACAAGCTTGAGCAGATCCTCCGCGAGGTGCTGTTGGCGCGTGCGCCCCGTAACCCTTGTGTCGCATGGGCGGGTGCCGAGGTCCGGCGCTACCGGGGTTGCCTGTATGCCTTACAGCCTCTGCCTCCGGTTCCCAGCGGGGAACTGAATCTGCGCCAGGAACAGCCGGTAAACCTCGGGGCCGGCCTGGGCAGCATTCTTCTGGTGTCGAGCAGTGAAGGGCAGCGGTTGCGGGCGGACATCCCTCAGCAGGGTTTTCAGCTGCGGTTCCGAGTGGGCGGGGAAATCTGTAAACCAGCCGGCCGCGCCCACCATCGCCCCCTCAAGAAATGGCTGCAGGAATTCAAAGTGGTTCCCTGGATGCGGGGGCGGATTCCCCTTATATATGATTCCGACCGGTTGGTGGCGGTGGCGGGACTCTTCGTGTGCGCACCATATGCCGCGGTTAACGACGAACCGGGTTTTCGCATTCACTGGGAGCCGCACCCGCTTCTGATGTAGGTGGTAAAAATGCCGGTTGCGCGGCGCATGTACTTCAACACCAACCCTGATTCTGTTAAGCTGTACTCCCGATTCAGCGGGGCTATGCAGCTCCGCATCGGGAGTTCTGATGGCCCATTTTGTGTTTGTAACCGGTGGCGTGGTTTCTTCCTTGGGGAAGGGCATCGCCTCCGCCTCTCTGGGCGCCATTCTGGAAGCCCGCGGCCTGAAAATTACCATGGTCAAGCTGGATCCCTACATCAATGTGGATCCCGGCACCATGAGCCCATTCCAGCACGGCGAGGTGTTCGTGACCGATGACGGCGCCGAGACCGATCTGGATCTGGGCCACTATGAACGCTACGTGCGCGCGCGCATGGGTCGCAGCAACAATTTCACCACTGGACGCATCTACGAAAATGTAATCCGCAAAGAGCGCCATGGCGACTATCTCGGCGCCACGGTACAGGTTATTCCACATATCACCGATGAAATTAAACGCTGCATCCTCGAGGGTGCCGGCAATGCCGATATCTGCATGGTGGAAATCGGCGGTACTGTGGGTGACATCGAATCCCTGCCGTTCCTGGAAGCCATTCGCCAGATGGGAATCGAGCAGGGCCGCGGCAAATGTGTGTATATGCATTTGACCCTGGTGCCGTTCATTCCGACTTCAGGGGAAACCAAAACCAAGCCAACCCAACACTCGGTAAAGGAATTGCGCTCCATCGGAATCCAGCCAGACATCCTTCTATGCCGCGCCGCCAAGCCGCTGCCGGATGATGCGCGACGCAAGATCGCGCTGTTCACCAATGTGGAGGAACGCGCGGTGATATCGGCACCGGATGCGGATGATATTTATAAGATCCCGCTGATTCTGCACGCCCAAGGCCTGGATGACATCGTCGTGGATCATTTACGCATCAATACCCGATCGGCCAATCTAAGCGAGTGGCGGCGCGTGGTGGAGGCCAGAACCAATCCGGAGGCCACCGTCAACATCGCCATGGTGGGGAAGTATGTGAATCTGACGGATGCTTACATGTCCCTGAATGAAGCGCTCAAGCATGCCGGCATCCACACGCACACGGAAGTGAAGATCCATTACATTGATTCTGAGGAGTTGAACAGGCACGGAACCGGCATGCTGCATGGCATGGACGCCATACTGGTCCCCGGCGGTTTTGGTGAACGGGGTATTGAGGGCAAAATCACCGCTGCCGGTTACGCCCGTGAGCATCAGATACCCTACCTCGGCATCTGCCTGGGGCTGCAGGTGGCGGTAACGGAATTCGCGCGCAATGTCGTCGGTCTCAAGCACGCCCATAGTACCGAGTTCGAGCGCAATACTCCGCATCCAGTGATTGCCCTGATTACCGAGTGGCAGGATCGTAGCGGCCAGCAAGAAAGTCGGAACGAGCAATCCGATCTCGGCGGAACCATGCGCCTCGGCGCCCAGGAATGTCATTTGTTGGCCGGTAGTCTGGCGCATAAGCTGTATGCCAAGGATGTGATATCGGAGCGCCACCGCCATCGCTACGAGTTCAACAACACTTACCTGGAGCAATTTCAGAAAAAAGGTATGGTGTTTTCCGGGTTTTCAGTGGACAAGCTGGTTGAAATCATCGAGCTGCCGGACCATCCGTTTTTCATCGCTACCCAGTTTCATCCGGAGTTCACCTCGACGCCGCGTGATGGCCACCGGCTGTTTAGCGGCTTCATCAATGCGGCACGCGCGCATGCCGCCGCGCGCCCGGCCCTCAAGGCAGCGCGTGCATGAAACTCTGCGGCTTCGAGGCCGGCAATACCCTGCCTTTCTTTCTGATCGCCGGACCGGACACACTTGAAAGCGAGCAGCTATCACTGGATGTGGCCGGTCATCTGCGGGAAATAACCCAACGCCTGAATATCCCCTATATATTCAAGGGCTCGTTTGACAAGGCTAACCGCACGTCAGGCACAAGTTATCGCGGACCCGGCCTGGAGGCCGGCCTGCGCATCCTCGAAAAAGTGAAAAAGACATCAAAGGTTCCGGTACTTACGGACGTGCACGAGGATACGCCAATCGAAGAGGTGGCAATGGTGGTGGATGTGCTGCAGACGCCGGCTTTTCTGTGTCGTCAGACCAATTTTATCCAGCGAGTAGCCAAGACTCGTAAGCCGCTTAACATCAAGAAAGGCCAATTCCTGTCACCCTGGGAAATGCAAAATGTGGTGGACAAGGCACAAGCTACCGGTAACCGGCAGATATTGGTATGCGAACGGGGGTTTTCATTCGGTTACAACAACCTGGTCGTCGACATGCGGGGCTTGGCAGTACTGCGTGAAACCAGCTGTCCTGTGGTGTTCGACGCCACTCACAGTGTCCAGCTTCCAGGCGGGCAGGGCCGCAGCTCTGGCGGACAGCGTCAGTTTATTCCAGTGCTGGCGCGCGCCGCCATCGCTGCCGGCGTCGCGGGTGTGTTTATGGAAACCCATCCGCAGCCGGATAAAGCCCTGTGTGACGGCCCTAATTCCTGGCATCTCCAGCTGATGGAAGAATTGCTGACGACCCTAAAGGAGCTGGACCAAGCCGCGAAAAAACAGCCCTATATTGAAGAGCGATTGTCCTGAAATGCAGGTTTGCTACTTTTTAAGCCAACGGGGATTTATACCGTGTCCAGAATAACCGGTCTGCGTGCGCGTGAGATCCTTGATTCCCGCGGCAATCCCACCTTGGAAGTGGACGTGATCCTGGACAGCGGTACTGTAGGCAGGGCAGCAGTGCCATCGGGAGCTTCCACGGGCAGCCGCGAGGCCGTGGAACTTCGTGACCGGGACCCCAAGCGCTACGGCGGCAAGGGCGTGCGCAAGGCGGTCGCCAACGTGAAAGGCGAAATTCTGCGGTGTGTTCGCGGGCTGCGGGTCGAAGACCAGGAAAAACTCGATCATGCCCTGATCGAGCTGGACGGCACTGCGAATAAGTCCAGACTCGGCGCCAACGCCCTACTGGGTGTATCGCTGGCGGCCGCGCGCGCCGCCTCCCGTGAACATGGGCTGGCGCTATTCCAATGGCTGGGCGGCAAGCAGTCGGCGGCCTTGCCGGTGCCGCAAATGAACGTCATCAATGGCGGGGCGCACGCGGACAACAATGTGGATCTGCAGGAATTCCTCATATTGCCGGCGGGCGCGCCCAGCTATTCAGAGGCGCTGCGCTACGGAGCGGAGGTTTTCCATACCCTCAAGCAGGTGTTGCACGAACGCGGCCTGGCCACCACCGTGGGCGACGAAGGCGGGTTCGCCCCTAACCTGCCTTCCAATGAGGCTGCCCTGGAAGCCATCATGGAGGCGATCAGGCGCGCAGGATACGCACCCGGCCGCGACATCTATTTGGGCTTGGACGCCGCCTGTAATGAGTTTTACCGCGATGGCCGCTATCACTTGGAGTCTGACTCCCGGCAATACAACTCGGCGGAATTTTGCGAATACCTGGCTGGTCTGGTCGATCGTTACCCCATCATCAGCATTGAGGATGGCATGGCGGAAGATGACTGGGAAGGCTGGCAGCTTCTGACCAGGAGGCTCGGTGGGCGGGTGCAACTGGTGGGTGACGACATCTTTGTCACCAATACCAGCATAATCCGCGAGGGTATCCGCCAGGGCATCGCCAATTCCGTGCTGATTAAATTGAACCAGATCGGCACTCTGACCGAGACCCTCGCTGCCATCAACATGGCAGTGGACGCCGGGTACAGCGCTGTCATATCCCACCGTTCCGGTGAAACGGAAGATACCAGTATCGCCGACCTGGCTGTTGGCAGCCGCGCCAGCCAGCTCAAGAGTGGTTCCTTGTCGCGCACCGACCGGCTAGCCAAGTACAACCAGTTGCTGCGTATCGAGGAAACCCTGGGGAAACGTGCGCGCTTCCATGGAGTTTCAGCTTTCCCCGCCCGTATTTTTCGACACTGAACATGCGCGTACAAGGCAAGCAATTGAAATTCCTGTTGCCGTTGGTCCTGGCGCTGTTACTGGTGATTCTGCAATATGAATTATGGTTTGGGGAAGGCGACCTGTCTGACGCCTGGCGGCTTCAAAGGCAGGTGAGTGAACAAAAGGCTGAAAACATCGAACTTATGAAACGCAATCAGGCGCTCACTGCGCAAGTCCAGGATCTCAAGCAGGGCCAGGCAGCCGTTGAGGAACAGGCGCGCACCGATCTCGGCATGATCAAAAAAGGCGAGACTTTCTATCAGATTGTGCGCGAACCCGCCGCGCCACCAAAACAGTAATGCTATGCGGACGGCGCTGCGCCATTGGGCGGTTATTCCTGCGGCAGGCTCGGGCGCCCGCATGGGCGGCTCCGTTCCCAAGCAATACCTGCCATTGGCCGGTAAAACGGTTATCGAGCATGCGCTGAATGTGTTCCTGTCGGAGCCGCGCATCGCCGGTATCAGCGTGGCAATCGCGGATGCTGACACCCACTGGAAATTCATCTCACCCCATATTGGCGGGAAAGCCGTCCGTACCGTCAAGGGTGGTGAACAACGCGCCCAATCCGTTTTGAATATTCTGCATTCCCTGGAAACCGAGTTAATGCGGCATGATTGGGTGCTGGTGCATGATGCGGTGCGCCCGTGCCTGCGCAGTGCTGATCTGAAGCATCTGTTGGAAGCCCTGGACCAGGATGAAATTGGCGGTATTCTTGCAACACCCTTGGTGGATGCACTTATATCCATGGAGACAAGCTCAGAAACCAATTCGATTCCGGTTACCGGCCACCTGTGGCGTGCATTTACACCACAGATGTTCAGGTTTGGATTGCTGGTGGACGCCTTGGAGGCCGCCATTCGCCGCGGAGAGAATCCAAGAGACGAGGCTTCCGCCGTGCAAAATGCCGGGCATCGGGTGCGCCTGGTGGAGGGTCGGGCCGACAACATTAAAATCACGCGTCCTGGAGACTTGAAGATGGCGCAGGCCATTTTGGATTATTCCGCGGATACACCGCCATGAGGATCGGCCAGGGACTGGATGTGCATGCCTTTGGCCCGGGGCGTGAAATCGTGCTGGGCGGCGTGCACATTCCACACCGGCAGGGAATCCATGCGCATTCCGATGGTGACGTGCTGTTACACGCGCTCTGCGACGCATTGCTGGGCGCCGCGGGGCTCGGCGACATCGGGCGCCATTTCCCGGACACGGATCCGCAGAACAAGGGCATCGACAGCCGGCGTCTGCTGGCCGCTGTCGCGGCGTTGGTCCGTGAAGCGGGATTACGGCCTGTCAACGTGGATGCCACGGTGATCGCCCAGGAGCCACGGCTGGCGCCGCATGCGCCAGCCATGTGCGCAAACATCGCTGCTGACCTGGCGATGCCGGTGGAACGTGTGAATATTAAGGCCACCACCACCGAACGCTTGGGTTTCATTGGCCGCGGTGAGGGCATAGCGGCGCTGGTGGTGGTGCTATTGGAGGAAAACTAATTTTTCAGTCACGCCTGCCGGATTGGGCGCTTGCGCATGGTGTGATCACGGCCGAGGCGCGCATTCGCACGACGCCCGAGGATTTCGCGGTGGAGGAGGTCCTGGGTTTCGAAGCGGACGGCCAGGGCGAGCACCTGCTCGTCCGGGTGGAGAAACGCAGTGCCAACACCCTATGGGTGGCCCGGGAACTGGCGCGTTATGTGGGGATACCAGCGCGTGAGGTGAGCTATGCAGGCATCAAGGACCGGCATGCCCTGGCTATGCAACATTTCAGTCTCAGGCTGGGTAAGCGTCCCACCCCGGATTTCACCTCACACCAGCACCCGGAATTCCGGGTGCTGGGATGTGCACGGCATCGCCGCAAACTGCGCATCGGCGCTCTCAAAGGCAACCGCTTCCGCTTGGTGCTACGCGGTTTGTCCGTGCCTTCAAACAGTCTGGAACCAAAGCTTGGTCTCATGCGGCGGCTGGGCGTCCCCAATTATTTTGGACCGCAGCGGTTTGGCCGTGCTGGCGCAAATATTCCCCGCACTGCCGCCATGTTTTCAGGCAAGGATCCGATCAGGGACCGGAAGCTGCGCGGACTGCTGCTGTCCACGGCACGCAGCCTGATTTTCAACGCGCTGCTGTCAAAGCGCGTGGAAACACAGTCCTGGAACATACCGCAGCCGGGGGAGGTTTGCATGCTGGATGGCAGCCACAGTGTGTTTGCAGTGGAGCATGTGGACGCCACTTTGCTGGCGCGCGCGCGGGACTGTGACTTGCATCCCACCGGTCCGCTGTGGGGCGCGGGCGAGAACAGGACATCCGGCCGTGTAGCATTACTGGAAACCGAGGTTGCCAGCGACCATGCTATCTATGCCGGGGGATTGGAGCGGGCGGGGGTACAGGCGGCACGCCGGGCCTTGCGCCTGCCGCTGCGGGATCTTACATGGGATGCCAGCGCCCCCGACAGACTGATGATGGAATTTTTCCTGCCAGCGGGTGCCTATGCCACGGCGGTGTTGCGGGAACTGGTGGATTTCACTGATTCGAATGAGGTACAGGGTGATGCTGACGCGGATTGACCACCAGCCGGATATTCTGGAATTGCGCCTGGCGCATCCGCCCGCCAATGCCCTGAACCCGGCACTGGTGCACGCGCTGCGGCTGGCCATCCAGGCGGCCCCCGGGGAGGGCAAACGCGCCCTGATCCTGTCCGGCGCCGAGGGCATGTTTTCCGCCGGACTGGATGTCCCGGCACTGCTGAAACTGGATCGGGAGGCCATGAGCGCCTTCTGGAAGGAATTCATCGATTTACTGCGCCTGATTGCCGAGTCGCCGGTGCCCGTGGTGGCGGCGATCACCGGCCACAGCCCTGCCGGTGGCGCGGTGCTGGCGATATTCTGCGACACCCGGATCGCGGCTGAAGGTCCGTTTAAAATCGGCCTGAATGAAGTGCGTGTGGGTTTGCCGGTGCCGCCGGTCATCCATGCGGCACTGGCGCGCCTGGTGGGGATGCGGCAGGCAGAACGCCTGTGCGTGCACGGTCTGTTGATCTCACCTGAGGAGGCCTTGCGGGTGGGCCTGGTGGATCAGGTTCTATCCATACAGCAGGTGGTGCCGGCAGCGGTGGAATGGTGCCGCAGCCTGCTGGAACTGCCGGCGCAGGCGGTGGTTGCCACCCGCAAGCAGGCGCGCAGCGATCTGGGTGAATTGTTCGCCCGGCTGGGCAAACGCAGCCACGATGAGCTGACGCAGGTGTGGTTTGGTGTGGAGGCGCAAAGCGCCATGCGCGCGCTGCTGGCCGAATTGGCGGCGCGTAAAACGCAACGATAACTTTAATTGAATCCCGACGGGCAGTTACCTGTGAACACAGACAAGCGGCACTGTTAACGCAATCTCCTCAGCCGAGCCGATACCATCCATGGCGCCAGCGAGACCTTCCAGTACGACCTCTTGAACCGCCTTACACAGGCGCAGGTCACCAACGGCAACGGCGTGCAGACGCCGGTCACCACCCAGTATGATGCCATCGGGGATATTACCGACAAGTCGGATACTGGATCCTACGCTTATGGTGGTTCGGCAGGTCCACACGCCGTGACCAGCGTATCGGGTCCCGATCCAGGAACTTACACCTACGATGCCAACGGCAACATGGTAAACAGGAATGGTACTGCCATCACCTGGAACAGCCTGAACATGCCCACCTGCATCGATGCCGGCGGCGGTAACTGCAGCACGGGCAGTAACTGGAGCAGCTTCAGCTATGCCCCCGATAAGCACCGCACCTACCAGAGCGCCAATACAAACCTCAGCGCGCGAAAAACAGCCACAGCGCAACGAGCGATATACCGCCTACTCCATCTGAACCGACCCCGTTTCCACAGACACATGGCTAAGATACAGCAACATGCTGCTGCTCGAACCGGACTGGACTGACATAGCCCAGGGTTTGATGTAACCGTTGCCGGTTATAAAACACTTCAATGTAATCAAAGATGGCCGATCGGGCCTGGTCGCGCGTCTGGAACGGGCGGTGCCAGGTCAGGTCGTTTTTTAAATTCTCCAGCTCAATAAACACTCCACCAATGGTCACAGAGGTAAAGGCTGCGACCTTACTGTTTCCCAGGAAGTAAATTTGTCTTATAAATATATTAAGTTTGACAAAAACAACTTATATTACTACGATATTTGACAAATCCAGAATCTCGTGACCGCTATGCCTACAAAACCTGACAAAACCTATCCTGAAATCTGGGTGGTGCCCGCGGCAGACCAGGCCTTGGCTCAGGAGGCCAGCCGCGCGGTCAAGCAGGGTACTGCCCGCAGGATCCTGCCCGGGCTCTACACAGGCAACTTGGATGATCCGCTGGAGAAAATCGTACGCCGGAATCTCTATGAGGTTATGGGCGCTTTATACCCTGGCAGTGTACTGAGCCACCGCACTGCATTCCTGGGTGGGCAACCCAGTGGCGCTCATATATATGCAACCTATAAGTACAGCCGCAACATCACGTTAACGGCTGGTGTAGTGGTGCATTTCACTGCAGGTCCAGGGCCAAGGCAGGATGACATACCGCTTCCCCACAATGCCTGGATGTCGTCCGAGCCGCGTATGTTCCTGGAAAACATGCAAATCAGCCGGCCGCGTATGGGGATACCGGCCAAGACCGTATCCCGGGAGGAGGTCGAGGAACGCTTGATCAGGGCGCGGGACGCGCGCGGTGATGCCTGGCTGAATGAGTTGCGGGATCGGGCCAAAATCATTGCCGGTCAATTCGGCTGGGAAGCCGAGTACCAGCGGCTGTATAAGCTGATCGGCCGGTTACTGGGTACACAGAAGGCGAAACTGAAGTCGCCGGTTGCGCGGGGGCGTACCGATAAGTTTCCATTCGATATCGCACGGGTAGAAGCTTTTGACCGGCTGGCCGCATACTTGAGAACCGTTCCCGTGCGCCACTTCCAGGAAGTGGCTGTTTCCCGGCAGGCCATAATCAATGAAGCATTCTTCGAGGCGTACTTCTCAAATTTCATCGAAGGCACGGAATTCGAAGTTGAAGAGGCCAAGTCTTTTGTGCTCGATGGATTACCGCCCAAATCGCGGCCTGAAGATGCCCATGACATTATTGGAACCTACCAATTGATTATCGACCGGAGGTTCCGGAATCAGACTCCAGGGCAGCCCGGAGAATTTATAAGCCTGCTGCAGGAACGTCACGAAATACTCATGCGGCAGCGTCCAGCTATGCATCCCGGCTTGTTCAAGGAAAAACCCGATAGAGCCGGGAATACACATTTTGTAGAGCCAGAACTGGTACGTGGAACCTTGCATCATGGTTTCTTGCGTAGAGAATCCATACCGGATCCATCTGGGCGGGCGGCCTACATGATGTTCCTGGTTTCCGAAGTGCACCCGTTTGACGATGGTAACGGGCGCATCGCCAGGCTGTTTATGAATGCCGAATTATCAGCGGCCAGGTTGGCTCGGGTTATCATTCCCACGGTATACCGGGAAGACTATTTAAGTGGTATGCGCGCGATCACCCGTAATTCGGACGATGCTGCCTATGTAAGGATGCTATCCCATGCACAAGATTTTAGCCGTCACCTGGATTTTAATGAATACGGCACGGCGTTAAAACAGTTGGAATCAGCAAACGCATTCGATAAGTCCAATAATGCTAAGTTAGTCATGCCAACGATTCAATCGTGATACATTCTGTATTCTCTGAATAACCTACAATTGCCTCTATGAGTGATCCAGCTGGCAACGCCGACTGGAAACAGCTGGCGGCATCCAGGGGAAATGGGGTCAGAGTGGACCGGCCCTTTCCACAGGCAGGGGGTTAAGAAGCCTGGACCGCCGGGCATACGTTTTAATTGATGATAATCACATGCAGGCCGAAGAGGTTCATGAACCCCAGCGCCAGCAGACCAATCCCAAGGATATAGCGCAGCGGTTTCCAGCGTTCCAACAGCTTCGGCCAGAACAGGATGACCAGGCCTCCCAGCAGGGTGAATAACACCAGCAGGTTGATGTTCAGGGTAATGTGCATGCGCGTACTCCCCGTAGTTTGAATTTCCGGTGTCAGCGGCCGCTGAACAGCACGTAGAGCGCGCCGGTACCGCCATCCACGGGGCGGGCCGAGCAAAACGCGATGACGTCCTGGCGCTGCCGCAACCAGACGTTGAGCTTTTGTTTGAGGACCGGCCCGCGCGGCCCGGAGCGGTAACCTTTGCCGTGGATGATACGCACGCAGCGCAAACCGGTGCCGCGCATGGTTTGCAGGAATTCGGCCAACACAGTGCGGGCATCGGCAATGCGCAAGCCGTGCAGATCCAGCTCTGCAGCGATGCTGTAATGGCCGCGGCGCAGTTTGCGCAGCACCGCCTGTTGCACGCCGGGTTTGGCGTAGTACAGGCCCTTGCCTAGCAGTGAATCCTCCGGATCCGGATCTCCATTCAGGCTTTCCTGCAGCACCTCGGCAGCCGCGGCGCGGGCAAAGCGCGCCTGTGGCTTGGGTTTGGGAATTTTATGCACCGGTTTCGAAGGCAATGGCTTGATGTCCGCTACCGCCTCGCGGAATTCGCGCAGCTCTTGCTCGCTTGGCTTGTGCTTGTTCGGCATGATCGTAACCAGCTGACGAACCAAGAGTATATCAAGCGTGTTTTTACAGTATCCTAGGCGTGCACAGAAGCCGTGGAAAACAGTGGGTGAGAATTCTTGTCAGTAACGACGATGGCTGCCATGCGGCCGGACTAAACGCCCTGGCAGAGGCATTGAAGGCCTTTGCCAGCGTTACCATCGTGGCGCCTGACCGTAACCGCAGCGGCACCAGCCATTCTCTCACCCTGGAATCCCCATTGCGGGTCCATTGGGACGGGCCTGAAATTATATGCGTGGACGGCACACCCACGGACTGCGTGCACCTGGCCATCACCGGGCTTCTGGAGCATGAGCCCGACATGGTGGTTTCGGGGATCAATTCCGGCGCCAACCTGGGGGATGACGTGCTGTATTCCGGTACCGTAGCTGCCGCCATCGAGGGGCGCTTCCTGGGGTATCCGGCCATCGCAGTTTCGCTGGTGAGCGAAACGCCGCATCACTATGCAACCGCTGCGCGCGTGACCTGTGACCTGGTCCAGCGGCTTCTGAGCCATCCGCTGCCCGCCAATACCATTCTGAATGTCAATGTCCCCGACATGCCTTGGGCAGAGCTGAAAGGCGTACAGGCCACGCGCCTGGGTTACCGGCACCGCTCAGAACCTGTGTCCAAATCCAATGACCCGCGCGGCCGGCCCATCTACTGGGTTGGTCCCCCGGGCGCTGAGCAGGATGCGGGTATAGGCACGGATTTTCATGCTGTACGTCACGGATATGTGTCGGTTACGCCCCTGCAGATTGATCTGACCCAATACACCGCGCTGGATCCCCTGTCCCACTGGCTCCAGGGCATACCGCTGCCATGAACGCTATTGGTACCCGGGGCATCGGCATGACCTCCGCCCGAACCCGTGAGCGCCTCATGACGCGTCTCAAGGAGCAGGGCATACGCAATCCGGAGGTGCTCAACCTGATCCGCTCGGCTCCACGCCATCTGTTCGTAGACGAAGCCCTGGCCAGCCGCGCCTATGAGGATATGGCACTGCCCATCGGCTCGGGCCAGACCATTTCACAGCCATACGTGGTGGCGCGCATGACCGAGGCGTTATTGCATGCGGACGTGCCGGAGAGCGTGCTGGAAATCGGCACTGGCTGTGGTTATCAAACCCTGATCCTGGCGTCACTGGTGCCGTTGGTGTACAGCGTTGAACGACTGGGACTGTTGCAGCAACGCGCGCGCCAAGTATTGAGCGGCCTGGGAGTCCGCAATGTACGCTTCCGGCACGCAGATGGCGGCTGGGGATGGCCGCAGCATGCGCCCTACGCCGGTATTCTGGTGGGCGCTGCGCCCGCGCAGGTACCTCCGGCATTGCTTGAGCAATTGGCGGTTGGCGGGCGCATGGTCATACCGGTCGGCAACCATAACGAGCAGGATCTGGTCTTGATCACACGGCGCAATGAAACCGATTACACCCGCAAGCTCCTGGAGCGGGTCAATTTCGTGCCGCTGGTAGAAGGTGCGGAATGAAAGCCGGTTCCCGGGTGCGGCGGTTGAGCACCGGCCTGAGCCTATTGATCAGCGGATGTGCGGGCGCGCTGAGTTGGAATCCGCAAAGCCTGCCGCCAGGGACATCCAGCGTGGTTGCGCAGCAGCCTCTACCTGGAACCTATACCGTCAGGCAGGGAGATACGCTGTATTCCATCGCCTGGCGCTATGGGCTGGATTATCATGATCTGGCCGCCTGGAACAATATCGGCCCTGACTTCCTCATAAAACCCGGCCAGCAACTGGTGCTGGCCGCACCTTCCAGCTTCGTTGCAGCTGCGATCAGACCGACTGCGCCCACGGCTGCAACTTCAGCCGGCAATTCTCCGCCATCCGGGCCGGTGCATTGGATTTGGCCCACCCGGGGTGCCTTGGTGGGCATGTTCCATCCGGATAATGCCCTGTCCAAAGGCATTGATATTGCGGGCATGCGCGGCCAGGGTATCCAGGCTGCCGCCGCCGGCAAAGTGGTCTACACCGGCAGCGCCATCGCCGGTTACGGCAAGCTCATCATAATCAAGAACAGTGATCGATTCCTGAGCGCCTATGCCGACAATGACAGCATGCTGGTGAGGGAAGGGGATGTGGTGAAAGCCGGCGAACCCATAGCCACCATGGGCCTGGACCGGAATGGACATCCGCTGTTGCATTTTGAAATTCGCTATAACGGCAAACCCGTGAACCCCCTGAGTTACCTGCCAGCTCATTGACGCTTGCATAAGGGGGCGCACACTTGGCAAGATTAAGCACACGCTTGTCTCAGAGCGTCCGGGACGATATGAACAGCATTAACCGTGAAGGCACGCCGGGATCCGAAGACGAACCGTTTTCTGACTCAGAGGAACCCCTGGAGCCGGCCATTCTGCTGGAAGGCGACGCCGAAGAATCCATAACCAGTGACGCTGCAGTCGCCGTTTTACAGGAAGCAGCGGAGCCCGAACCACAGATTGTGGAGGCTCAGCTCGACGCCACGCGTATCTATCTCTCCGAAATCGGATATTCAGCACTGCTTACGGCCGAGGAGGAAATCTATTACAGCCGGCGTGCCTTGAGGGGCGATGAGGTTTCACGCCGTCGCATGATCGAGAGCAACCTCAGGCTGGTGGTCAAGATCGCGCGCAAGTACATCAATCGGGGTCTGCCGTTACTTGATCTAATTGAAGAAGGAAATCTTGGTTTGATTCATGCGGTGGAGAAATTTGACCCGGAACGCGGCTTCCGGTTCTCCACCTATGCCACGTGGTGGATCCGCCAGACCATCGAACGCGCGATCATGAACCAGACGCGCACCATTCGCCTGCCGATCCACATCATCAAGGAGCTGAACCTTTACCTGCGTGCCGCGCGCAAGCTTTCACAAACTTTGGATCGTTCACCTTCGCCGGAGGAAATCGCGGAGTTGCTGGATAAGCCCATCGAGGATGTCAAGCGCCTGCTGGGTTTGAATGAGCGCGTGACCTCGATGGATACGCCCATTGGCAAAGACGGTGACCGGATGCTGCTGGATGCGATACCCGACGAGAACAATACTGACCCTTCCAGGATACTGCATGACACGGATCTGCAGTCCATTGTGGAGCGCTGGCTGGGACGGCTGAATGACAAGCAGCGGGAAGTGGTGGAACGCCGCTTTGGCCTCAACGGCCACGAGAAAGGCACACTTGAGGATGTGGGCCTGGCCATCGGCGTCACGCGGGAACGCGTCCGCCAGATACAGATGGATGCCATGAAGCGCCTGCGGCAGATACTGGAAAGTGAAGGTCTGTCGGAAGAATCCTTGTTTGAATAGCCGCCCAAGCGGTTCTAAACGCTTGTCCTTGCCACGCTAGATCATCAACAGCGCTGCAACCACATTCCGGTTCTCGCTGACCAGCACATTGTAGGTGCGACAGGCAGCGGCAGTGTCCAAAACTTCCAGGCCGATGCCGTGATGCTGTACTACCTCCAGGATTGCGGGCAGCGGGAAGCGCAATCTGGCTCCGGTGCCTAGCAGCAGGATCTCCGGTGTCAGCTCCAGTGCTGTCCCCAAATGCTCCAGAGTGATGTCGTCCGGGGAATTCGGCGGCCAGTTTTCCAGGATTTTCCGTGGTGAGAGCACCAGATTGGTGGTCACTAGCCGGTCATTCACATTGATACGTCCCGGTGCATAGGCGCGAATGTAGTTGATGCCCGCCGTCGGTATTTCTTGGGTAAATTTCATGGCTTTTAGGGTAGGGCAAACGGCATAATGGGTACAAGTCAGCCTGCCGCTCAAAATGCCCATCGACCTCTATATTCCAGAGCTTTCTTGGTTGTGCAGCAGCGCCGCCCTGCGGCAAAGGCATTCAGCCCTGGAAACCCTGATCAGCCGTGCACAGGTGCAGCCCGACGTGGATGAGCATGCTGTACTCGCCAAGGCTTTTGGCATGCGGCCTGGATTTGGCGTTGCACCTTTTATGCGCCTGGCCGAGACTGGAAATGCGGATAGCAGTTTCATTTTCCGCGCTGATCCAGTGCATCTGGCGCCTGATCGTGACCGCCTGGTGATGCTGCCGCTTGCAGTTATGCAGGTATTGGAGTCTGAGGCGTCGGCTCTGGCCGACTGTTTCAACCGGTTGTATCTGAGTGAAGGTTTTGTGCTGGAAACACCAGATCCCCAGCGTTGGTATCTGCGTATGCCAGAAGCGATCCGCTGTGAGACGTTTCCCCCATCCCGGGTTTCCGGTGGTCCGGTGCTGGAATTCATGCCACACGGGGAACATGCCTGGCGGCTGCGGCAGCTCATGAATGAAATCCAGATGCTGTTTCATGGGCAGCCGGTTAATCTGTCCCGTGAAGCTGAGGGCCGGCCCTGCATCAATAGCCTTTGGCTGTGGGGTGGTGGATTTCTGCCGGATGATCCGATCCACGGGCCGGATTCGGTGCTGACCGACCTGCCGCTGGTAACAGGACTGGCCAGGATTGCAGGTTGTGCCTGTGCGGATTGGAATGCAATCTGGCGGGCACCGCCAGCTGGTGAAACCCAGCTGATCGCAACACAATGCAGTAACGAGCATGAACTGGCATATTTGGAGGAGCATCTGGCAGGACCACTGCTACAGGCCATACAGCACGGCACGGTGGACGAACTATTGATCTATCCCGGAGATCGGTGTGGCTACCGGGTAACACGCTCCTCCAGCCGGAGATTCTGGTGCCGGCGAAGGCCGCTGGCTGATGTCCTGCAATCATCATGAGCTCCTTGCGTATTGAACGCAGAGTCACGGTGCCAGCGGGGAATTTTCCCGCCGGCCTGCATCCTTTGCTGCAACGCATTTATGCCGGCAGGCAGATACAGGGCGCAGGGGAACTGGATTACAGGCTTTCGGCGCTGCATGATTTTCACGCTTTCCGGAATATTGACGCGGCGGTATTGTTGCTGGCCGACTGTGTGCAGGCCCAGAAGCACATCCTCATCGTGGGCGATTTCGATGCGGATGGTGCTACCAGTACCGCCTTAGGGGTGCGCACGCTGCGCAAAATGGGCGCCAGGCGTGTGGATTATCTGATCCCAAACCGGTTCGAATACGGTTATGGTTTGACGCCTGAAATCGTAGCTTTGGCGGCCAAGCGCGATCCGGATTTGATCATCACGGTTGACAACGGCATTTCCAGCTTGCAGGGGGTCGAGGCCGCACGGGCGGCCGGCATCCGGGTACTGGTGACGGATCACCATCTACCGGGTCCTGAGCTGCCTTTGGCGGATGCCATACTCAACCCCAACCTGCCTGGCGACCCTTTCCCCAGCAAACACCTGGCGGGCGTGGGGGTGTTGTTCTACCTGTTACTGGCTCTGCGCTCCCATCTGCGGGAGTGCGGTTGGTTTATGGCTTGCGGAATCCCGGAGCCGAATCTGGCGGAGCATCTGGATATCGTGGCCCTCGGCACGGTGGCTGATCTGGTGCAGTTCGACCACAACAACCGGATCCTGGTATATCAAGGTCTGGAACGGATCCGGGCCGGGCGCTGTGTACCCGGCATACACGCATTGCTGGACCTGGGAAAGCGCAACCTGAGGCGGCTGAGCGCATCTGACCTGGGGTTTGCCGTAGCGCCGCGTTTGAATGCCGCTGGCAGACTTTCGGACATGTCGCTGGGAGTGGAATGTCTGCTGGCAGATGAGCCGGCCAAGGCGTGGGAGCTGGCGGAACGGCTGGATGAACTCAACCATCAGCGACGCAATATCGAGGTGCGTATGCGGGAGGAAGCCATGCGGGTTCTGGAACCCATGGTGCTTAATCCGGCCGATCCCGCTCTGCCCTTCGGCGTGTGCCTGTTCAACGAGGAATGGCATCAAGGCGTGGTGGGGCTGGTGGCTTCACGCATCAAAGACCGGCTGCACCGACCGGTGGTGGCCTTTGCTCGTGGCGAAGACCGTACGCTCAAGGGTTCCGCCCGTTCGGTGAAAAACCTGCACATCCGCGACGTCCTTGAAGCGGTAGCCACACGGCAGCCTGGATTGATCACCAGGTTTGGCGGCCATTCCATGGCGGCTGGTCTGACGCTGGCTGCAAACGGATTTGCTGATTTTGCCCGGATATTTGATGCCGAAGTTCGCCATCGGCTGGGGAACGGGGACTTAACAGGCGTCATGCAGACGGATGGAGATCTGGAGGCGCAGTTTATCACCCTCGAAACCGTTGAGCTGCTGCGAGCAGCCGGACCTTGGGGGCAAGGATTTCCGGAACCCAGCTTCGACGGGACTTTCCACCTGCTGGAACGCCGCATTGTCGGTGGCAAGCATCTCAGGTTATTGCTGGCTGAGCGCCTGACGGGCCTTAGGCTCGAGGCCATCGTATTCAACAATGATGGTTCCCGGCTTGCTAATGGCAGTGATCAGGTACGCATCGTCTACCGGCCAGACATCAATGAGTATCGCGGCGAACGGCGCCTGCAACTGCTAGTGGATGCTATCGAGCCGGTGGCAAGCCTGTAGTAACATAACAACCTCTTTTTAGCCGTATCCCGATCCGGATCAGAGAGTACCGCCTTGCAGGACATCAATCCCATAAAGCATAAAATCATCGATTTGCAGGACCGTGTTCAGGCCCTGAGGAGGTACCTTTGACTACGAATTCAAGTGCGAGCGCCTTCAGGAAGTAAACCGGGAACTGGAAAACCCGAACATCTGGAGCCAGCCCGAGCGTGCCCAGGAACTTGGACGCGAACGTGCGCGTCTAGCCGAAGTGGTGGGTACGCTGGAGAAGATCTCCAGTGGTCTGGATGACTCTAGGGAGCTGCTGAACCTGGCTGTTGAGGAAGGTGACAGTGCATCCGTGAGCGAGGTCGGCGGCGAAGTCGGCACTTTGGAAAGACAGGTTGCACAGCTGGAATTCCAGCGCATGTTCTCCGGCGAAATGGATTCGCACAATGCATTCATGGACGTGACCGCCGGTTCCGGAGGCACCGAAGCTCAGGACTGGGCCAATATGCTGTTACGCATGTATCTGCGCTGGGGGGAGCGGCGAGGATTCAAAACTGAACTGATGGAAGTTTCAGCGGGAGAGGTGGCCGGCATCAAGAGTGCCAGCGTGCGTTTCGAGGGGCCTTATGCTTTTGGCTGGCTGCGTACCGAAACCGGTGTGCATCGCTTGGTTCGGAAATCGCCATTCGATTCCGGTAACCGCAGGCATACGTCTTTTGCCGCTATTTTCGTCTCACCTGAGGTGGATGACGACATTGATATTGAAATCAATCCAGCGGATTTGAAGGTGGATACCTACCGTTCCAGCGGCGCCGGCGGCCAGCACGTCAATAAAACAGATTCCGCCATACGCATCACACATATTCCCACAGGCATCGTTGTCGCCTGCCAGAACGAGCGCTCGCAGCATAAAAACCGTTCAACCGCCATGAAACAGCTGAAGGCTAAACTGTACGAAATGGAAGAGCAGAAACGCCGCGCCGAGCAGCAGAAACTGGAGGACAGCAAGGCGGATATAGGCTGGGGCAGTCAGATTCGTTCCTATGTGCTGGATCAGTCGCGCATCAAGGATTTGCGCACTGGCGTGGAGAAAGGCGACACTCAGGCTGTGCTGGATGGTGATCTTGACGATTATATCGAGGCTTCGCTGAAGCAAGGCCTGTGACAGGAATAGTCAAGACCGCGACCATGATCGAAAACCTGCGCCTGTATAACGGAAGAGTTGGATCGCTGCTGGGTTCAGACTATTGGCGGTGCGATTGATCAGCATTATCGGAAGATAACCATGATAAATCAAAATGATGAAAACAATCTGGTGCGCGAGCGGCGCGAGAAACTCGCCAGGCTGCGTGAGCAAGGCAAGGCCTATCCGAATGGTTTCAAGCGCGACGCTCTGGCGGCGGATTTGCACGGACTGTACGGCAGTCACAGCGCAGATTCTCTGGATAAAGACCAGGTTTACGTGCATGTTGCAGGACGCATGATGGCCAAACGCGTCATGGGCAAGGCAAGTTTCGCCCACCTCCAGGACAGCAGCGGACGCATCCAGTTGTTTTTGCAGCAAGACGCGCTCGGCGGGATTTACGAGGAATTTAAGGCCTGGGATACCGGCGACATCGTCGCTGCGGAGGGAGTGCTGTTCAAGACCAAAACCGGGGAGTTATCCGTAAGGGCCCGGAAACTTAGGCTGCTGGCCAAGTCCCTGCGTCCCTTGCCAGAAAAATATCATGGCCTGGCGGATACCGAAGTGCGCTACCGGCAGCGCTACCTGGATTTGATCATGAATCCGGAGGCCACGCGGGTGTTTCAGATGCGCACGCGGATCGTGCAACATGTGCGTGATTTCATGAATGCGCTGGGATTCCTGGAGGTGGAAACCCCCATGATGCAGCCGATTGCCGGAGGCGCCATCGCGCGCCCGTTTGTCACCCATCACAATGCCCTGGACATGGATCTGTATCTGCGTATCGCACCGGAACTGTATCTCAAGCGCCTGGTTATCGGTGGCTTTGAACGTGTTTATGAGATTAACCGCAACTTCAGAAATGAAGGTGTGTCCACGCGCCACAATCCAGAGTTCACAATGCTGGAATTTTATCAGGCTTATGCTACCTATCTTGATCTTATGGATCTTACCGAAAGCCTCATGCGCAGCCTGGCACAGGCAATGAACGGTACTGCTGTCATCAACTATCAAGGGCAAGCTTATGATTTTTCTGCGGCATTCCACCGCCTGAAACTGGAAGATGCCATCTCCGAAGCCAACAACCTGGAACGCTCCGGATTGAGGGATCCGGATTATCTTCGGTCTGTGTGCCATAAGCTCGGCCTGCCGGTAACGGCAGGCAGCGGTGCGGGCAAACTGCAATTTGAAATATTTGAAAAAACCGTGGAACCCAACCTCAAGAGCCCAACATTTATCATCGACTATCCGCTGGAAGTATCGCCGCTGTCACGCCGCAAGGATGGTGACCCGTTTCTGACGGATCGCTTCGAGTTTTATGTGGGCGGACGCGAACTTGCCAACGGTTTTTCAGAGTTGAACGATCCGGAAGACCAGGCGGAGCGTTTCCAGGCACAGGCGGCGCGCAAGGATGCTGGCGACCAGGAGGCCATGTTTTACGACGCCGATTACATACGCGCTCTGGAGTACGGCATGCCGCCTACCGCCGGCGAGGGTATCGGCATTGACCGGCTTGTGATGTTGTTCACGGATTCTGCGTCTATCCGCGATGTCATACTGTTTCCGCTGATGCGCCCGGAAAGTGCATGATATCTGGCAGTAAATCATATGTACGAATCACGCGCGCATTTACCATTGACCAGGCCGAAATTTCTGCTGCGCATGCTGTGGCATTTTCTGTGTGTGCAACTGCTGGTGGTGTTCTCGCTGGGGATCGGCATGGCCGGATACATGTACTATGAACATCTGTCATGGCGTGATGCGTTCCTGAACTCCGCCATGCTGCTGGGCGGCATGGGCCCGGTGGAATCTCCACAAACACCCGGGGGCAAGATTTTCGCCGGCTTTTATGCATTGTATGCAGGGCTTGTATTTCTGATTTCCGCTGGTGTGTTGTTCGCACCGGCCATACACCGCCTGATGCACAAGTTTCACTGGCAGCAGGACACGCGTTCCTGAGATGCCGGCTTATGCACGCACGCGTTTGCGTCAGGCAACGGACTTGCTGGACCGTTTATTGCAATTCGATCTCCCAGCCGATGCAATCATCGATCGGTATTTCAAGGCAAACCGCAACATGGGCGCCAGGGACCGGGCGTTTGCGGCAGAGACTGTCTATGGCTGCCTGCGTCACATGCGGGAATTGCAGGCCCTGTACGAGCCGGTGCATAAGCCCGAGACAACAGCTGAACGTGCAGCCTGGCTGGCAGCTACCTGGCTGCTGAAATACGCTGGCTGGAGTGCCCGGGCGCTGATTCAGGCCGGTTTTGCCGCCGGCGCCGTGCAGCTGGTGGAACGTATTCGGGCACTTGACCTGTTTGAATTTCCCTTGGCGGTACGCGCCAATCTGCCGGACTGGCTGGCGGATAGCCTTTGTCTGCGCTTCGGTGCAGATGAGACGCTAATGCTCGCCGCGTCCCTAAATCAGCCGGCTCCGGTAGACATTCGGGTAAATATCGGCAAAATAGACCGCGAGCACCTGCAGAGCCAGCTCAAAGAAGAAGGTTTCGAGCTGATGCCGACGCCGTATTCCCCGTATGGGCTTAGGCGGGAACTACGCGGTCCTTTGTTCACCAGCCGGGCATTCAGGGCCGGCCTTTTCGAGCTTCAAGATGAAGGCAGTCAGCTGATCGGACTGCTGGCGCACGTCAAACCCGGACAGCAGGTGGTGGATTTCTGTGCCGGAGCGGGCGGCAAGACCCTCCAGATGGCCGCGATGATGGGAAATTCGGGTGCGGTCTACGCCTTCGATGTGGCGCGCAAGCGGTTAGACCGTCTACGGCCCCGATTGCTTCGGGCTGGTGTCCACACCGTACAGCGACACGTGATCCAGGATGAAAATGATCCCGCACTTGCGCGGCTGGCGGCGAAGGCCGACGTGGTGCTGGTGGATGCTCCCTGTTCCGGCACCGGGACGCTGCGCCGTAACCCGGACATAAAATGGCGGCAGATCAATATAGCGGGCCTGAGCACGCTTCAGGGCCGGATTCTCGATTCCGCAGCCAGGCTGGTGAAGCGCGGTGGACGCCTGGTGTATGCAACCTGCAGCCTGTTGCAAGAAGAAAATAGCGGCGTTACGTCGTTGTTCCTGGCGGCCCACCCGGAGTTTAAGGTGTTGCCTGCTGGTGAAATTCTTGTCAGCCAGGGGATCGGTATTCATGGTGCCCAGGCATTGGATGGCGCACTGGAGCTGTTTCCACACCGGCACAATACCGACGGGTTCTACGCGCTGGTGATGCAGCGCGCCATCTGATGCTGGGCCGTACCGTGCTTGGCTCGTGGCAGCATGCGGTTTTAATCCTGCAACTTCACAGGACCGCCATCCGCCAGACTCAGCTGCGCATCCCGAGAATCGTCCTGGATGACCACCAGCATCTGTGTGACTCCCAGCGCATCCGTGGCTGCGTCGACCACTTCGCCCGCCTGATTTTCACTGCCGCTGGCGAATAACATTGTGCCGGGCTGCACCGTAGTGGCCGGCTTGCAGCTGGCGCGGTGCAGGTGGCGCTTCACCGCGCCGCGGTAATGCGCGCGCGCGATGATTTCCTGGCCGATATAACAGCCTTTATTGAAATCAATGGCGCCCAGTTCTTCCAAGCCCAGCATCTGTGCAACAAAGTGTTCCGATGTCTCGGGGTGGACGACTGGCTCGCGCGCCTGGATCCTGAGCAGCGTCCAGGCGGCAGCGCCCATTGGGACGGCGTTGTTTTGGGCCAATGCACTCCATAGCGAAATCAGCCTGGCAGGTTCACCTTGTATGACGAAACGCGGCACATCTCCATGCAGTCTTACAATTTGCATTGCTGCATCGGTAGCGACGGCATTTGCACTGCCGGGTACGGCGCCAAAACAGGAAGCCAGCAAGCTTGGTGCCGCCTGGCCTGCGATTCCGAACCGTGCCACTTCATCGCTTGCGTCGGTGAGGCTGACGCTGGAACGCAACACATACCTGGATAGGCGCTGCAGCACCGGTTGTGTGAGTGCCCGTGGCAGGGTCAGAAGCATGGCGCCGTCATCCTGAAACAGCCGCAGGATCGAAACCACGCGCCCTTTGGCGCTATTCCAGGTGGTCAACTGGCTTTCATGGGGTCTCAAGGTCAGCACATTGGTGCTCAACTGGCCATGGAGAAAATCACGGTTATCCTGGCCTGTAGCCCGGATCATGCCTAGCTGTGAAAGATCGGCCAGTATTGCGCCGTGTATGAGTGCCGAAAGTTCGGTGCCAGGCTGGCCAAAATCCGTCACGTATCCGCCTGCAAAATTTGCGCCCTGCAGTTTCAGGAATTCTAGCCAGGTTGGGTGCATGTGTTTGCCTGATCGAATGATCAACCAATGATAGGGCTTGTGATTCGTGCTGTCAGCGTGTGGTCCATAACACGGGCTTTTGGGTGTAAAATGCCGCCGGCATGTCAAATAATAAGTCCCCGTGCGTAACCAATCCCAGGAAACCAGAGCCGCCGGCACAAGCGGTGGACAAGCCGCAACCGCCAGCCAAGCCCCAGGAAATCGGCGGGCCCAGGGGCCTGGAGCCTACACGTTATGGTGATTGGGAAAAGGCTGGGCGCTGCATTGATTTTTAAGCCAGCAATCAGGGCTGCTATTTCCACCGCAGCGAGGTGCGCCTATGGCCGCTGACAACCGCCCCACGTCGCCGCATATCGGCATTTACCGCTGGCAGATCAGCATGGTGATGTCGATACTGCACCGTCTGACCGGCGTGTGGCTCAGCCTGGGGGCTTTGGCGCTGGTTTACTGGTTAATTGCCGCGGGCTTTGGCCCTGATGCATATGCTTCAGCACAAGTGCTGTTCGCGAGCTGGCTTGGACAGCTGCTTATGTGGAGCTGGTGTTTCAGTCTTTTTTACCATCTCTGCAATGGCATCCGCCATCTGTTCTGGGATGCGGGCAAGGGCTTTGAAATCAGAAGCATGTATATCAGTGGTTTCAGCGTATGGATCATCAGTGGCCTGATGACCTTGCTGGCCATACTGTTTGTCTATCAACACGGGGGTGGCACGTGAATTTCCGTACTCCCCTGGGCCGGGCCCGCGGGCTTGGATCGGCAAGATGTGGCACCGATCACTGGCTGGCACAACGTATCAGCGCACTGGCACTGATTCCGTTGGTATTGTGGTTTACAGCATCAATGATGTTCTATATGCGTGCAGATTATGTCAGTGTGCTGAACTGGCTGCATTCACCAATAAATGCCGTACTGCTCGTATTGATGCTGACGGCGCTTTTCTACCATGCCTATCTCGGTTTGCAGATGGTGCTGGAAGATTACATCCACAATGAATGGGTGAAGGTTTCTGCTCTGTTATCAGTCAGGTTCGCATGTATTTCACTGGCAGCAGCCGGCATATTTTCCGTTTTGCGTATTGCCTTCGGAGGCTGATTCGATGGCGGATAGCTACAAGCTTGTTGACCATGTTTACGACGTGGTGGTAGTGGGGGCAGGAGGTGCCGGTTTGCGAGCCACTTTGGGACTTGCCCAGGCCGGCCTTGCCACCGCCAATATCACCAAGGTTTATCCCACGCGCAGCCATACGGTAGCGGCCCAAGGCGGGATCAGCGCCTCATTGGGCAACATGGGGGAAGATGACTGGCGCTGGCATATGTACGACACGGTCAAAGGCGGCGACTATCTAGGTGACCAGGACGCAATCGAGTATATGACGCGCGAAGCGGTGCCAGCGGTCATCGAGCTGGAACATTTCGGTGTGCCGTTTTCCCGTACCGAAGAAGGCAGGATCTACCAAAGGCCGTTTGGCGGTATGACCACGCATTTTGGCGAAGGCATTGCGCACCGAACCTGCGCGGCGGCAGACCGTACCGGTCATGCCATGTTGCACGCGCTTTATCAGCAGAGCTTGAAGCACAATGCTGAATTTTATTATGAGTATTTTGCGCTGGATTTGCTGATGGAAGACGGCAATTGCCGAGGCCTGATCGCCTGGGATCTGGCAACCGGGACCCTGCACCGGTTCCTGGCACAGCAGACCATCCTGGCTACCGGCGGCTACGGGCGCGCCTATTTTTCCTGCACTTCAGCCCACACTTGTACCGGAGACGGCAACGGCATGGTTTTGCGTGCCGGACTGCCGCTTCAGGACATGGAGTTCGTGCAATTCCATCCCACCGGCATCTATGGCGCCGGTTGTCTGATCACTGAAGGGGTGCGCGGTGAGGGTGGCTATTTGACCAATTCCCAGGGCGAACGCTTCATGGAACGCTATGCGCCGCATGCCAAAGACCTGGCTTCCCGCGATGTTGTCTCCCGCGCCATGACGATAGAGATCCGGGAAGGACGCGGCGTCGGTGCCGACAAAGATCACATACTTCTGAACCTGCAGCATCTCGGTCCCGAAGTGATCCACGAGCGTCTGCCCGGAATCGCTGAGACCGCGCGCATTTTTGCTGGGGTTGATGTGCTCAAACAGCCGATCCCTGTGTTGCCGACCGTGCACTACAACATGGGCGGAGTCCCTACCAATTACCAAGGAGAGGCGATGACACTGAAGGACGGCAACCCTGATTCGGTTGTACCGGGTCTGATGGCGATTGGCGAGGCCGCCTGCGTGTCGGTGCATGGAGCCAATCGCTTGGGATCCAATTCTTTGCTGGATCTGGTTGTTTTTGGCCGCTCCGCAGCATGGCGCTGCGCACAAACAGTCAAACCCGGAAATACATCACGGGCCGTGCCCAAGGCGGCCAGTGACAAGGTTATCGCGCGCTTCGATAAACTGCGCCATGCCTCGGGCACCGAACCGACCGCTGAAATCCGCATGCGCATGCAGAAGCTCATGCAGTCAGACGCAGCTGTGTTCCGCACCGGCAAAACCCTTGAGGAGGGCAGAAAGCGCCTGAAGGCCGTTTATGATTCGTTTGCCAATGTCAGGGTAAGCGACAGGTCTTTGATCTGGAACAGCGATCTGGCCGAGACCCTCGAGCTTGCGAATTTGCTGGGCTGTGCCACGGCGACCATGGCCGGCGCTATCAACCGTACTGAGAGCCGCGGCGCCCATGCACGCGAGGATTACCCCGAGCGCGATGATAAGAACTGGATGAAGCACTCGCTCGTGTGGATGGATGATCACGCCGATGTCAGGATTGATTACCGGCCGGTGCATGCCTACACGCTATCCAAGGAAATCGAGCCATTCCCCCCCAAAAAGCGCGTTTACTGACTGAGGTTGCAAGCATGGCTGAATTCAGACTACCTCCAAATTCAAGAATCAAGCAGGGCAAGATCTGGAAAGCCCCGGAAGCCGCCAGGAATATTAAGCGCTTTCACGTTTACCGTTACGATCCCGACAGTGGCGACAATCCCCGCATGGATATCTATGAAATTGACATGGATAAATGCGGACCCATGGTGCTGGATGCGTTGCTGAAGATCAAAAACGAAATTGATGCCACACTCACATTAAGGCGTTCCTGCCGCGAAGGGGTCTGCGGTTCATGCGCCATGAATATCGACGGAACCAACACCTTAGCCTGCACGCACGACATCAAGGACATCAAGGACGATGTGAAGATATATCCACTGCCGCATATGCCGGTGATAAAAGACCTGGTGCCTGACCTGACGCATTTTTTTGCCCAGTACGCTTCCATCAAGCCATGGATTCGTACCCAATCTCCCGCCCCTGACCGGGAGCGGCTGCAATCGAAACAGGAACGAGCGAAGCTCGATGGCCTGTATGAATGCATTTTATGCGCCTGCTGTTCGACTGCCTGCCCAAGTTACTGGTGGAATTCTGAGCGCTATCTTGGTCCGGCCCTGCTGTTACAAGCCTACAGGTGGATTGCAGACAGCCGTGACGAAACAACTGGCGAACGCCTGGATGACCTGCAGGATCCATTCAAGTTGTATCGCTGCCATACCATCATGAACTGCACGCGCACGTGTCCCAAGGGGCTGAATCCCGCCAAATCCATTGGCGAGATCAAACAGCTGCTGGCAGAGAGGGAGCATTAGCGTTTCACGGCCGATATCACCGGCTGAGAACATGGTGACTTTGTGGCCATCAATATGAATCAATCGTAATGACTGAGATGTCGCGTCTCCGCTGGCAATGCCGGCGCGGTACGAAAGAACTGGATGTGTTATTGGAGAATTATCTCAATAACAGATACAGCCAAGCGCTGGCCGCTGAACAACAGGCATTCGCTGATTTACTGGAATTGCCTGACCCACAACTGCTAGCGATTATCATGGGCCAGATTTCCCCGGCAAACGAGCAGCAGCGTTGTGTCATCGATGCATTGCGTAGAACCACTGGATCTTGAAATCCGGCCATCGCGCCTGATAGCGGCGCTGCTATTAGCCATCCATTTAACTGCTGCGGTTGTGTGTGTACAGCTGCCATTGGCGCCACTTGGCCGGCTGGTATTGCTGCTTGCCGTTCTCGGCAGCTTGATGTGGAATATGGTAATTTTCTGGCGACGGACGCCCAGGCGCCTGCGCTGGTCGCCGGAAGCTGGCTGGCAGGTTGTCGATTACCGTGGCCGTCACATGGAAGTACGGCTAATTCCGGGAACTCACCTGGGAAGCTGGTTCGTGATTGCGCATTTCAGGGCTATCAACGGCAAACACTGCGCTGTAATGCTTGCCCGTGACAGTTGTTATGCGGAGGGCTTACGCAGGCTGCGGATCATGCTGAAATTTGGATCCCCGGATGGCTGATAATCATGGCACGCCAGGTTATTTGTTAATTGGCTAGATTCCAATCTACCGGCCGGTGGTTGGCGGCGAAATTAGGCGGCATCAGCACGGTACTTTGCGGTGCAATTCGATCGTCCATTTCAGGGTAATCAAGCGTGTAGTGCAAACCGCGGCTTTCCTTGCGTTGCATGGCAGAGCAGATAATCAGCTTTGCTACCTGCGCTAAATTGCGCAACTCGATCAAATCGCTGGTCACGCGGAAATTTCCGTAATATTCCTCGATCTCATGCAGTAGCAAGTCTGCCCGGCTGAGGGCGCGTTTTAAACGTTTATTTGTGCGCACGATGCCAACGTAGTCCCACATGAAGTGCCGCAGTTCGCTCCAATTGTGGGATACCACAACTTCTTCATCGGAATTTGTAACGCGACTCTCGTCCCAGGGCGGAAGTTTAAGCGATGCGCTTCGCGCCATTCCATGGTTTTCTGCAATATCCTGTGCAGCGGCGCTTCCCATGACGATGCATTCCAGCAGCGAGTTGCTTGCCATGCGGTTTGCGCCATGCAGACCGGTATATGCGGTTTCCCCGATGGCATATAAACCGGGTAAATCCGTGCGGCCATGCAAATCAGTCATGACTCCGCCGCAGGTATAATGCGCAGCAGGCACCACCGGTATCGGCCCTTTTGCCATATCGAACCCATAATGCAGGCAGCGGGCATATATCATCGGAAAATGCTCCTGGATGAAGTCTTTTGGTTTATGACTGATGTCCAGTAGCACATGATCGGAGCCCAGGCGCTTCATTTCATGGTCAATGGCTCGGGCCACGATGTCGCGTGGAGCCAGTTCGGCGCGTTTGTCGAACCTCTGCATGAACCTGCTGCCGTCTGGAAGCAGCAGCTTCCCGCCTTCGCCACGAACAGCTTCACTGATCAGAAATGACTTTGCAGCTGGATGGAACAGGCAGGTGGGATGGAACTGCATGAATTCCATGTTGGCAATCCGGCAACCCGCTCGCCAGGCCATGGCAATGCCGTCACCACTGGAACTGTCCGGGTTCGTGGTGTATAGATAAACCTTGTTGGCCCCGCCGGTAGCCAGGATGACATGGCTTGCGCCGACAGTGCGCACGTGCTGAGTATGCCGATTCAGTAGGTAAGCCCCGCAGCAATGTGACTCTGCCAGGCCCAGCTTGGTTGTGTTGATAAGATCAACGGCTATGTGTTGTTCGAGAAGGGTAACGTTGCTGCGGTTGCGCACGGCATTTTCCAATGTTGTTTGGATTTCCCTGCCGGTTACATCATCAACATGAACCACGCGTCGGTGGCTGTGGCCGCCTTCACGTGTCAGGTGATAGCCTCCATCAGGCTTCGATCCATTTTCGCGGGTGAACTTTACGCCTTGTGAAATCAGCCATCGAATGCTGGCTGGCCCGTGTTCGACCACATAACGGACAGCGGCAGGCAGGCACAGGCCGGCACCAGCGTTCAGCGTGTCTTCAACATGTGACTCGGTTGAATCCGTTTTATCGAGAGCCGCAGATATCCCGCCCTGGGCGTACAGGGTACTGCCTTCGGAAAGGGCCCCTTTTGAGACCACGGCGATATGAAAGTGCTCTGGCAGGCTCAAGGCCAAAGTAAGCCCTGCGGCACCACTGCCGATGATAAGGGTATCGAATTTAAGGTCCTGTTGCATGCTGCTCAGGCCAGTCCAGGGCTGTTAGAATAGGTACGCTAGGAACCGGATCCAAAGGGCAGCAAAATATACCCGTAAAGGGGTAATTTGGCGAACTAACCGCACCATCAACTGTCTTATGAGCCAAGCGTATGCACAAACCGAAGCCGGTCATTGAGGTTCGGCCGGAAAAGGTCGATTCCGACCAGATGCTGGTCGAACGGGTGCAGCGCGGCGATAGAGCCGCTTTTGATGCGCTGGTACGTAAGTACCAGCATAAGATCATCAAACTGGTGTCCCGTTATGTGCATGATGCGAGCGAAGCACTGGATGTCTCACAGGAGGCCTTCATCAAGGCCTATCGGGCGATTCCGGGGTTTCGAGGTGAGAGTGCTTTTTATACCTGGCTGTATCGGATAGCGATCAATACAGCCAAGAATTACTTGGTTGCCGAGGCCCGCAGGGGCCTGGATCACGGCGTCGATATAAATGATCCGGAGCAGCCAGATTTGCAGATGCGCTTGAAGGACATGGATACTCCGGAACGCTTATTGCTTACCCAGGAGATTCAGGACACAGTTGAGCATGCCATCGAGGATTTGCCCGAAGATCTGCGTACCGCGATTATTCTCCGTGAGATCGAGGGCATGAGTTATGAGGAAATCGCGCAATCAATGTCTTGCCCTGTGGGCACAGTACGTTCCAGGATATTCAGGGCACGCGAAGCTATCGATTCAAAATTGCAACCGCTTTTGAGTTCCAGGTAGGAGTTGGACTGATCCATTATGATGTCAGATAAACTTCGGGAACAAATTTCAGCGCTGGTGGACAATGAGTTACCAGCAGATGAGCATGAGCTGCTGATCCGGCGATTTTCGATGGATAAGCATTTATGCCTGTCTTGGGAACGCTATCATCTTGTCGGTGAAGCCATGCGGAAGTCATTACCGCAAGCAGATATGCGCGGCTTCGCTGATCGGGTAATGAAGGTGATTGCGGACAATTCAGCAGGTGTGAAATCACGTGAAGCAAAACTTGCCAGCCAGATTGGTAAATCTGTCGCCGGTGCGGGTCTTGCGGCGTGTGTAGCCCTTGTCGTAATTGTCAGCTTACACCATTTGAATGGCTCGCATATTCTTTCAGCCTCCGCTCCATCCGAGATTGTACCGTCACAGATAAATGCGCAAACAAGGAATGTTGCTTATGGTATGCCAAATGCCGCGGCGTGGAACGGTAACATGCCTGAGGTCCAGGCACGATTAAGCAACTACGTCATAAACCATAATGAAATCGCAACTGCTATAGAACAGCAGGGAATGCTGCCTTACTTCTATATGTCTCAAGACCAATACTCACAGACAACCTGGTCTGCGGCATACACATCGCACAATCCGGATCAACAGGATAAAAGATGAGTCGATTGTTCAGCTGGCTGCCGCCATTCATATTGGCGGCCATGCTCACGCCTGCAGCGACAGCGGCTTCCAACGACCACGGGGCATCAAGTAACAACAGCACGGAATTCTGGCTGAACCGGATGAATGTGGCCCTGCGTACGCTTAATTACCAGGGAAATTTCGTCTACATACATGGAAATCGCATGGAAACCATGTGGATTGTCCACAGGGCGGATCGTTTCGGAGGTTTGGAAAGGCTGGTTTCACTCACCGGGCCGGAACGAGAAGTAATCCGCGATCACAAGGAAGTCAAATCGATTATTCCTGAAAGCCATTCGGTGATTATTGAGCGTCGATACGCGTCTGCGCATTTGCCCAGCCCAATGCCAAGTGTCATACACGAAAATAAACTCAATGCCTATTACAAGTTTAAATATCTCGGCGAAGACAGGGTGGCTGGAAACATTTGTAAAATCATAAGTATTGAACCGCGCGATAAATATCGGTATGGGTTTCGCTTATGGCTTGATGAAAATAATGGAATGCTTCTGCGATCGGATTTGTTAACTCAGGCTGGGATTCCGATAGAAAGGGTGATGTTTACCTCAATAACTTATCCAAAATCAATACCCGATTCTGCTTTCAAAGCTACGGAATTAAAACCCGGCTTTGTATGGAATATACAAGGCGGTATCGAGAAACAGATGGGTGCTGATGAAAAGGTACCCTGGAAAGTCACGGAACTTCCGCCTGGATTTACCTTATCCATGAACGATATACAGCGTATGGCCGATACACCTGATCCAGTGCGGCACTTGGTGTTTAGTGATGGCATGGCATCTGTGTCCGTGTTCGTGGAAAAATACCTACCTGGCCATCAGCAGTTGATCGGCCCATCACACATGGAAGCTATAAATGCTTACGGACGCAGGATTGGTGACCAAGATGTTACCGTTGTGGGGGAGGTGCCGCCTGAGACTGTCGAGCTCATAGCGCAATCACTACAGAAGCAAAAATAATATATTCCAATATATTTTTGATACTAAGCTCGCAACTGTTAATGATTGATTCATGGCCCTGCCTGAATATTGCTATGCAAAGCATTCTGTACAAGGGCCGCCATTTTGTTTGTTGAACATGGGTGTGAATTATGCCAGTTGAACTGACACTCTATTACCGTAACAATTGCCATCTTTGTGAACAGATGTTTGCTGAAATAAATGCCAATTTCGAAGGCGATTTGCGTGTGATTATGGTGGATGTGGACTCGGAGCAGAGCTTGAGAGACCGTTACTCCAGGATAGTCCCGGTATTGGCGTATGGCGATACCGTTATCTGTCAGGGCAGACTTGATAACGCGAAGCTGGAAGACTACCTGGCGCAATCTCAGCCCTGATTGCCATGCTCCGATACCTGTGCTTGCTGTGCTGAAATCAATCAGCATCTGGTTCAATGGAATATTTAACTCGCTGGTTTATTGAATCTCCTGGACGCTAACAACAAGTAACGCCTGTATTTATCATATAATTACCTTCAAAATCGCTTCCCCAACCATATCGACATACAGTGCAGCTCAAGAATATCCGTAATTTCTCCATCATCGCGCATATCGATCATGGCAAATCCACGCTTGCCGACAGGTTTATCCAGATTTGTGGAGGGCTAACCGAACGTGAAATGGAAGATCAAGTACTGGATTCGAACCCGATCGAACGCGAGAGGGGTATTACCATCAAGGCTCAAAGCGTATCCCTGCATTACGAAGCTAAAAATGGCGAGATATACCAACTCAACATTATTGATACCCCTGGCCATGTAGATTTTTCATACGAGGTCTCGCGATCACTGGCTGCCTGTGAGGGGGCACTGCTGGTAGTGGATGCATCTCAAGGGGTGGAGGCTCAAAGTGTGGCCAACTGCTATACCGCTCTAGAACAAGGCCTGGAGGTATTGCCTGTAATCAACAAAATCGATTTACCGAATGCAGATCCACAAAAAGTTTCCGGTGAGATTGAGGAAATTATCGGCATCGAAGCGCGGAATGCCGTGCGCGTCAGCGCAAAAACCGGTAGTGGGGTGATTGAATTATTGGAAGAAATCATACAGCGTATTCCATCGCCTGCTGGTGACCCACAAGCCATATTACAGGCATTGATTATTGATTCATGGTTTGACAATTTCGTCGGCGTCGTTTCTCTTGTGCGAATCGTACAGGGCAGCCTTAAGCGCCACCATAAGATCCAGGTCATGTCCACTGGCAGAAGCTATGAAGTAGACCGGCTCGGAATATTCATGCCTAAAATGCAGGATAA
>JAGWOR010000053.1 GCA_028870845.1 Gammaproteobacteria bacterium | reverse complement strand
TGACCGTAAGCGTCTTGTCCTGCTGCAGGACAGCTGTAATGTCAAGCGGATATGAGGAGCCGGCCTGAAATGCGATCAGATAGGTCCCGCTGACCGTAATCAACGGCAGTGGTATTGTCATATTGAAGAGATTGCCTACCGTGCCTTGCGCTATAACAGCATTTGTCGGTGAGTAGACGGTGTAACTTATTGCTCCTGTTACAGAGATGTATGCCAGTTGCAAACTAAGCCACTGGCCGGCTGTAGCATTAAAGCTGTATATGCCATATTTGTTTGCATTACTGATTGTTAAATATTCGAATGGGCCGCCTACGTTCAACGTTGCCGTAGAGCCCACATTAGAAGTGCCGATCGCAGTCGGTGGGACGATAAAATTGCTGGTACTGGTCCCCACTCCGTTTGGAGTTGTTACCTGTATGGGGCCTGAATAAGCCGTTGCTGGAACACTGAAATTAAACTGAGTATTGGATAATGACGATGGCGTAACAGTTATACCATCCAATGTGACAGTCGTACTTCCAGGTACCGGGTTGAATGCAGTACCAGAGACGATCACAACCGTACCACTTGACCCCACCCCAGGTGTAAAACTGGAAATCACCGGCCCAGTTACTGTGAAATTGCTTGTGCTATTGACCGTTGAAGAACCGACTGTAACCGAAATCGGCCCTGTCGTAGCACCGCTTGGGACAACCGCAACTATCTGATTCAGGCTGGATGAAACTAAACTCGCTGTCGTACCATTAAATTTCACCGTGTTATTGGCCAAAGTCGCACTAAACCCCGTACCAGTAATCACTACCTGGGCACCAACTGGGCCGGCTTGAGGCTGGAAGAGCAGGATGCGCAGTGCAGTTGCCGAATAGTTCTGAATTGAAGCGATATTGCCGACTGCGTCGTAACTGTATTGCGCAGCACTGCCATTCGGTGCAGTGACTAAAATAAGTCGACCGTCTGCGTCATAGACATAGCTGCTAGCGGATACCGAGCCCGACCATGCGGCTAGTGCGAGTACTGCACATGAAAGGAGGAAACGTGCCCGGTTTCTGGCTATGTAACTGGATAAGCCGGAAAATAAATGGGCAATAGAAAGCATGTGCTGCGGATGCGACGCACTTCCAACGCCGTAATCCTTACGCTCCATGCATGAACCCCAAATTCTTCTTCTTAAACAACGCAGCCATCCTGAAAGTATGCTGCGTTGGCCATTATCCTAATGCGGCATGACGCTAGTCCTTGCTAATGAGAAAGTAAATACTGATCGATTGATTTAAGATTTTATTAAAATTAAAGCATCCGGCATGCCAATTTCTGGAGAAGGCCGAACGGCGGGCAATCAGACATAAAATGTTGCGTGCATAAAACATGTTTATACGCCGCATATATATTTTGGAAAAATATTTTTTATTCGGTCAGTAAAAGTAACAACGTGTTGCGCATGCTTCAGAATTGAAGTGAGGCAGCGTACTAAGTAGTTGATAAATATGGCGCATCTGGAAAGATGCGAAGATCCAGCCCTTGGTTCATAGTGAATGCTAAGTGAAAGCTATTCTTTGTAATTCAACAGGTTATCTGGACCACGTTCATTTAATTTCACGCAAACGCTCACAGATAGCCATCGAAACAATATTTAAGTACTTAAATTAGATCAAAGACTTTGTAACGCATCAGTCTTGCAAGCTTAAAGACGTGGTCGCTTCTTTTATCGTCTAAATTGTTCATAAGTAGATCGATACATTTCGAATTGAAAATTGAGCAAACTATACAATTAGGTAAACAGTGCAGGCTTCATGCAATCGTACGAAGATCGCGGATGAGCGGGTCACTTGCCGATACAGAAACTGGAAAAAATCCGGGTCAGCAAATCCTCGCTGCTGAATACGCCGGTAATCTCGCCCAGACACTGCTGCGCCAGCCGCAATTCCTCCGCCAGCAGTTCACCGGCGCGCTGCTGCAAATGTGTCTGAGCCAGATCCAGATGCGCGCGGGTTTTTCCCAGGGCCTGCAGGTGGCGGCGGCGCGCCAGGAAGGTGTCTTCACCAACGGCCTGGTAGCCTGCAACTTTTTTGAGATGTTCCCTGAGCAAATCCAAGCCTTCACCGGTTTTTGCCGATAATGCCACCAAATCACGGCCCTGCTCCTGGTGGATTCCAGCCGGTCTGCCGCTCAGGTCGATTTTGTTGTACACCAGCGTGACCGGCAGTTTAGACGGCAGCTGTTCCAGGCTGCGGGCATCCTCGGCGGAGAATCCCATCGTATCGTCCACCACCAGCAACACTCGGTCGGCGGAGTCCATGACCTCCCGGGCGCGCCGCACCCCTTCCTGTTCCACCCGGTCGGTGCTGTCCCGCAGGCCGGCGGTGTCGATCACATGCAACGGCAGACCATCCAGGTTGATGTGTTCGCGCAGCAGGTCGCGGGTGGTGCCTGGGATCTCGGTGACGATGGCGGCCTCGTGGCCGGCCAGCTGGTTCAGCAGGCTGGATTTGCCGGCATTGGGCCGGCCGGCGATGACCACCGTCAGTCCTTCCCGCAGCACACTGCCCTGCTGAGCCGCGGTGCTGAGCACATCGAAACCAGCACGGATGTCGTTGAGCCGCTGCGCCACCTTGCCGTCGCTCAGGAAATCCAGTTCCTCGTCGGGAAAATCGATGGCGGCTTCCACATACATGCGCAGCGCGATCAGCAGCTCCACCAAGACCTGCACACGGGTGGAAAACTCGCCGCTGAGCGAGCGCATAGCGGCACGCGCCGCCTGTTCACTGGCGCTGTCGATGAGGTCAGCCACGGCCTCCGCCTGGGCCAGATCCAGTTTGCCGTTCAGGTAGGCGCGTTCGGAGAATTCACCGGGGCGCGCCAGACGCGCGCCCAGCTCGCACGCCCGTTTGAGCACCAGCGAGCACACTACCGGGCCGCCGTGGGTATGCAGTTCCAGCACATCTTCGCCGGTGAACGAATGTGGTGCACGGAAAACCAGCGCCAGCCCGCTGTCCAGAATTTCACCTGCGGCGTCGGTAAAGGTCCGCAAACTGGCAACTCTGGGCCGCGGCACACGGCCCATCAGGCCCGCGGCGATGCGTATGGTGTCGGGACCTGACACGCGCACAATGCTCACCCCGCCGCGCCCTGCCGGTGTCGCTATGGCGGCGATGGTGTCATTCACAGCTAGGCTGGCGGGTTTCATGGGAAAATCAGTGTAAAGCCGATCCACATCCTGAACGAACCCCACAAGGCAGGAAACCATGAGCGCTGTCGCCGTCCGTTTCCCCAATGCCCAGGGCCAGCTGCTGGCAGGTCTGCTGGAAATGCCCGCCCATGGCAAACCACGCGCCTATGCCCTGTTCGCCCATTGTTTCACCTGTGGCAAGGACGTGCGGGCCGCCGTGGACATCTCGCTGGCCCTGTGCATGCAGGGTATCGCGGTGCTGCGTTTCGATTTCACCGGGCTCGGCGAGAGCCAGGGAACATTCGCCGACACCAACTTGAGCAGCAATATCTCCGACCTGGTGCAGGCGGCTGCTTTTCTGGAGCAAAACCACCAGGCACCCGGGATCCTGGTGGGTCATTCCCTGGGCGGTACCGCGGTGCTGGAAGCCGCCCACCAGATAACCAGCTGTGTGGCCGTGGCCACGGTGGCAGCCCCCGCCAACCCGGAGCATGTGGCCAATCTCCTGGGCGGCGCGCGCCGGGTCATCGAGCAGCGCGGTCAGGCCGAGGTGCTGCTGGCGGGACGCAAGTTCCTGTTCAAGAAAAGCTTCCTGGAAGACCTGGAAAACCAGCGCTGGCAGGAAAACATCCATGCCTTGCGCAAGCCCCTGCTGATTCTGCATTCGCCCAGTGACGCATTGGTGGACATCAGCAACGCCGGATTGATCTTCGCCGCCGCCCTGCACCCCAAGAGTTTTGTGGCCCTGAGCGGCGCGGATCATCTACTGAGCCGGCCGCAGGATTCCGAATACGTGGGCCTGCTGGTGGCCGCCTGGGCAAGCAAGTACCTGGGCGAGCTTGGTATCCCGGCGGCAGTGGAAACGGCGGAAGAAGGCCAGGTGCTGGCGCAGATCGGTCGGGACCATTACCGCACGGAGATCATCGCCGGCCGCCACGGCTTGCTGGCGGACGAACCGCCTGACAGCGGCGGCGGCGACCTGGGACCTTCGCCCTACGGATACCTGACCAGCGCGCTGGGCGCCTGCACCGCCATCACCCTGCGCATGTATGCGGACCATAAAAACTGGCCGCTGGAGGGTGTGCGCGTGCAGCTCACCCACGAAAAGATCCATGCCCGTGATTGTGAAAACTGCGACGATAAAAACAGCCGCATTGACCGGTTCGAACGCGTCATCGAACTGCAGGGCGCACTCAGCCCGGAACAACAGCAGCGTTTACTGGAGATCGCCGACCATTGCCCTGTGCATCGCACCCTGCGGTCGAAGGTGTTGATTGAAACACGTCTGAAAAATTGAGCGGGTTCGCCGGCCCGCTAATCAGTTTTGGCCGCGTGTTTCTTGTTGTCCATGCCCACCACCGAGTTGATGCGCCATTGCTGCGCGATAGTGAGGATGGAGTTGGCCACGTAGTACAGCGCCAGACCCGACGGCAGTACTGCATACAACACGCCAATGCCCAGCGGCATGAACATCATGATGCGCTGCTGCATCTTGTCGGTGGTGGGCTGCGGACTGATGCGCTGCTGGATGAAAAACACCGCGCAATAAAGTATCGGCAGAATGTAATACGGGTCGGGCGCCGACAGGTCATGGATCCAGCCGAGCCACGGTGACTGGCGCAACTCCACACTATAAATCAGTACGTAAAACAGTGCGAAGAATATCGGCATTTGCACCAGCATCGGCAGACAGCCGCCCATGGGATTGATCTTTTCCTTCTTGTAAAACTCCATGGTGGCCTGGCCCAAGCGCGCCCGGTCGTCCTTGTAACGTTCCTGCAGGGCTTTGAGCCTGGGCTGCACCCGCCGCATCTTGGCCATGGAGCGGCCGCTGATTTGGTTCAGGGGATAGAACAGCAGCTTGAACAGCAAGGTCAGCACCAGGATGGACCAGCCCCAATTGCCGATGAAACGGTGGATCAGGTTGAGCAGCTTGAATATGGGCTCGGCAATGATGGTGAGCTTGCCGTAATCCACGGTGAGTTCCAGACCCGGGGCCACTTCCGCCAGGCGGGTTTGCAACTTCGGGCCGATGAAGAATTTGTCGGCAAAAATTGCCTGGCCGCCGGGCGCGACGGTCTTCACGGAAGTGATGGTGCCAACCGAATAATTTGAATTCCCCAAGGCCCGCGTGTAATACAGGTTTTCCGCGGCCCCCGCTGGCTGCTGTCCAGCGGTTGCGCCAGACGGTTTTTGGCTCATGGGTATGGCAGCCGCCAGGAAGTAGTGATTGACCACGGATATCCAGCCGCCCGCCGTGGTCTTGTTCAATGGCGTTTTATCCAGGTCCTTGAACTCGAGCTCCTGATAGCCATCGCTGCCATGGAAGGCAACCCGCTGGTAGTCGTATCGGTGCACGCTGAACAGGCTGTGGCTTTCCTGGACGTAATGGTTTTCAAATTGCAGATACTGGGCACCGCTCCAGGCCTGTGATGATGCGTTATGCACGCTGTAGGCGAGGCCGATCTGGTAACTGCCGCGCGTGAAAGTGTAGGTTTTTTCCACCTCCAGGCCCTGCCGGTCTTTCCAGGTGAGAACCACCGTTAGGGTTTTTTCACCCGGCGCCAGCTGATACTGGTCCCGGGTGGCGGTGTATAGCGATGCAAGATTAGGCGCCGCCGGTCCCGAGTGGGTCTGCAGCCCGGATTGGGTGATGAGCAAATCCTCTGGATTGCTATCGATAACCTTAACCCGTTGCGGCTGGTTGAGCTCCAGCGGATATTTCAGTAACTGTGCCTCGCGGATATCGCCACCGAGCGTGTCGATGCGTACATCCAATACATCGGTGCGCACTTCAATCTGTTTTCCGGTGGGCAGCTGGTTTGCCGAAGTTGCGGCAGCAACTGCGGCTGGATTGCTGGAGTTACTGGCCGGTGAAGCCGCCGGTCCCGGCGCCGTTGGGATCGCCGGCACCGATGCTGGGGCTGGTGCACTGCTGGCCGCTGTCGGCGGTGTCTGCACCGGCGGCGGTTTTGGCCCGTAATCCCGCATCCATGCCTGATAAATCAGGAAAGCCACGAACACCAGGGCGGCAAACAGGAACAGCCGGCGGTTATCCATGACGGTGCTTCACTGAAGGTATTGGATCATAGCCACCTGGATGCAGGGGATGACATCGCAGAATGCGGCGCAGCGCCAGCCAGCAGCCAGTAAAAATCCCGAACCGGGCGATGGCCTGCCGCGCGTATTCAGAACAGGAAGGCTCGAAACGGCAATGGTTTCCCAGCAGCGGACTGATGAGATATTGATAACCGCGGATCAGGATAATCAGGATGCTGCGCATTGCTTTTTCAGTTCCTGCCAATGCCATTCGAGGCTGTTGCGGATGCCGTTATTGTCCATGCAAGCCGATGCTCGCCTGGCCTGGATCACGATGTCGGCTGCCGGCAGCGTGGCGCGGTTTCGCCGGAAACTATCCCTGACCAGCCTTTTGATGCGGTTGCGCTCTACGCTACCCGGTATGGACTTGCGTGACACGCTGATGCCCAGCCGCGCGCCTTGCTGATTGCTGATGACATAGGCGCGGAAACACGCATCCTTGATCAGCGTTCCGGAGCGAAAAGCCTGGTTGAACTCTGCCGGGGTGTGCAGCCGGACCGCTGGCGGAAAACCGCAGCTGTTCGGGCTTAAGGGCAGAGTACCGCCCGTCCTTTGGCGCGGCGAGCGTTCAATACCTGGCGGCCGCGTTTGGTTGCCATGCGCGCCCGAAAGCCATGGGTGCGCTTGCGATGGATTTTGCTGGGTTGATAGGTTCGTTTCATGCTGCTGACCGTCCATCTGCACTGCGGGGAGCCGCAGGCAAAGGGGCGATATTAGACGTGGGCGACGGCCTGCTGTCAACATAGATTGTTTTTTGTACGTGCATTCCCGGCTTGTGGATAACTCCTGGAAACCGGTATAGACTCCCACCCTCCTTCGCGCAGCGCCGTCGAAGCGCTGCCGAGTCGGTTGAATCACTTGTTACGCCGGGAGTCAAGCATGGCATCGCTTTGGACGCGGTGTGTGGATCATTTGGAGCATGAGCTCACAGAACAGGAACTGAACACCTGGATCCGCCCGCTGCACGCCCAGGAAGACAGCGGAACCCTAAGGCTGCTGGCGCCAAATCGCTTCGTCATGGACTGGGTACGTGACCGGTTCCTGCCCAGGATATCCAAACTGGCCATGGAACTGGCGGAAGACCGGGAGCGCCGGGTGCTCCTGGAAGTGGGCACCGCGCAGGATGAACCGATTGGGGCACCCTTAGCGGCCGTCACAGGCAAAGCCATGCCCACGCCGGGCACCGGTCTCAACCCGCTGTACACCTTTGAAACCTTCGTCGAGGGCAAGTCCAACCAGTTCGCCCTGGCGGCCGCCCGCCAAGTGGCTGAAAATCCAGGCCGGGCTTACAACCCCCTATTCATCTACGGTGGTGTGGGTCTGGGTAAAACCCACTTGATGCAGAGCATCGGCCACCTGATTGAGCTGCGCAACCCGCAAGCCCGGGTTGCTTACGTGCATTCCGAGCGCTTCGTCAACGATATGGTAAGGGCGCTGCAGCACAACAGCATTAACGAATTTAAACGTCAGTACCGAACCCTGGATGCATTGTTAATCGATGATATCCAGTTTTTTGTGGGTAAGGAGCGTTCCCAGGAAGAATTCTTCCATACTTTCAATGCCTTACTGGAAGGTAAACAGCAGGTGATCCTGACGTGCGACCGCTATCCCAAGGAGGTTGAAGGTCTGGAGGAACGCCTGAAGTCACGGTTTGGATGGGGGCTGACGGTTCCCATCGAGCCGCCTGAGCTCGAGACCCGGGTGGCCATTCTCATGAAAAAATCCATCCACGAAAATGTTGCGCTTCCAAATGATGTGGCGTTTTTCATCGCCCAACGCATCAGTTCAAACATCCGTGAACTGGAAGGTGCCCTACGCAGGGTGGCCGCTAATGCACAGTTCACCGGCCAGCCGGTCTCCATGGAAAATACCCGGGACTGGCTCAAGGATATCCTGGCACGCCAGGACCGGCTGGTAACCCTGGATAATATCCAGAAGACCGTGGCCGATTATTTTCATGTGCGGGTCAGTGATATGTTGTCCAAGAAGCGCAGCCGCTCAATAGCCAGGCCCAGGCAAGTGGCCATGAGCCTTGCCAAGCAATTGACTACACATAGCCTGCCTGAAATTGGTGATGCTTTTGGCGGACGTGACCATACGACTGTTCTGCATGCCTGTCGCAAGGTTCAGGAGCTGCGCGCCATGATTTCCAATTTCGATGATGATTATCAAACCCTGATCCGAACGCTTTCCAGTTGAAAGCCTGTGCATAGCCTGTGGCCAATGTCCTGCACCGGCCTAATACACAGATTACGCACAAGCTTTTTGGGACTTTTCAGGCCATAAACAAACAGGTAATTATAAATGTAAGTTGTTGATATATATGGTTTAATAACGGTTATCAACCGATTTTCGCTTGCTTGTAATCATTACTGGTTTATCAAGTTAAGATGCAATTATCTCAGCTCCAACGGGTGCATAGATGAAATTCGAAACCCTGCGCGACACGCTGCTTTCACCGGTCCAGGCGGTAGTAGGCGTAGTCGAACGAAGACAGACCATGCCGATCCTGGCCAATTTGCTGCTATCGGTTAGTGATGCCGGACTGGCGGTGACCGGCACGGATATGGAAGTGGAATTGGTGGCAAACGCCGCCGTTGACGTGCAGGAAAAGGGTGAGCTAACCGTACCGGCAAGAAAATTACTGGATATCTGCCGGTCCCTGCCGGAAGCAGCCAAGATCACGGTCTACTTGGACAAGGGCAAGCTCAGCATACGTTCCGGCAAGAGCCGTTTCAGCCTGACCACACTGCCGGCCGCGGATTTCCCTTCAGTCGAAGATATCAACGTTCAGCGTGGCTTCAAGGTAAGCCAGAAACTGCTGCGTGAGCTGATATCCAGAACAGCCTTTTCCATGGCTCAGCAAGACGTGCGCTACTACCTGAATGGCATGCTGCTGGAAACAGATGAAAAACATCTGCGGGCAGTGGCGACCGACGGGCATCGTCTGGCGCTATGTGATGTGAGCGCCTCCGTGGGTGAGAGTGCTGTGCAGCAGGTGATTTTGCCGCGCAAAGGCGTGCTGGAACTGCAACGCTTGTTGGGTGACGATGATACTGATGCAGCCGTTGAATTGGGAACCAATCACCTGCGGATCACACTGCCGGGCATCCGTTTTACGTCCAAGCTCATCGACGGCAGGTTTCCAGAGTATGACCGTGTAATACCCAAGGGCGGAGACAAGATTTTCAGCGCTAACCGACAAATGCTTAAAGAAACCCTGGGACGAGCCGCAATCCTTTCCAATGAAAAGTACCGCGGGGTCAGGCTGCAACTGACGACGAACCAATTGAAAGTCATGGCCCATAATCCGGAACAAGAAGAGGCTGAAGACGAGCTGGAAGTCGCATACCAAGGTCCCGAGCTGGAAATCGGCTTTAATGTGACCTATTTGATGGATGCGCTGAGTGCACTGGAAGGCGAACAGGTGCGCATTACCTTGACTGACGCCAACAGTAGCTGCCTGATCCGTTCACCAGATAGCGAAGAGTGCCGCTACGTAGTTATGCCCATGCGTCTGTGACCGTCGGTCATTATGGGTCTAACGCGACTTTCAATACGGAATTTCCGTTGTATCTCCTCTGCCGATCTGGAATTTGACCCTACCCTCAACCTGATTATTGGCAAGAATGCCAGCGGCAAAACCAGCCTGATCGAAGCTGTGTATCTTTTGGGACGTGGCCGCTCTTTCAGGGCTGGGAATCTGGAAGCTGCCATTCGAACCGGATCGGCGGAATTTCAGATCCATGGCCTAACCACACACCCTCGGTCAGCGATACCATTGCCCGTAGGACTGGTCCAGAGCCATCGCCAATTACTAGCAAAGATTGCGGGGATGGCGCCCGAAAATCTGGCCAGTCTTTCCGAAAACTTCCCTGTTCAATTAATCGACAGTCAAGCCCATCAACTGATTGGAGGCGGTCCTAGAAGCCGCAGGCAATTCCTGGATTGGGGCGTGTTTCACGTGGAACCCGCCTTTTTCCCCTCATGGCGCAAGTACCAGCGCGCCTTACAGCAACGTAACGCATTATTGAGGGCTAAAAGAGCGTTGAAGGAAATGGCGGGTTGGGATGAAGAACTTGTGGTCCATGGCAACGCCCTGGATCGTATGCGGCGTGCTTATCTGGCGAACTTATTGCCCACAGCCCTACAGTGGGCAAGTCAGGCTCTGGGGGGGGCTGAAATCAACCTTGATTACCATTCGGGTTGGCCGGAGGAGCTCAGCCTGTCAACGGCGATTGAAAAAACAATCCACAGAGACTATGAGTCCGGAAGCACCCGTTGTGGACCGCATCGGGCGGAAATCAGCATCAGAATTAACGGCAATGCAGCCCGGGAGCGGATTTCCATGGGCCAGGAGAAGGTTTTGGCGGGGTCCCTGTTGCTGGCCCAGACAGTGATATATCGATCCCTGACGGGCAGGGTATGCACTTTGTTATTGGACGATTTTCCTTCTGAACTGGACTCAATACACCAGCAGCGGTTTTTACAGCGAGTGTTGGAAACTGGTTCCCAAACCTTGATCACCGCTATAGAGTCTGGGCAATGGATAATGGACGTAGCAGCCAAATTGTTCCACGTGGAACAAGGAAAAATCACGTAAATGCTAAAATGATTTTTTAATCCCGGTGCCCCAGTCATGCCCGATATCAAACGCTACGATTCCAATAATATCAAGGTCTTAAAGGGGCTTGACGCAGTCAGAAAACGGCCGGGTATGTATATTGGCGACACCGATGACGGCACCGGTTTGCACCACATGGTTTTTGAGGTGGTGGATAACTCCATCGACGAGGCCCTCGCTGGCTACTGCACGGAAATTTCCGTTACGATTCATGAAGATGAGTCGATTACGGTCATCGATAACGGCCGCGGAATACCCGTTGATTTACATAAGGAGGAGGGGCGTTCGGCAGCAGAAGTTATTATGACGGTACTGCATGCGGGCGGTAAGTTCGACGATAACTCCTACAAAGTAGCCGGCGGGCTGCACGGTGTCGGGGTGTCGGTGGTGAATGCGCTTTCCGAACGGCTGCACTTGCTTATCAAGCGCGAAGGCAAGCTCTACGAGCAGGAATACCATAACGGTGATCCTGTTTATCCACTCAGAGCCATTGGCGAGGACCAGGGAACCGGCACCGAGATCCGCTTCAAGCCAAGCGCCAAAATTTTCAGCCATATCGAGTTCAGCTACGAAACCCTGGCACGCCGCCTGCAGGAACTCTCCTTCCTGAACTCCGGTGTGCGCATCCTGCTCAACGATCAGCGCACCGACAAGCACGATGTCTTCCAGTATCAGGGGGGCATCATGGCGTTTGTGCAGCACCTCAATCGCAACAAGAATGCATTGCATCCATCTGTGTTCCATTTTCTTGCCGAGCGTGACCGGGTCACGGTGGAAATCGCCATGCAGTGGAACGATTCCTACCAGGAGACTGTGTATTGTTTCACCAACAATATCCCACAACGGGATGGCGGCACGCATCTGGCGGGCTACCGTGCCGCGCTCACCCGCACGGTCAACAACTACATTGAAAAAGAGGCGCGCCTGAGAAAGGAGAAAATACCGCTGACTGGCGATGACTCGCGTGAAGGCCTGACAGCCATCGTCTCAGTTAAGCTCCCAGATCCGAAATTTTCCTCACAGACCAAGGACAAACTGGTGTCGTCCAACGTCAAGGGCGTGGTGGAATCCTTGATGGCGGAAAAATTTGAGGAATTCCTGCTGGAAAAACCCGCGGAATCCAAGATCATCATCGGCAAGGTCATGGACGCGGCCCGTGCCCGCGAAGCTGCGCGTAAGGCACGTGAGATGACGCGGCGCAAAAGCGCACTGGATGTAGCAGGCTTACCCGGCAAGCTGGCCGATTGCCAGGAACGCGACCCGGCGCTGTCGGAATTGTTTCTAGTAGAGGGAGACTCCGCCGGCGGTTCCGCCAAGCAGGGCCGTGACCGCAAGTATCAGGCCATCCTGCCGTTAAAGGGCAAGATCCTGAATGTGGAAAAGGCACGCTTCGACAAGATGCTGTCATCAGCTGAAGTCGGGACTTTAATCACGGCGCTTGGATGCGGCATCGGCGCCGAGGAATTCAACATCGAGAACCTGCGCTACCACCGCATCATCATCATGACGGATGCGGATGTGGATGGTTCGCATATCCGCACCTTACTGCTGACATTTTTCTACCGGCAGATGCCGGAACTCATCGCCCGTGGGCACGTGTATATTGCCCAGCCTCCGCTTTACAAAGTGAAGCGTGGCAAACAGGAGCAGTATGTGAAGGATGATGCAGAACTAAGCGGCTTGCTGCTGCGTTCCGCCACGGAGAACAGCAAACTCCACGTCAAGGCCAAGGCGCCCGCCATGAGTGGTACGGCGCTGGAAAACCTGGCATCGCGTTACATGGAAGTCATGGCCATGATCCGGCGCTGGGCACGCCGCTATGATGAGCGGGTGTTGGAAAAACTGCTGTATATGCCGGTCGTGACCCCGGAAAAATTCACCGATGGCAAATGGCTCGCAAGCTGGGTCAAAAAACTGCAAGAGAATCTGAACGCCGATGACGGCGCCGGCACCCACTACTCACTGACGCTTCACAAGGACGCCAACCGCGATGTTCCCAGCATACGCATTACACGCGCCCATCACGGTTTATCCACGGACAAGTTCATCCACCGGGAATTCTTTGCTTCCGGTGAATATAAAAGCATCGCGACTTTATCCCAGCAGTTGGATGGTTTAATCGGTGAAGGCGCATACGTGGTGCGTGGGGATCACAGCCGGGAAGTGACCAGCTTCAAGGAAGTGATGAGCTGGCTGATCGAGGAGGCCAAACGCGGCCAGTCAATCCAGCGATACAAAGGCTTGGGAGAAATGAATCCCGAGCAATTGTGGGAAACCACCATGAACATGCAGACCCGGCGTCTGCTCAAGGTGCGCATCGAGGATGCGCGCAGCGCCGACGATGTATTCACCACGCTCATGGGGGACGCGGTGGAACCGCGCCGCGAGTTCATCGAAAAGAACGCCCTGGAAGTGGCGAATCTCGATGTTTAATGGTTGTGTAGGGGGAAGTAATTCGTGAAAATTTATACTCTATTCGTGAAAATCATTGGAATTGAGAGGTGAAATTGGCTGACGCCCGTATATACGTCACATTGAAGCTAAATTGGCATTTTGTATCGTAGTTATAGCGAAACGCTGAGCGCTGCGGCGTAAGTGTTGATTTGCAGTTAAATTTGACCCGGGTCAAATTTAACTGCAAATCAACAGACAATGAAAACAAAGTTGGACTGAGCGCCCATTTCGGTGTTTCCGCGAACAGCGTTAGGCTCGAAACATATTGGGAATGCATTGTTGTGGAGTGCCCCCGGTTTTTCGGACGGCTGGCAGGTTTAGGATAGCCTGTCGGAGGTCCTATGAAGAAGCGTTTTACGGAAGAGCAGATCGTCCGGATTCTGGGCGAGGCGGCGGGTCACGGCGTGCCCACGACAGCACGTAAGTACGGTGTGTCGGACCAGACGCTGTACGTGTGGCGGCGTCGGTATGAAGGCATGGACGTGTCGCAGGTGGCGGTGACCTGCCTTTGAATTTTTGGTCCAGGTTGAATGTCCCTACACTATCTGAAACGGGAGATATCAACCATGCCAAGAAAGCGATTTACCTCGGAAGAGATCATTGCCAAGCTGCGTTAGGCTGACGTGCATTTCGCCCAAGGCCAATC
>JAGWOR010000052.1 GCA_028870845.1 Gammaproteobacteria bacterium | reverse complement strand
ACGTCATGACCAATGAAGGCAGAAATACTATCGGAATATTTGAATATGATCCACGCACCAACAAATTCATACGCACTGTGTTTGCTACAGATGAAGGCGATGTAGCTTCTTATCACTACGATTTATTCACCGATTCATTGACTTATCTGATTTGGTATGAAGGTGCAACGCCTCATTATGTAGTTGTTGATCCCCGTGCAAAGGGTTATATGACTGCTCTTAAACAAGCCTTTCCAGGTGAACAGGTGGTACCTTTCGACATATCAAAAAATGGCAATGAAATTCTGGTCTATGTCTATAACGACACGCATTCAGGCTCTTACTATGCATTTGATGCCGCCAAGCATAACGCGCAGTTGCTCGGTGTTGAACGCCCATGGCTTGATAGCCACAAGATGGCGCCGGTCAGGGACGGCTCAGTCAAGACAAGTGATGGCTTCATCATTTACTACCTATTAACTCTTCCGGTAAATGGTCATGGTCCATTTCCTTTGGTAGTAATTCCGCATGGCGGCCCTATAGGTGTATTCAATGTGAATGGCTTTGATGATGTGGCTCAGCTTTTGGCAAGCCGCGGTTACGCGGTGCTTAAAGTCAATTATCGGGGTTCAGGTGGTAGCGGAAAAAAATTCATGAATGCCGGCAAGCGGCAATGGGGCAGGAAGATCGAAGATGACATCAATGAGGCCGTCCAAGCTGTGCTGAAATCCGCGCCCATAGATAAGAACAGGATATGTCTCTTTGGCGCGAGTTACGGTGGTTACTCTGCCCTGATGAGCCTGATCCGTTACCCGGATTTATATAAGTGTGCGGCCAGTTATGCAGGAGTTACCGATATACCGCTGCTATACGATTCATCCTATATTCAGTACGACAAGGAAAACCGTGCTGAGATGGCCGATATCACGGGTGACCCAACAAAGGACGCAGCACAACTACGCGCTGTCTCACCTGTGTATCTCGCAGCCAAGATCAAACGGCCGGTATTTCTTGCGCAAGGCGGCAAGGACACGCGTGTGGATCCAGAACAGGCTTTTCGAATGAAACTAGTGCTTGAAAAATTGGGTAAACAGGTGGAATTCAAGTACTACCCCAATGAAATTCATGGCTTTAGTAAAATAGATGATGAGACGGATTTTTTCACTCGCCTGCTGGCATTTTTTAATAAAAACATAGGACCACAACGCACTGCAGCCCCTAAAGGCTCACAAGCAAATCACCAAAAATAGAATGTGGCGGCTTTAAGTTATTACTCAACCCTTAACAGCCCGGCTACAACACACGCTCACCCAGTAAAACTGAATTATAAAGACCTGAGTCGACCCCATTTCTGCAGCAATCGAATCGAGCTGATATCTCAGCACTGACCAAATCGAACATTCGCTTTTTAGAATTGATATTTCAAGGCCTGATCCCGAGTATGTAGGGCATGGTTCCTTCCTTATAACACCGTTTTGACCAATAAATGGACTGTTTAAAGTCCTCATCAGTCATTATTTATACATGTTTTCCTGATACATCAAACAGTTATGCCGGTCCGACCCCGCGTAACCGCCGCAGCCACTCGCATCGATGCAGGTGGGCATGTTCAGGCTGTTCCAGGTGATGGCAGTGCCGCTGGAGACGGCATGTGGTCTTCCGAGGAGGGAAAAGTGGCATTCCCGTTCATTCCGGTTTATAGCTTAAATAGCTATTTCGGCTATAATAAAATTGTTTGTTAAGCGAGGTATTTTCTATGAGCACGCTATCGGTACGCAACATCCGCGGGCAGGCGGTGGAGTCAGTCAGCGCCACCGACGCCAAGAACACCTTCGGCACGATCCTGGAAAAGGCTCTGGCCAAGGGCATGGTGGCCATCACCAAACGGGACAAGGCCCGGGCGGTATTGCTCTCGATGGAAGAATACCAGGCACTCCTGGAACGGTCGCCAGACCCCTTGAAGATCCTAACCGCCGAATTCGATGCGCTGGTGGCGCGCATGCAGACACCGGCGGCTAAGGCGGCGGGTCGCGCCCTGTTCAAGGCAACGCCGGCTGAACTTGGCAAGGCAGCGGTTAGCGCCGTTCGCAAACGTGGCTAAAGCCGCGGCTTGCATCTGGGTGCTGGCGGGAACCAACGGTGCCGGAAAAAGCAGCGTCGCCGGCGCGTTTGTGCGAGCAGCTGGAGGCGACTATTTCAATCCTGATGAGGTAACCAGGCGCATCCTCGAAACACAGCCCGGTATTTCGGAGAGCACGGCCAACAGTCTCGCGTGGATGGAGAGCCTGAAAAGGCTGCAGGCTGCGGTCAAGAACCGACAGGACTACTGGTTTGAAACCACCCTCGGCGGAAACACTATCACGGCCACGCTCGAATCTGCGCTGTTGGCCGGGCTTGAGGTCAGGATGTTTTATGTCGGACTCAAGAGTCCTGAATTGCACATCGCCCGCGTGACGGCGCGTGTGAAACGCGGCGGGCATGACATCCCCGCAGAAAAGATCAGGGAGCGCTACGATGGCAGCCGGCGAAACCTTATCCGCCTTCTGCCCAGGTTGACCGAAGTGAAGGTATTCGACAACAGCGGGGACGGTGATCCGGCCACGGGGAAGCTGCCGCCGCTCTCGCTGATTCTGCACATGCGGCATGGGAAAATCCGTAATTCAATAGTGCCGTCGCAGATTCCTGAGTGGGCAAAGCCAATCATCACTGCAGCACTAAAATCTGAAAGCTCGAACTAGCATGCTTAAGATAAACAAGCAGACTTGAAAATCTCAATTACACAGTTATGCCTTCTGGAAATCAGCCCAACCCGATACGAACAACAGCAGTTATACGGGTCCGACCCCGCATAACGACCACTCCTTTATCAGTTAAATGGAATCTGGAACATCACATAATTTCCAAATCCACTTACTATCAAGTCCTGTAACCCGTCTTGATCCAAGTCATGCACGGAAATGAGTGGATACGTTTGAGCATAGGCAGTATAAGAGATAAAAGGGTATAAGTAAGTCGTGGTGAGGGTACCATTGCTTCCTTGAAAATTCATGCCAATATAGCACCAACTTGGCACGCAATAATTAACAGTATCTTGGCCAGCCAGATCGGCGTTGAACGTGACCAGATCATTTTTGCCATCGCCATTGATGTCTGCGATGACCGGTTGAGGGCTATTGAAAGGGACAGCAGGAAGCGTAATTTCCATCGCGGAGCCCAATGTTCCGTTCGGTTGTTGGTAAAATATATCTGCAGTCGCGTTGTACCAATTAAGGGCAACAACATCATTTAAACCGTCATTGTTAAGGTCTCCAACAGCAATACTGGAGCCCTGAAAATTTGATGACGTAAAAGGATAAGTTACCGGTGTGCCAAAGGTTCCATCTGCAAGACCTGGTAAAACGATAATGGAAACCGGACTGGATTGGTATGATCCAATTGCAATTACATCAGGTATATGATCCCCAGTCACGTCTTCCATGGTTACCGGACCTACATCAAGAAAATCGCTATCATTTCCAAAACCAACAAAATTTGAAGTGAAACTGTCAGGCGCAGCGTATGTGTACGCTGTCAATCCGGATATCCCGCCTTGTGAGTCGAACTGTATGAAGTTTGTGGTGGTGCCGTTACCTAGAGTGGATAGCGTGAAGTAGGTGCCGGTATCGGTTATGGTTATTGGGGTACCTAACGAACCGTCCGATTGTTGTAGCAATGCATAATCCGCAAGCAGGTTATAGCCCGCGGCTATAAGGTCTGTGCGCCCGTCGCCATTCAGATCGGCAAAAGCAACTTTCGCGGTAGGTTCGCTGACCGACACAACGTTTGCGTTAAATGTTCCATTCGGCTGCTGCAATAGCTCAACGACTCCACCGTCACTACTGCCAAATGGGCCATAGGGATAAACAATATCTGGCCGGCCGTCTCCATTAATATCTCCTACAGCAGCAAATCCCGATGGTGCTTCCAGGGAGGATTCCAGCAAAGCTGGTGGGGTGTAATGTGGTGACACGCCCACGCCGACAATCATATATCCCGAACCGAGCGTTACGAGGTAGTAGCCGGGGATGTCTGGAGTGAAATACGGCGATAACGAAGTTGGATTAACCAATGCTGCATTGCTTCCCGGCGGTGCCGTCAGCGACCAGTTGGGTGGAATTCCTGGGGTGGCAGAATCTGCATCGCGACCGTCAAGTTGCACTTTTTGACCAACAGCCGCGGCTATATCTCCGCCCAGGGCCACACCGCTATATCCGGAATTAGGGGGCCGGCCCGGTGGATTAACATGAAGAACATATGCGTCCGTCGCAGTTTGACTGCCATCAGAAACGGTCAGAACTGCGAGATAATCGCCGGGCATATCCGGCGTAAACGATAGCATTGGGCCAGCAGTTATTCCGGTAGGAATGGCGCTGCCAGGTGGAACTAATTTCATGTTCCACTGGCACGTAAGAAAAGCGCCTTTAGGGCTGTGACTATAGTATGCATTTAGTGTGGTAGGTTGATCGAGTGTGGTAGAGGCCGGCTGGTCTATTGAAGCAACTGGGTTCTGCCTGCCTAGTGGATCCGTGGTTGTGTCTATTTGACTGTTTGTAAGATCAAAACGTGCAACCTGCTGAATGCTACCTGATCCAGTCAGATCCAAGCCAATGTAAGCAAAGTAAGGGTTCAACGAATTGAATGCCACTGAAGTATTATTGCTACCAGTAATAGTAAGCGCGCCGCTGTAGAATCCAATGCTAGAAGTTGAGTTCATAGCCAGTTCTGGAGTTCCTGGCGATGTGAGTGAAAAATATCCGAGATTACTCTCGTAGACATTGCCGGATATATTTCCGAAAAATGAACCGGGAACACCTACTCCTTGGTCGTATGATAGAGAAAAATTGTCTAAATAAAGTGTATTCCCGGACAGGTTATCTTGAATAGTCGCTGTTGTATTCATGCTATCGACGCCAATGAGATTAGTGCCAAATAGATTAATTATATTGACACCAGTCATCACAGAGGTTCCATTAACAATCAAGTCGCGTCCCGGTCCTTTGAACTCCATATCCGAATAACCCACTGTGGCGTCATACTTCAAATTGGATGCGTCATAGCTTGTTATTTCGAATATCACTAAGCCGTTGTCTTCAAGCGAACCTTCTTTATAGTTTTCCGATTGGATAGTCAGCCAACCAGTGCCATTCGATTGCAATCGCCCTTCAAGTATTGCTTCGCCGCCGGAAGATCCGTATGCAACTTGATAAACTGGATCGGCCGGTGCTGGTACATTAATTAAAACGGATGCAAGAACATTGTGTACATCTAAGGCATTTAAGGCATCGAAAATCATAGATTGCGCATTGCTGGCCGATGGCGTTATCTGGGTGGTGGATCCAGAGTAATGTGCACTCGGCATTGGCGGGGCATTTCGCGGAACGTTTGGCGGGGGTGGTGGAGGAGTGGTTCCACTATTTGATGTCGAAGATGCTCCTCCGCCTCCGCAAGCGGAGATCAATAGAAATACAAGCGCAACGATCACATACCGTAGATGCATTGGTGTGTAAATCAAGCAAGAAGACGTGGACCCCTTCATCGGACCTACCTCGCCAGTTGTGCCCATCCTGGTGCGGTCTGATTTACCCTTTGGTCCCCCCACTGGGAGTCTAGCAGTAAATTATGCTGTTTCCCCCTAATGCAACCGCGAGATTACGAGGCGGTGCCCCGGCCCCGGGTTTCAGCGCAGGCATGGGGCAGGCTTTGAATTATCGTTCAATCCATAAGGGCCGGTTATAACGTACGCTTAACGCCAGAAGAAAAGGGGTGTTACCCAATTACCTTTTCCCTGTCTGGGGTGTCCTTCTCGGCATAAGTACGGTAAAATCCCGTACTAATAGATCCATATGTACCAGGAGTCAGCCATGGCCGCCGCCACCGCCCGATTCGATCTGAAGTTGAAGAGCGATGAGAAGGAGCTCTTCGCGGAGGCCGCTGCACTGATGGGTACTACGACGGCGGGTTTCGTGCGTGCGGCTGCCAAGGAAAAGGCCCGGGCACTGATCGAGCAAGAGACCCGGGTAAGCCTGTCGGCGCGGGATTTTGCGCGGATTGCTGCGGCCTTGGATAAGCCGTTTGCGCCTAACAAGGCTCTGGACAAGGCCCTGAAGTCGGTGCGTGGCTCGGTGCGCCGTGCTTGAAGAGCAGCGGCTCGACTCCAAGCGCCATCATTGCACTGACTTCGACTGCGGTACGCCAGTACTGAATGAGTATCTCGCGCGCTATGCCTCACGGCATCGCAAGCGGGGGGTCACGCAGATTTACGTGCTGGTGGACACGGAAGCGCCAAGCGTGGTGCTGGGTTATTACACCCTAAGCGCTACCGAGGTGGACACCTCTCAGCTCACAGAAGCTGAGCGCAAAAAACTGCCTCGCTTCCCCATACCCTGTTTCCGGATGGGCCGCCTGGCGGTTAGTAAAGATCAACAGGGGAAACACTTGGGTGAAAAATTAATCGGTCTGGCTGTGGATCGCTGCCTTCATGCCAGAGAAGATGTTGCCGCCTACGCGCTGCTGGTAGACGCCAAAGATGGGCGAGCCAAGGCTTTCTACGAGCATTTCGGTTTTATCGCCTGCCCAGACCAGCCGATGGCACTGTACCTGCCGCTGGGTCAGTAATCCCTGCCTGCCCACTTGTACGGCAGATTACCGGCAAGGGCAGGGGATACCCCGCATGGCGGCCGCATTGCTGACCAGAAAACTCATGAAATTAGGTTAGAGCGAACAACGCAAACCATTTAAGTCTAACTTTCATTTCTTACTCGCCAGCAGCGCCGGCCGTGCTAAAAAAAGGGTAGCGTCCCCTTTTCATTTTGACGCATGCCCCGATCGGTCAGTCCTGGCGGCGCAACTGGACGCGGATCTTTCCGTTCTTTGCCTATCCGCCCGAGATCCGCAAGGTGATCTACACGACCAACGCCATCGAGTCGGTGCACATGAGTCTGCGGAAGATCACCAAGAATCGCGGCTCATTCCCCAGCGATGACGCCTTAATCAAGTTGTTTTATCTGGCGCTGCGCAATATCAGCAAGAAATGGACGATGCCGCTCAGGGACTGGAAGGCCGCACTGAATCGATTTACCATCCAATACGCTGAACGGTTGCCTCAACACTAACCAGGACTAGCCATTCACCCGTTTACACAAAATTTAAGACACCCTCAGCCCCTCATTTGAAAACCCTTCGTTTTATTCTGTTGACCGAAATTCCGCGCGTACCTCCAGATCAACTTCTGAATTGCCTGTATTCACAAAACACACCCAGTATTGTCCGCTGTCCGGAAGCAATACCGTCTGCGAGGCAACACCACTTATCATTAGTTTTAACAGCGGTTCGCCGGTGAAGTTCTGGCCCTGGTTGAGTTGATTGACCTGCTGGGTGTTTAACACCAGCATCCCAATCTGGGAACCCGAGGGTTCCACCGCAAAATCGATTGACAGCATGCCGCTGGTCTTGGCGTAGGCCGCCGAACATTTAGACTGGCCGGCAGTTACAGCCGTGTTCTGCCTTAATGCAATCTCTGCATTGGGATCCATAGTAATACTGTCCAGTGGATCGGCTTGGACAATTTGGGCCAGGGCACTCGTGAGCAGGATAAGACTGACCCCTAATACCCATAAATTTATCCAGGTGTTCTTCAGTTTTGACATGTCGGTCTCCCAGTGCGATTAGTAATCATGCGGCTGTTAATGAAGTGCTTTTTCTGCCGTTTCGGTGAACATAGGTATCCGTCTGCAAATCCGCGTCCAGTCCAGCCTAGCACGAGTTGTTAAAGAGCGCATCAGCCGATCTGGGCGATATTGGATTCAGCAAATTCAGTCGGCAGAAATAACGTCACGTCCTTGTTGCGCACATTGCTGAACAGTTAGTTCATGTAATTGAGCGGGTTAACCTGGTTGAGCTTGCAGCTCTCCATCAGGCTGTAATAGATAGCCGCGGCGTGCCCGGCGCGTTCGGAGCCGACAAAGAGAAAGGCTTTACGGCCCCGGCCACCGGGCGCATGCAGCGCTCGGCGTAATTGTTGTCGGCTTCAAGTTGCCCGTGCTCGGTGTAGCGCGTCAGGGGGATAAAAGGGGACGCTATCCTTTTTCTGAACTTTTCTTCGGTCGCCCAGGCGGACTGAATGCCAAAGTCCGACCCACCAGCTTCTTGAGCCTGCAAATGATTTTATCTGAACCACAGGGTAACCCCTTGCCTGCATTTCGCCGAAGTATTTCCAGTTGATCAGGTTCGTCTCCTGTAGCGAGCCAGGCAGACCAGTCACCTATACTCTCGAGCTGCAGCAGCAGCCCCAAGATCTTGTGGTATCAGGTAGATTTCACGATTTTGCCCCAAAGCGTCTATCATTGGCAGGCAACGGGGATATCAAGCGGAGAAAACATGGGCCTGAGGTTTCGATGCATAGCCGGCATCACAGCCGGCCTGTTGCTGTTTTCCGGCGCCGCCCAGGCGCAGACCACGCTGCGCCTCTGGCCCGGAGTGGCGCCGGGTTCCGAGCACTGGAACTGGAAGCAAAAGGTCTTTCACCACACGCCAATGGGGACCGTGGTGGAGGACGTGGTTACGCCGACCCTGACGGTGTATCTGCCGCCCAGGTCCAAGGCCACCGGCACCGGCATTCTCATCGCCCCGGGCGGGGCCTGTGTGGCGCTGGCCATTAACCGCGAGGGCGTGGATGTGGCGCGCTGGCTGCAGCGCCATGGCATCGCCGCTTTCGTGCTCAAGTACCGCCTGCAGGAAAAAACCTTCGAAGGCGCATTGCCCAGCAATTTCAACATGGACAAGGCCTGCAGCTACGGAATCGCCGACGGCTTCCAGGCCCTCAAGGTGGTGCGCTGGCACGCGGCCCAGTGGGGCATCGCCCCGGGCCGGCTGGGCTTCATGGGTTTTTCCGCGGGCGGCATGCTGGTGAGCAACGCGCTGCTGCAGACGGATGCCTCGGCCCGCCCGGATTTTGCAGCGTTCATCTACGGCGCGCCGTTCGGCGCTATGCCCGCGATTCCGCCGAAACTTCCGCCCGTCTTCATGGCCTGGTCCCAGAACGACGACATGGGCGGCTACGCCATGGTGCGGTTTTACCGGGCGCTCATGAAAGCCGGCGACAAGCCGGAAGCGCATATCTTCAGCGCCGGCGGCCACGGCTTCGGCATGCATAGGCAAGGCACCAGCAGCGACCACTGGATCGTGGAATTCTACTGGTGGCTGCAGGATGTGGGCTTTACCAAACCGTTGAAGCGGTAATTCAAGCTCTCGCGCAGTTTTGCAGTTCCAATCGCGCGCCGCGGATGGTTCATTTCACTTCCACGCCTTTCCAAAACGCCACCCGGTCCTTGATCTGCCGGGCGGCGGGCTTCGGTTCCGGGTAGTACCAGGCCGCGTCCTTGTTGAGCTTGCCGTTTACCGCCAGGTGGTAATAACTGGCCAGGCCTTTCCAGGGGCAGGTGGTATGCGTGTCACTGGGCTGAAGATATTCCCGCCGCAGGGATGCGGACGGGAAGTAGTGGTTGCCTTCCACCACCACGGTGTCATCACTCTCGGCGATGACTGTTCCGTTCCAGGTTGCTTTCATGATTTAACCTCAATGGATGTTGGCAGGATTTACTCGCGGTTTACTCAGGCCCGGTCGGCAGCCAAACTTCGGCAGCACCCACTTTTGCACCAGGTGATCCACCGACAGCTTCCCCGGACCGAAGAACACCATGGCCAGCAGCATCAGCCCCCAGACCTTGTGGTCGGTGAAGTCGCTGTGCCAGAAGCCATGCCACAGGCCGTGGGGCCAGAGATCCGGGAAGGAGATCACTGCGATGATGTTATAGAAGAAAAGCACCAACGCCGTGAGCCGGCCCGCCAGCCCGAAGCCCAGGAACCAGGGCAGAATCAGCTCCACGGCGGTGCCGGTGTAGGCCGCGGCCACCGGCGGCAGCAGCGGCACGTGGTAGAGGTTCTGGAACAGCGCGATGGTGCTCTGCATGTCGCTGATCTTCACCAACCCGGCGCGAAAGAAATCCACCGCCACCCACAGGCGAAACAACAGCAGGCTCAGGGGCGAAAGCCATTCGAGGCCGTGTGCGGATTTTTGATAATAGTGGCAGGCGTTGCGTAATAGCTGTTTCATGGGGCTATCCAAATGTTGAATATCAAGTTCATAAACTACGAAAAGTTCTACTGATTCACTCGTAACATTTACCGATATCGTCATGCCGGCGGAAGCCGGAATGACGCTAAATGAAATTAATGAATGTCATTTGTTAGGTCCGTAACCAGGCCGTTGGTGAACAGCCAGTGCAGGCACTGGCTCAGGTCGAAATCCTTCGCTGCCTGCAGCGCTGTTTCATGAGCGGCGACCAGCGGTTCAGTGCTTAACAAAGCAGCAATGAACGCATACACGCCAGCGTCGATTTCCTGCATGGCGATCTGTGGGCCGTCACGCCACACCAGCACGTTCTGGGATTTGCCCGAGAGTTCCAAATTGCCGGGGTCGGTTTCCTGGCAGAAGCGCCAGATGTCCAATACCGGATGAGCCGAAGAAACCAGCCGCAAGCTGGGATGCAGCGTGATACGCAAGTGATCCGGTTGCGTGGTTTTTGCAATTTCTGTGATGGATACCGGTTCGGCATCCGTGGCCAGAATGCTTTCCTGGCGGGCCCATTCCAGCAGCGCTATGTCCGGCAGATAAGCGAGCCCTGATACTTCCGGAAGCCGCGTCAGGTAATCGGGAAAATCCGCGCCGTAATCCTGCAGGTTGCCGGTGGAAGTGGGCCGGTCTCGGAAATAGCGTGCCGCCACGGACTCGAAAAAATCCTCACCCACCAGCTTGAGCACCGCCGGATAGGCGGTACGCAATGCAGCCGCGTGATTGTTGTGCACGATGTTGCGGTAGATCTGCAGGCGCGCCGCAGGATCGAGTCCCTTGCCGGACACCGTATCCAGCAGCGCTGCGGGCGTTCCGCCCGCCACGGCGGCGGCAAACTGCCGCTGCAGCTCAGGCAGCGAGGGCGCGTTGTTCATGCAGGATTCCTTCGGCCGTGGCGGCTTCCGCCAGCAGCACTTCCAGTTCGGGGATGTCCTGGTCCCACTCGATGAGTGTGGGAACCGGGCCGGTATGCGCCAATGCACGGCGGTAGAGGTTCCAGACTTCATGCGCCACCGGCCGGCTGTGGCTGTCGATCAGCAGTTCCACCGGCAGGTTGTATTTGCGGGTGAAACCCGCCAGGTGGATCTCGCCCACCTGCTTCGCGGATATGGCATTGATATACGCCTGCGGATCAAAACCGTGGTTTACGCTGCTGACGTAAATGTTGTTCACATCCAGCAGGATGCCGCAGCCGGTGCGTTCGGCCAGGGCGGCGATGAATTCCCATTCGGAAATGGTGGAATGGCGGAAAGTGAGGTAACTGGATACATTTTCGATCAACAGCTGCCGGCCCAAAAATTCCTGGGCTGTTTGTACGTGGGTCACAAGTACTCCCAGGGCTTCCTCGGTGTAGGGCAGGGGCAGCAGGTCGTTAAGATGACGTTCGCCGATAGCGCCCCAGCACAGATGCTCGGATACCAGCGCCGGCGAAAAGCGCTCAACCAGCCGTTTCAGTTTCTGCAGATGTTCGCGGTCGATATCATCGGCGCGGCCCAGGGAAAGGCCCACACCGTGCAGACTCACCGGGTAGTCGCGCCGCACCTGCGTGAGCACCTCCAGCAATTCACCGCCGGCGCAAAAGAAATTCTCGCTGTGCAGTTCGAACCATGGCACCGGCGGACGCTCTTGCAGCACCCGCCGGAAATGGGCAGGGCGCAGGCCAATCCCGGCTTGCGCCGGGACTGGCCGCGTTGCAAACGCCGGCACGTCAGAGACCGGCGAGGTCATTACATCTTGCCCATGGACTTGGTTTCGCCACCGGCAATCTTCGCGCACAGGCCTGCGGGCAGCAGCACGAAGGCATTGGGATCGCGCGCCTTGGAATCCTGGCCGGCGCAGGAATGTCCGGGGGACTGGCAGTCGTTCTTATAGGCGGCGTTGATGCCGAAACAGGGCTGGTAGCCCTCGGCCATCATTTTCTTGCTCTTGGCGACCGGATTGCCCATGTTGCCGGCGGTGGCGGTCTGGGTCAGGCCCACCATGCCGATGGCCAGGGCGCCAGCCAGGGCGGACTTGAGGATCAGATTGGAACTCTTCATGACAGTACTCTCCCTTCAGGGTTAAAAATGGAACACGCAATAACTGACCCGGGGAGGGCGGAAATTATTTCGGCGGATCGGAGATTATTTGCGGAGCTGTGCCCTGAGACAGTCCAGATAGGCCTGGTCGTCCGGCAGGCGGCCTTCGCGCTGGCCGCGCCACAGGGTCTCCGCCAGGCATTCCAGCATCACATGCTCGGCCGCGTGGGCATCACCGGTCTGTTTCAGCAGCGCTGCATGGGCGGCCTTCACGCCCGGCGGCCGGTCGATGGAGAGCTGCTCGCGGATGGCGATGTGCAGCCCCATGTGCAGGAACGGATTGGTCTGGCCGCCTTCCGGCGTCCAGTCCTTGTCCAGGGACTGATCCGGCTGCGCCAGCAATGTCTGGTATTCCGGATGCATCCGGATAGTGTCGGCGATGATCTGTTCCAGCGCCGACAGGGGTTCGTTGGCCTCAAGTTTGCGCCACACCTCGGTGAAGGTGCGGCGCATGTCGGCGCGGGTATCCGGCTGGATCGGCATGTCTCAGTGTCTCAGCTTGTGGCGCTTGTCTTACGGTGATATTCGCATAATTTCCTTTTGGCAGATTTTAGCAGGTCGAGCTGGCTCCTATTTCTAGGTCGGAGATTCGGGCCACTGTTGTGGTACTTTGCGCAGCCCTTTCAGGGAATAGCCCAATAACTTTATCCGAGCGACTAGCGAGTCGTAATCTGCCTTTGAAATCGTCGGCGTACGCGCCATGACCCAGACATAATCACGCGCATCGCGAGCCACGATGACTTGGCTATAGTCATCCTTGAGATAAGCAACGATATATTGCGCCCGAAACGGCCATATTAACTGAACACCCCATACGGCATTACCAGATCCCGCTTTGATATAGCCGGTGGAATGCAGTGTTTTGACCTTACCGTTAAACGAGCCGTTTCGAAAAGTGTAGGTCGTATCTATGTGGCCATGCGCATCTAATCGATAAGTTTCAAGGGCATTGTAGGCGTGTTTTTCAATACTGGCAGGAATGGAGGCAATCACGTACCACTTCCCCATGTAACGTGAGATATTCACTTGCGACACTGGTTGAATGGGCGGTAGATTACTGGCGCAGGCAATAGAAAACATAGCCATGAATCCTACGGTTAAAAAAGCCTTTATGAATTGCATGGTAATAGCCTTATTTGAAAAATATTTCATGGACGAACGAAGCGATAATGCGCAACCAGCCATTCCTGGCCATCGTCAAATCCAAATAATTCCGCGCAGGCCATCCAGAACATTCGCCAGCGCTGGAACCAGAGCGGAGCGGCATCGCCATAGGCTTCGCTCAGGGCGGCCATGACCGCGTCGCGATGTGCATCCTGATTGGCAAGCCAGTGATTGGCGCTGCGCTGATAATGGGTGCCATCCACCAGCCAGCGGCGTTCGATCTGCAGATCGCGCTGGAACCACAGCAGAGTGTCAGTCGACGGCATCAGGCCGCCGGTGAAAAAGTGCCGTCCCATCCAGTTGTCTTCGCCCGCGGTCTCGAACGGGTACATCAGGGTCCGGTGCGAGAAAATGTGCACGAACAGTTTGCCGCCCGGGCGCAGCCAGCCGGCGATGCGGCCAAGCAGGGTTTCGTAGTTGCGCATGTGCTCGAACATTTCGATCGACACGCAACGATCGAATTGACCGGGCTCCAGTTCGAGTTGATTTACATCGCAGGTGATGATTTGCACATTCCCGAAGCCCTGTTCCTGACACCGCTGCTCGATGAACTCACGCTGCTGGTGCGAATTGGAAACCGCGACGATCCGGGCAGTGGGGTAGCGTTCCGCCATCCACAGGGTCAGCGAACCCCAGCCGCAGCCGAGTTCCAGAATGTGCTGTCCATCGTCGAGTTG
>JAGWOR010000075.1 GCA_028870845.1 Gammaproteobacteria bacterium | reverse complement strand
AATTTTGAATGCCTGGACACCGGCATCCGCCGGTGTGACGAAATGGCGATCCAGTATGACTGTTATAATCCGCATGAGTAATTGGGCCGGTAGCTCGGTTGGTTAGAGCAGGGGGTGAGCGGCGAGAGCCGCGAACGGCCGGCAGGACGCCGGCCCGGCAACATACCAGGGAGGGTGCCGTGACAATCCTTGGGCCTGTAGCTCAGTTGGTTAGAGCAGGGGACTCATAATCCCTTGGTCGAAGGTTCGAGTCCTTCCGGGCCCACCAATAAATTAAAGTTCGTCGGACTCGAACCTGCGGTTCGCTTTTGCGCTGCGCGCCCCGGCTTTTTACGCCGTAACCTGGTCCAGCCACACGCTCGCGGCTCACCAGATATTCCATGCGGTCCTGAACTATTTCGCAATCCAGCTGTCCTCTGAGTGGTTCACACCGATTTGTCACCGCTGGCCATCCGGCACGGCGGCTGACCCCTTACACACAACACGGGAGTAATCACCATGCGGACCTCCATGCTCGTGATGGCTGCACTCATCAGTGCGGCATGCATCGCGCCTGCCTACGCTGCGGCACCCAAGAGCGGTGCTGAGAACAAAAGCCAGCAGTCGAAGCACGATTACTGGACCACGTCCCATTCCAGCACCAGTCAGGGAAGCGTGACGGTCGACGGCAAGGAGATCCGTTATCAGGCGGTGGCCGGCACCCTGATCCTGAAGAACGACAAGAGCCAACCGGCTGCCAGCATGTTTTACGTGGCCTACTTCAAGCGCGGCGTGAGCAACCCGGCTACACGCCCAATCACATTTTTCTACAACGGCGGTCCAGGATCTTCAAGCGTGTGGCTGCACATGGGGGCATTTGGTCCGCGCCGCATAGTCACCACGCCGGCGCCGGACCACACCCCCGCGGCCCCCTACCAGCTGGTGAACAACCACTACAGCCTGCTGAATGTCACCGACGAGGTGTTTATCGATGCCCCGGCCACCGGTTTCAGCCGCATCCTGCCGGATGGCAAGGACAAGAATTTCTTCGGCATCGACCAGGACGGCAAGGCCTTCGCCGATTTCATCACCCAGTTCCTGTCCAAGTACAACCGCTGGAACTCGCCCAAGTACCTGTTCGGCGAGAGCTACGGAACCACGCGCAATGCGGTGCTCTCCTGGGATCTGGAAAACGACAAGAATATCGACCTGAACGGCGTGATCATGTTGTCCACGATCCTCAGCTTCGATACCTCCATCGACGGTCCGGCCATGAATCCCGGAGTCAACCTGCCGTACGTGCTGGGGCTGCCCACCTATGCGGCCACCTCCTGGTACCACAAACAGCTGCCGAGCCAGACCCAGGACCTGAGCCTGAGCGCACTGCTAGAGCAGGTTGAAAGTTTCGCCACCGGTGATTACGCCAGCGCGCTCGCCCAGGGCAACGCGCTGCGAGAGTCGCAGAAACTGGCCATCGCCCAGAAGCTGAACCTGTATACGGGGCTATCCACCGCTTATCTGATGCGTGCTGACTTGCGTGTCAGCGGCGGCGAGTACGAGCAGCAGTTGATGCTCCACGATTTCGAGACCACCGGCCGTCTGGATACGCGCTTCCTGGGTCCGAGCATGGATCCGCTGGCCAAGCAGTCCTACTACGATCCGCAATCGGCAGCCATCAGTTCCGCCTACGTCTCAGCCTTCAACTGGTATACCGACAATGTGCTGAAGTTCGGAGCGGGCCATTACTACCGGCCGGTGTACTACGGACACATGCACTGGAGCTTCAAGAACCGCGCGCCCTTCACCGGCTTTCCGCAGTTCTCACCCAACGTGATGCTGAATCTGGCGGCCGCCATGAAATACAACCCGGATCTCAAGGTCATGGTCAACGGCGGCTACTACGATCTGGCCACGCCGTTCTACGCCGCCCAGTACCAGTTCGAACAGCTGCCGATCCCGCCGGCGGTGCAGAAGAACATTTCCTTCCACTGGTACCCTTCCGGGCACATGGTGTACGTGCACCTGCCGTCACTGGAAAAACTGCACGCCAACGTCACCAAGTTCATCGAACAGACGGACAACGTGGGCTGAAATAATTTTGCCAGGGTGTACAGGAAGTACACCCTGAGTCCGTCAGCGCCAGCCCACGGCGTATTTGCTGTGGTGGTAAAAAAATCGCCTGGGCGGCGCCGGCAACGCGCGTTGCCTTTTCCTGCACTCGAAATCCACCCTGCTGCTGCGGACTCCCGTCAGTCGATTGTCATCATGCGGTAGGCGACTGCGGCGGCCCAGCGCCGCGGCGTCAAGCGCGTGGTCCAGGCGAGGAACGCGTTGAGCTTGCCCGGGATCATGCTCGGCCTGCGTTTCAGCATGGCTTTGATTCCCGCAGCCACGACCTGGTGGGGTTGCATCATCAACAGCCGCTGATAGCGGCTGGGTATCTGGCCCGCCACCTGCAGAAATTCCGTGGCGGTGACGCCCGGTGACAGTACCGTCACACCCACGCCGGTGTTGCGCAACTCATAGTTCAAGGCTTCGCCGAACATCAATACCAGGCTTTTGATCGCGGAGTATGCGGCATACATGGGCGAGGGCTGGTAGGCGCCCACCGAGCTTACCTGCAGGATATAGCCGGAATTGCGCTTCAGCATGTCGGCGGCGAACAGTTTAGTGAGCTGCATCAGGGCCAGCACGTCCAGCATCAGCATATCCCGCTCCCGATCCCAGGGAATCTGCATGTGCGGTCCATGCAGTCCGAAGCCGGCATTGTTCACCAGCACGTCTACTTGCAAACCGGCGGCCTGCACCTGCCGGTAGAGTGCGGCGGGGGCGTCAGGCGTTC
>JAGWOR010000074.1 GCA_028870845.1 Gammaproteobacteria bacterium | reverse complement strand
AAGGCCGCTCGAGTGAGCGGCCTTTTGGTTTATCCGGCGGCCATCAGTTGAGCGGCGGCAGGTGCGGATGGTGGTCGGGGTAGGGCGACCTACGGCCTCGTAGCCCCTGGATTCTGCGGTGTACTCACCCATAGATGCTTGTATTCAATTCACTCTGGCGGTAGGATTTTTTGGCACTGTTTTACGGCGGTGCAAAAGGGAAATCCATTCAGGAGAGCGGTCATGAATGACCGCGGCCACCGGGGCGTTTGCCCCGGGTGGTCATTGTGCAAATGGTGTTCTGAGTGAACAGCCATTATTGCCAAAGTACCTGCATGACCGTGAAAACAAGGGCGGGTGTGCCGTCCAAACTATGCAGGTTGTCGATTGGCGCGGGCGCGACGTATTCCGTACAACTTCAATAATAAGGGTGTGATACATATGAAAACGAAGGGTGCGGGGGTCCCTTCCAGTGGTACGGAAAGCCGTATCCATATCCATTCCGGCAATAGATCACTGCCATATTTTCAGTCACCTCCAGCGCTTTCCGGCGGTCAGCGTGGCATGTATCTTTTCGAACGGCGGGTCGCTGTATCCGGCAATTTATCCGCTCACACCTTCGATGAGCATATGTTTCTGTTGCCAGTTGGCAATACGGCAGTTCCTTTTCACAGCCTGCTCAACGGCCGCCGGCTGCAAGGTCATATCGAACCCGGGCGTTTCCGGTTCCTGGCCGCAGGCGATGACCTGTCCACCTCCTGGTCGGCATCCATGGACAGCATTCTCATCGGCATCCATCCCAACACCATGCAGCAACTGCTGCACGCGGATCCAGGACACAACCGGCCCGAACTGGTTTCGCGCATCGCTGCCCACGACAACCCGGTGCTTATGCACCTGACCCTGGCTCTGCAGGCCTACCTGACGGTGGGAAATCCGGCAGGCCGGCTGTTCGAAAGCGCGTTGCTGTCTTCCATGGCGGCCCAACTCCTGGCCAGTTACGGCAGCGGGCGGCGTGGCACTGCTGACCGGACAATGCTGCAGCGCTGGAAACTGGTGCGCATTCAGGATTACGTGCGAGATCATTTGAGATATGCGCTGACGCTCGGCGATGTGGCAGCGCTGGTGGAGATGAGCCCCTACCAGCTGTGCCGCAGCTTTCGCGCCGCCACCGGCCAGACCTTCTGGCAGCATGTATTGGAGCGCCGTGTGCGCTACGCCATGGAGCGGATCGCCGCGCGCCGCGCACTGCCGCTGTCACAGGTGGCGCATGAATGTGGTTTCGAAAGCTATTCTCAGTTCATCGCTGCATTCAGAAGGATCGCCGGCTGCCTGCCGGGCGAATACCGCCGCACGCTCGGTGACCGGTAAAGCCAACCAAAAAAGCACCGCAGCACAGTCCTAATTCATCAAGAATCCATAAATTCCGGCAAGATTCCAAAGCTGGTTTATATCACTGTTGTTATATTTAAAGCCAGCAAACCAAGGTTGTTTTTTTTTTGCGCAGTGGATATGCCGTATGACTGTGAGCGGAATTTCAGCAGTCGCGGCTTTACATGCACCGTATGTTGATCAAAAACAGCTTTCAGTTTTCTGCTGTAACAACTGACCGGCTGCCGGTGAAAGACCATGCGTAATCTTGCTTTAATCATTCAAAGGAGGATGTCATGCGTGTTCTGAATCAACCCGCGCGCCTTGCTGGCGCGCCGCGCACTGTACGGATAATCGGTTTCCTGGCGTGCATGGCCGCACTGTCTCTCCTGCTGGCCGGCTGTGGCGGCGGCTCCACGAGTAGTTCAGGCTCCAGTGGTTCTAATACCAGAGCGCTGACCATCCTCACCAATTCGCTGCCGAATAACAGTTCGCTTCCCGCCGCGACCACGGGTGTTAATTATGATGTCACACTGCAGGCGGCCGGTGGAACGCCGCCCTATACGTGGAGCGTTGCCAGTGGAACCTTGCCCTCCTGGGCAAAACTGGACGCCAGCACGGGCAACATCTCGGGTATTCCGGATGCCACAGGCCAGACCCAGCTAACCCTCAAGGTTACCGATTCTGGAAGTCCGGCAGCCAGTGCGACACTCAGCGTCACGCTCACCGCCAGCGCTTCGCCGGACGATGCCAAGCTGACCGGCATATATGCACTGGCCAGCTACGATTTCAATGGTGATTACAAAAGCAGTACTGATTACGAGGGGACATTCAATACGGCCGTTCTGGATGGTTCCGGTGTCTGCTCGGATACTCAAATCTTGAACGTGGCCGGCACAATTTCCAATAGCTCGCTACCCTGCACCTACTCCGTCGCTTCTAACGACACCATGGTATTCACCGTAAGCGGCGAACCCGGTACCGTCACGGGCGCAACTGATTCTGCCGGCGACACATTGGTGCTCTCCCAGATTACCGCCCCCTGGAACCCGACCATTCTGGTCGGGGTGAATCAGGAGCAAACCGGTACCAATGCCGACCTGAACGGCGCCTACATGCTGGTTTCCTACGACAGCAACGGCGAGGTCAACAATGGTCCCGCATCCGAGGGGAATCTTCTCACAATTACTTTTGATGGCGCAGGCAACTGTTCGGGCAGCGGCCAACACAATTTTATGTCGGCCATCTCCACCATGTCGGTAACGTGCACGTATAGCGTGGCGTCGGACGGTTCCCTGACGCTCACAAGCGGCGGACAGACTGACAATGGTGCCGTTGGAACCGGCGGCAATGTCATTATCCTCAGCCAGGTCACCCCTACGCTCAACCCGACCATTGTTGTGGCGGTCAAACCCATGCAATCCGCAAACGATGCGGATCTGACAGGTACCTACACGCTCGTTACCTACGACAACAACGGCGATATCGGCGGCAACCCCGCCTATGAGGGCGGCCTGATCACACTCGATTTTGACGGTGCAGGCAATTGCTCGGGTAACGAATTGCACAACCTGGCGGGTACAGTCAGCAACGAATCCATTTCCTGTACCTATTCCGTCGCAACGGACGGTTCACTCAGCCTGACCACGGGCGGGCAAACGCTGAATGGTGCACTCGGGACGAGTGGCAATGTGATCGTACTGAGTCAGATTACCCCGGGCCTTAATCCTACCGTCGTGGTGGGCGTAAAAA
>JAGWOR010000008.1 GCA_028870845.1 Gammaproteobacteria bacterium | reverse complement strand
CATTCTATTCTGGCGTAAATATCTGCTGTTGTCGCAAAAGCTGCAGCTCCAGCCCAAAAAACAAAGCCCACATCGCCTAATGTGTGCGCAGTGTTTCTCCAGAATGCGCCATTTTCTAAAGCATCTGCAGCTACTTGAGACATACCAGGATATGCTTTCAGATTGTTACCAGTAATCGTACGAATCGCACCATAGGATATTGGAATTCCGACTATCAAAACATGTTCCCCCACATGTTCAAAATCATGCGCTATTGAAAGCAAACTAAAATCTGGAACAAGAGTATTCGCAGCAAAATTCCCATAATATTGCTGTAATGTTTTATGCACACAATCATTTTTTTTATTCGGACATAAGCCTAGCGGATCAATTAAATTCATCGGATCGCTAAAGACATAATCGTATTCATTGACTCCAGCACCTAAACCCAATGGATCTTCACTTATAAATCTCCCGTACCCAGGGCTGTAATACCTCGCCCGGTAGTAATACAGCCCATCCCCGTCATTCTCCCTGCCAGTGTATTGCAGCGCATTCGTGCTGCTCGCGCCGCTTGCAGTCGTGTTGCCGTAGGGCTCGTAGGTGTAGCTTGTGGAGATTGCTCCGGTTGAGTTTGTCAGTGCCAGTGACGAACCCAGATTGTCCGTCAGATAGTTGTAGCTACCGGTGCTGTCCGTGCGGCTGAACGCTTCATCAATTCCTGGGCCGGTCAGGTAGTTCACCGTCGGCGTGGTTCCGTTCAGCTCCTGCTCCAAGTTCAGGCCGTCGTACAGGAAGTTGGTGCTGGTGCCATTGAGAGTCTTGCTCTCCCGCCGCCCTAATGCGTCATACACAAAGCCAGCTCCCATTACCGGATTGTATTCTTTGCTCAAGTTCAAAGCAGCACTCCAGTCAACGTGCTACGTTCACGCTGACCCCAGCGCCACCCCAAACACATGCCCCACCAGGAAGGTGATGCCGGCAGCGATTACACCGATCAGCACCATGCGCAGCGCGCTCCACAAAAGTCCGCGGCCGGTGAACAGGCTGACGGTGGCGCCGGTGGCGAACAGCGCCACCGCGGTCAGGCCGATGGACCAGTAGATGCCATGCTGCGGGTGCGGCCAGAAAAATGGAATCAGTGGAATGAGCGCGCCCAGGGCGAAGGCGATGAACGAAGCGATGGCAGCGCCCCAGGCGGAGCCCAGCTCCTGGGGGTTGAGGCCCAGTTCCTCGCGGGCCAGCGTGTCCAGCGCGCGGCTGGGATCACTGGTGAGTGTGTCCGCCAGCTGGCGTGCTTCGCCGGGCGTCACGCCGCGCGCCTCATATATAAGTGCCAGCTCCTCGGCCTCCTCCTCCGGATAGGCCGCCAGTTCATCGCGTTCCAGACCGATCTGGTATTCGAACATTTCCCGCTGGGAACGCATGGAAACGTATTCACCGGCCGCCATGGAGGCCGCGCCCGCCAGCAGGCCGGCGATGCCGGTGAGCAGGATCACGTGGCTGTTGAGGGAGGCGCCCGCCACGCCCAGAATCAGGCTGGCGTTGGAAACCAGCCCGTCGTTCACGCCGAACACCGTGGCACGGAAACTGCCGCCGCCGGACAGCCTTCGGTGGCGCATTTCCGGCCGGCCGGCCTCCGGGGCATCGTGGCCGCCAGCCTTGCCCTGGGTGTACACCGAAAGTCCGCGCACTTTCATGGCCGCCAGGATCGGCAACAGGCGTTCCGGTCCCAGCCATCGGACCAGACGCGCCACCAGACGCGCACGCCACGCCGGGCGGAATTGGGCCGGCAACTTCGCGCCTTTATGCGTTGCGACTTGCGCCCAATGCTTGGACTGTTGCTCGGCGGCTTCCGCCAGTTTCACGAACAGTGTGCGCAGTTCCGGCCTGGGTTCGCAGTCTGCGATCACCCGGTAGAGAAACGCCGATTGCTGTTCTTCCTGCCAGCTGTCGAGGTCGTTACTCATGAAACGGTCTTCTATTTACTCTGGATATTGGTGACGCCGTGGGGCACGTGGCCGGTGGCCACGTAACCGGCCGCCGCTTCCACGTGACCCTTCTGGTCGTCGAAGAAGATATCCGCGCCGAAGGTTTTCAGGAACGCACCCTTGGGCAGGCCGCCCAGGAACAGGGCCTCGTCGATGCGGATGTTCCAGGCGCGCAGGGTGCGGATCACGCGCTCGTGGGCCGGTGCCGAGCGCGCCGTCACCAGCGCGGTGCGAATCGGCGATTCATCCATGGGATAGTCTGCCTGGATGCGGTGCAATGCCGCCAGGAAATTCTTGAAGGGACCGCCGCTCAAGGGTTCACGCGCCTGGGCTTTCTCGCTCTCGGCAAAGGCCGCCAGCCCCTGTTCCTGGTAAACGCGCTCGGCCTCGTCGGAAAACAGCACTGCGTCGCCGTCGAAGGCGATGCGCAGCTGCTCGCCAGCGCTGCTCTCGGCGCGCGCCGGCACGATGGCGGCCGCCGCCCGGCCTGCGTCCAGCGCCGCCACCACGTCCTGTGGCTCCGCGGAAAGGAACAGGTCGGCGCTGAAGGGTTCGGCATAGCGCCAGGGCGCGGCGCCGTTGGTGAAGGCGGCGCGGGAAATATCCAGTTTGTAGTGCTGGATGGAGTTGAAGATGCGCAGGCCGGTGTCGGCGCTGTTGTGGGACAGCAGGATCACTTCCACGCGCTTGTCCTGGCGCGGGCGGTTGAGGCGCAGCAGCTTGTGCACCAGGGTGAAGGCCACGCCCGGCTCCAGCCGATCGTCCTCGTGCTGGATCTGGTAGCTGGCGTAGGCTTCCAGCCCCTGTTCGGTGAAGATGCGGTGGCTCTCCTCCAGGTCGAACAGCGCCCGGGAGGAAATCGCCACTACCAGACAATCAGCCAGGGTCTCAGCCATCCTCGGGTTCCCATTCCACGAAGCGCCGTAACAGGGGGAAGTACAGCCCCACTTTAACACGCCGCTGTTCCAGCCCGCGCATCAGCCGGGCGTAGTTTTCCAGCTGTCCCTGGTAGCGCAGCTGCTCGCGCGCCAGGAACTCTTCCACATCTCCGCCCCGGTGGCGGCTGGTCTTGTAGTCCACAATCCAGCGGATGCCATCACGGTCCACGAAGGTGCGGTCGATGACGCTGCTGGCCAGACGCGCGCCATCGAAGTGGCTCAGGGCATATTCGCTGTGCGCCTCGGCATGCTTGCTGTCCAGCAGCCAGCGGCCGCGCGGATCGGCCAGCATGGATGTCAGCGCCTGCTGCACATCGGCAGCCGCCGCTTCCAGTTCCGCTTCCCCCACGCCGGCTTCCCGGAGCCAGTGATTGACCAATGGTCCCAGTTGCTTGACCCGCGCCGCGTCCCATGATTCGGCGCCATCCGCCGCCATGCGCTGCAACAGCCGGTGCACCACCGTGCCCACGTGGCGCAGGGTGTCACCCACCCACTCGAATTCCAGCGCCGTTTCTTCCGCCGCCAGGGTCTGGGCAGCAGCCGGCAATCCTACTGCAGCATTGGCCGGCTGCATCTGCCAATCAGGGCGCAGGCGTGACAGCTGCGTGGAGTTGCTGGGCTTTTCCCGCGTTGCGGGAACGCTGGCCTGAGATTGCAGGGCAGCTGCAAAGTCGCCACGCACCATCGGCCATAACAGGCGCAGCAGCGAATTCTTGCGCGGTTCCGCCAGCATGCGCACGCCATTGTGCTCGCGTACCAGCGCATGGCCGAACAGATGCAGGCGCTGGCGGGCACGGGTGGCGGCCACATACAGCAGGCGTGTCAACTCCAGCTGTTGCTGCTCGCGTTTGAGCGTCAGGATCAGCTGGTATAGGGGATCCTGGTCGGCGCCTTTGGGTTCCAGCGGCGCCAGCAACAAATCATTGCGTCCGTCGGGACGCGGGCGTTCCAGCCAGCTGAGCAGCGGCTTGTCATCCCGTCGCGAACCGGCGCCCAGGCCAGGCAGGATCACCAGGTCGAACTCAAGACCCTTGGATTTGTGCATGGTCATGAGCTGCAGGGATTCGCCGGCGCGTGGATCCGGGCGCGCAAACAGATCCTCCAGCGCCGCCTGCAGCCCAGCGGCATCTTCCAGTTCGCCGCCGTCATCCAGGGTTTCCAGCAACTCCAGATAGGCTTCCGCGTCTTCCAGATCCGCTGCCACGCGCAGGCTGGCGGGCCCGCCCAACGCCAGCCAGGTACGCTCCACTTGCTGACGCAGGCTGCCGCGGCGCTGATGTGCCAGCGCATCCAGCAATACCGGACGCACCGCGGAAAAGCGCGTACCGGCTGCCAGCGGCTGCAGAGTACGCATGCATTGTTCGTCACGCAGCCGTTCCGCGATGGTCTGGCTGTGACCTGACCCCGCCAATGCATGCAGCGCTTCCAGGCTGAGTCCGCACCAGGGCGCACGCAGCACCGCCAGCCAGGCGGTGCGGTCCCCCGCATGCAGCAATGCCCGCGTCAAGGCAAAAAGATCCTGCACCACCGGGCGTTCGCCCAGATATTCCAGTTCCACCGCACGCAAGGGAATATTCAGGGCGCGCAGGCGGCGCACAATGCCGGCCAGATGGGCGCGGACCCGTGCCAGCACAGCAATGCTGGCTTGCGGATGCTGGGTACGGGTTTCAGCAATCAGCGATGCGATTTCATCCGCTTCCTGTTGGATATCCCACTGCAACTGTGGATGCACGCAGACCGCTGGATGCTGCAGTTCAGGATGCTGCGGGCTCGCGCTTGCGTACCGCACAGCGCCGCTGGGGATATCTTCGCGTTGCGGAAATATGGTCTGGAAAGTCTGGTTGAACCAGTGCACCAGTCCCGCCTGGGAACGGAAATTGGCCTGCAGTGTCAGTGGCGAAAGCTGCAGTTGCTGCAGCCCCTGCTGCCGCACCCGCAGGTACAGGCCCACCTCCGCTTCACGGAAACGATAGATGGACTGCATGGGATCGCCCACCAGGAACAGGCTGCGCCCGTCACCCGGCTCCCAACCGGCCGTCAGGCGTTTCAGCAACTCGATCTGGTTTACTGATGTGTCCTGGAACTCATCCACCAGGATGTGCCGCAGCCGGTAATCCAGCGTCAGGGTCAGGTCCGTGGGTGCTTCCGGCGTTCCCAAAGCTTGCAGCGCGCGCAGGGCGACTTCCGCATAATCCACCTCACCGTGTTCCATAAACACCAGCTGCAGCTGTGCGGCCGCCTGCGGCAGCAGATTCAAAAGCGCTGCCAGCACCTGCCACTGGGCGTCCGGATAACGGGGCTCCAGGGGCAACTCCCGCACATACGCCAAGCGGTTGCCCAGGCTTTGTGTTGCGCTGAAACGCCGCAGCAATTCCTGCACGCGTGTTTTGTCTCCGCCGCTGTCCGGCGGGAAGCCCTGTCTGGCATTGATCTGCTTGCGCCAAGCGCCCTCTTTGGTGAGGAACAGTTCGGCAATCCCGCGCCAGGCGGGTATGTCGCGCGCTTCCGTACCGGGCAATGCCGCCATTTCGAGGCATACCACAATTTCCGAATTTGAATCCTGCTGGTGCAGGCGCGCAGCCGCTTTGGCCGCCAGTTCCACCAGATGCATGCGGCAATCTTCAGGAATCGCTGCCAGTACTTGCGCCAGCACCATACGCAACTCTGCCTGCAGCGCCTGTTCCAGGTCCGCGCGGCGTTCATCGCCGGTTTGCGTGCCGGTGTGACGCAGCCACTGATCGCGGCGCGGCAAAAGGTCTGCCATGAGCCGCAGGACGCGCGGCAGGTCGTTGTCCAGGTGCAGCAGCAAATCACTCACTGCCCGTGCCTGTTGCGGGTCACCTTCTTCCAGCGCATCCAGCGTGCGGCGCGCGGCTTCCTGGTATAAAGCCCGTGGTTTCTCCGCGATTCCCGGCTGTGCGCCGAACTTCGACAACAGCGGCATGCGCCGCGTAAGTTCCGCGTTCAGGGAATCGATGGTCTGGATGCGCAGGCGCGCCGGATGACTGGCAAGCCGCCAGCCGCGCTGCCGGTCGCGGGCTCGGGCGCGTTGCGCCAGTTCCCAGGTATGCCGCTTGTGGGTCTCCCGCGGAGCGGCATTATCCGCCAGTTCCAGGGCCTGCACCACGCGCATGCGCATTTCACCGGCAGCCTTGCGGGTGAATGTAATGGCCAGGATTTCCTCGGGCTCGTCCACCACCGCCAGTAAAGTCAGGAACCGCTGGGTCAGGAGTTCTGTCTTGCCGGAACCCGCCGGCGCCTGCACGATGAACGACTCCCGTGCATCCAGGGCCCGGGCGCGCTCCGCGGCATCCGCCGGCGGCTGCTCATTCACGGCCATTGGCATCCTCTTCCTCTGGCGCGTAGTGTTCATGGATGCGGCATAGGGACTGCAGATGGCATTGCCGGCATGTATTTCTGCCATGCTGCGGGTCCACACGCGCTTCCCCTTGCAGGAATTCATTTGCCAGTGCGGTCAGCGCCGATTGCCAGAGTGCCAGCAGTGCGTGCCAGTCCTGCGGGGCTTCCGGATGTCCGCGCGGCGCGGCGTAGACACCGATGCCCGGCGCCAGCCCGCCTTGCCCGGCAACTCCCAGATAGCGCAGATCACCAGTGCGCAGCTGTGCGAACAACACCGCCGCCGGCGGCTGCGTTGCGGTTACTGCGTAAATGGGCAGCTGCGGCTCATCGGGCCGTTCACCGGTCCAGGCGGCTGGATCCGCCTGGCCACTCTTGTAATCGATGAGCACATAGCCGCCGTCCGGCATCCGGTCGACGCGGTCCACCCGGGTATCCAGGCGCAGATTGCCGAGTGATACGCTGCGTTTCTGCTCGCGCATTTCCACGCTAAAGGGCGTGCGCGCGGCCTCCAGATCCAGCCAGGCCTCCACCAACCGCGCAAGGCGTTGCTGCTCCAGCTGCAGAAAATTGGGCGGGTAGGAATCCGGATGGCGGCCTGCAGATTGACGCAATATCTGCTGGACGATGTCGACCACCATCTGCCGGCGTTCTTCGCTGGATAAACGCAGCAGTGCCGCATGATCGCGCAAGCGTGTCCAAAGCGCCGCCATGGTCTCGTGCAGCAGCACGCCGCGCTCCGCGGCGCTGAGTCCGGGAGACGGCGTCGCCAGTTGCATGGCGCCCAGGCGATACATTGCAAAAGCCTGGAACGGACAGGCAGCTTGGGCTTTCAAAATCTTGGTACCGCCGCTGACCGCAGTGTTTGCAAGCGGCGGGCCGCGGGTGTCGGTGAATTCCGTAAGCGCAGCTGCCGCTTGCCGTTGCAGCAGCGCTTGCCAGGCAATAACCGGGCTCTGTACCAAATCCACCAGATCCATAGGCTCGATGTCTGCCAGCAACGGACTGGGCCGCAGTTCGGCGTCTGCGTCATGCTTTGCCGTGCTCACCAGGATGTCTGCACCGCTTTCCAACAGCCGGCGGGTGCTGCGCATGGCCTGCTCCATCTCCAGGGCGGCACTGGCATGCGGTACACGATGATCGCGTTGCAGCTTCCAGGGAATGAATGGATCAGGCCGCGGGCTTGCCGGCCATACATCCTCAGTCAAACCCATTATCCACAGATGGTCGAAATACTGGCCGCTGGATTCCGGTATTCCCAGCACCTGCAGTGGCACATCGGCCGCCGCCGGCTGGAATTCGTTTCTGGCAGCCATGCGTGCGAAGCGCGCCAGGGCCTCGCCGGCATTTACTGCGGACAGCACCGCGTCCAGCTGCGCGAATTCACCCAGCAGATCCTGCAACGCTTTGAGCGCCTGGTATTCCTCCGAATCGGGCGTGCGTTCCCCTGGCCAGCCGAAAGCTGACAGCAACGCGGCAAAGGTTTTTGCCCAACCGCTGGGCAACTGGCGCGCAGGCAGAGCATGCAGCAATTGCTGAACACGCTGAAGCATGGCCTGCAATTCAGGGGCTTTACCATCCTGTGCCAGACGCGACAGACGTGCCATTCCCACCTGGTCCAGGTTGTCATCCCGCAAATGGATTTCCATGCGTGCGCGCGCCGACGCTTCGCTTTCACCCGCCGCCAGAAATGGCGATCGCAGCAGGCGGCTGGCCTGAGCGAACGGCAGTTGCCATTGCAGGCAAGCCAGGAAAATAAGCGCATCGCTCACCAGCGGACAATCGCTGAGCGCCCGGCCCAGTGAAAGGTTATAGGGACGCGCCTGATGTTCATCCGGATCCAGGCCCGGGCACAGGATACGATCCAAAGTGCGCACCAGCGCCGGCCGTTGCTCTTGCAGATCCCGGACCACGATGCCAATGCGTGCATCCGGTTTCCGCTCCAGCAGCGCCCGTGCCCAGCGCGCCGCCGCCTCCAGTTCCCCTTGAGCATCGTCGCATTGGAGTCGTCGGCTGCGGCCCCGGCTGCCGCCGGCAGGCGGTAAAAGCTCAACTCGGCAACCGGCAGCGCGCTGCGCATCCAGGAACCGCGCCTGCTGCGGAGTCATTTCCTCGAAGCCCACGTACAGGCAATGTGTGGGTGGCGCGGCCTCGCCTTTGGCGTAGCGTTCCAGCAGATGTTCCGCCAGCCACGCCGGGTCCAGGAGATTGCCGCTGCGGCAACGCTCTATATAGGTATGCAGCCAGGCCGAGAAACGCCGGGTGTCATCGCCGGCGGTGGTTTCTGCATCCAGATCCTCGGGGCGGATGCCGTAGGCGCTGCACAGCTCCGCGGCCGCAGCCGCGGCGCGGGCCGCGGCCGCTGGTTGCAATAGGGCTTCTTCACCTTGTGCGGTATGAATTACACCTTCCCAGAGCGCTTCCGCCTGGTGCGCTGCCAGCAACCGCGGGCCGGGTCGCAGGCTGGTTTCCTGGTAGCGCTGATACTGGCTTTTCAGGAAGGCATTCCAGTTCAATACCTGGGCGCTCGCCCATACCCGGGCACCATGGGCCTGTGCCGTATCCCCATGCGCCAGCCGTACACTGCGCGCCAGCCGCTCGCTGGCGGTGACCACCGTGGCACCCGCAGCCAGCGCCTCCAGGATCCGGTTTTCATGCCACAGCCGTTGCGTCACGCGCGAACATCCCCATATATAATGTCTACCACAGTGTAACCCGGAGCCGCCCATGAACCTGGGGCACTCCGGCGCAAATGCGTGGTCAAACCAACCAATTCGGTAATTGAAGGTAAGCCAAAATGCCCATAAATTTTCCGCAGAAAACCGGCAACCCGGCGCTCAAGGCCAAGGCCTTCCAACAGCCTGGCGTAGTCACCGGCGCCCGCATGACCGTCAACGGCACCATCGGCAAGAGCCTGATCATGCTGGCGCTGCTGATACTCACCGCCGGCTGGTGCTGGTCGCAGTTCATCACCACCCACAATCCAGCGGCGGTCATGCCCTACGTGATCGGCGGCGTGATCGGTGGGCTGGTTTTCGGTATCGCCACGCCCTTCAAGCCCACCTGGGCACCGGTCACCGCGCCGCTGTACGCCATCTGCGAAGGTTTTGCGGTGGGTGGCATCTCCGCGCTGTTCAATGCCCAATATCCGGGCATCGTCATCCAGGCGGTGGGTCTGACCATGGCGGTGGCGCTGGGTATGCTGATCCTGTACCGCACCGGCATCATCAAGGCCACGCCTTTCTTTTACCGCATCGTTGCGGCGGCCACCTTCGGCATACTCATCTTCTACGCGCTCACCTGGATCGTGAGCATGTTCCATGTGGACACCAGCATGCTGTTCGGTCATTCCGGTCTGTCCATCGGCATCAGCCTGTTCATCGTGGCGGTGGCCGCCCTGAACCTGATCCTGGATTTCGACCTGATCTCCAAGCAGGCCACGGCCGGCGCACCACGCTACATGGAATGGTACGGCGCCTTCGCCCTGATGGTGACCCTGGTGTGGCTGTACCTGGAAATCCTGCGGCTGCTGGGCAACACCCGGCGCTGAGCTCCATCAGCCAAAAAACAACGGCCCCGCTTGCGGGGCCGTTCTGTTTTACATCCGGCGGTTCGGCGAACTGCTCTGGATCTACTGGATCGGGCACGTGGCGTTCGCCCTGCTGCACCAGTTTTCGGGCGCCAACCTCTTCAGGGATATGTTCGGTTTGTCCACGGATTCAGGCCGCGGCGGTAAATCCTGGTGAACGATTCATACGCGGCTTGAATTTCCCATCAGTGGGACGGCTGGCCTTCGGATTGGGCGGGCACCCCGGTCGAAGCGCCGTTGGCATCCTGCAAGGTTTTCCCCTTCACGGCTGCCACGTAGGTATAGATCACCGGCACCACATACAGGGAAAACAGCGCGCCGATGGCGAGACCGGTGGCGATCACCAGCCCGATGTCGAAGCGGCTCACGGAGCCCGGCCCGGTGGCCATAATCAGGGGTACCGCGCCAAACACCATGGCGCCGGTGGTCATGAGGATCGGCCGCAGGCGGATGCTGGAGGCTTTTTCCACGGCCGCGCGACGATCCAGTCCCTCGGTTTCCTGGATCACGTTGGCGAACTGCACGATCAGGATGCCCTGCTTGGTGATCAGGCCAATGAGCGCGATGATGCCGACTTCCGTGTAAATATTGAGGGTTGCGGCTCCGTAGTACATGAAGAGTAGCGCGCCGGAGATCGCCATGGGCACCGTCGCCATGACGATCAGGGGGTCGCGGAAACTCTCGAACTGCATGGCCAGCAGCAGATACACCAGCAGGATTGCCAGCATGAAAGTGACAATGAAAGTGTTGCCTTGCTCGATGAACTGGCGCGACTGCGCAGCGTAATCGTAGCCGAAACCCCTGGGCAGCAGCTTGGCAGCTTCATTTTTCATGTAGGCAAGCGCTTCGCCGAGGGTGACGCCAGGCGCCATGACGCCCTCCAGGGTCGCCGAGTTGAGCTGCTGGAACTGCGGCAGGAATTCCGGCTGCACCCGGGTGTGCACCTTAATCAGTGTTGACAGGGGCAGCAGCTGTCCGCTGCTGTTGCGGATGTAGTAGCGTCCCAGCTGCGAGGGATCGGCGCGGAACTGGTCCGGCACCTGGGGAATAACCTTGTAGCTGCGCCCGTTCAGGTTGAAACGGTTGACGTAATTGCCGCTCAGCAGCGCGCCCAGATTCTGGCTGATGTCCGACATGCTCACGCCCAGGGTGCCGGCCATGTCGCGGTTGATGCTGACGGACACCTGCGGATTGTCGTACTGCAAATCCTTGGTCATGAACAGGAATTGTCCGCTCTTCATGGCGGCACCGATGAATTCGCCGGCTAGCTGGTTCAGTTTCTGATAACTGCCGCTGGAGGTGATCACGAATTGCACCGGAAATCCGGTGGGTGAGCCCGGCAAGGTGGGCTTCTGGAATGCTGCGGCCTGCACCCCGATGACCTGGTTCAATTTGGCCTGCACCAGCGGCAGCAGCTGCATCTGGCTGCGCGAGCGCTGGCTCCAATCCTTGAGCTTCATGCCGCCGATGCCGGCGTTGTTACCGCCGCCGCCGGTGAGCGAAATACCGTTGATCTGAAATACCTGTTTGGTCTCGGGGAAACTGTCAAACACCTTGCGTATCTGCACCGCGTATTGGTTCAAGTAGGCCAGCGTCGAGGTGGCCGGTCCGGTGGCCGCCACCAGGATCAGGCCCTGGTCTTCGGTGGGCGCCAGTTCGCCGGGAATGCCGAGAAACATCACGGGAATGGCGATCATCACTCCCACGATCGCCACCAGCACCGCGGCCCGCAGGTTCAGCACCACCGACAACGAACGGTCGTAGGCCCGGCGCAGCCGGTTGAACGCCGTATCCAGCGCATGTGCCAGGCCGCGGGGCTTGCTGTGACGCAGCACTTTGGAGGAAACCATGGGTGAAAGCGTCAGTGCCACCACCGCGGAAATCACCACCGTGAACACCAGGGTGAACGCGAACTGCGAAAACAGGCTGCCCGTCAGCCCGCCGGTTAGCCCGATGGGCGCGAATACCGCCGCCAGCGTGGTGGCCATGACGATTATGGGTATCGAAAGCTCGCGCGCGCTCATGAGCGCCGCCTGTGCCGGCGGCTTGCCTTCCTCGATGTGCCGGTGGATGTTTTCCACCACGATGATGGCGTCATCCACCACCAGCCCGATGGCCAGCACCACGGCCAGCAGCGTCAGCAGATTGATGGAATAGCCCAGCCCGATCATCAAAATACCGGCGCCGGTGACCGACAGGGGAATGGCGATAGCCGGTATCAGCAGCGATCGCAGTGATCCCAGAAACAGGAAAATCACCGCCACCACCACCGCCAGCGTGATGGCGATGGTGATCATCACTTCATGGATGGAACGCTGGATGTAGGCGCTGGCGTCGTAGGGAATCGCCACCTGGATGCCCGGCGGCAGCGAACTCGACATCTCTGCATAGGCCTGGTGCACGCCCGCAGCCACCGTGAGGCTGTTGGCCCCGGGCGTGGGGTACACGCCGATAAATACCGCGGGAGTGCCGTTGTAAAACACCGCCTGATTGTAGTTTTGCGCGCCCAGGGTCACGCGCGCCACATCGCCCAGCCGCACCAAGGTGCCACCGCGATTGGCTACCACCATGCGGCGGAACTGTTCGGGATCGTCCAGCGAAGTTTCCGCGGTGATGGTACGTGCGATGTCCTTGGATTTGGTGCGGCCCACGGCGCTGATGTAATTATTGCTGGCCAGGGCCGTGGCCACGTCCGCGGGCGTTAGATTGTAGGCAGCCAATTTATTGGGATTCAGCCAGGCGCGCAGCACGAAACTGTTACCGCTGGGGCCGGTGCCGGCCGGCACGATTTGCGCCTGGCCTACGCCGGGTTCGCCCTGGATCTTGGGCTGCGCCACCCGCAGCACGTAGTCGTTCACCTGCTGCTGGTTAAGGGTCTTGCTGTAAAACGCCAGGTAGATCAGCGCGGTCTGGTCGCCCACGGTTTCATTGATCACCGGCGACTGGGTGCCGGTGGGCAGCTGGTTCTGCACCTGCTGCACCTTCGCCAGGATCTGCGACTCGGCCGCGTTGGGATCGTAGTTGAGCTTCATGTACACGGTGATGGTGGACAGTCCCTGGGCGCTGGACGAGGTCATGTAGTCGATACCCGGGGCGGAAGCGATGGACTGCTCGAGGCGCGCGGTGACAAAACCCTGCACCGTCTTGGGGTCCGCGCCGGGATAGGCCGTGGTCACGGTGATCAGCGTACTGGTGACCTGCGGATATTCCTCCACCGTCATGGCCGTCCAGGCGCGCAGACCCAGCAACAGGATCACCAGGTTAAGCGCGGTTGCCAGAACCGGGCGGCGGATGAAGATATCGGTGAAACGCATGCCGCTCTCCGCTCAGTGGCTGGCCGCGGGGTTATGGATTTCCACCGGCATCCCGCTGCGCAGCTTCACTTGGCCCGCGGTCACCACCGTGTCGCCGGCCTGCAGTCCGGAAATAATTTCAGTCATGCCGTCACGGGTTTCCCCGGTACGTACCGTGGTGGCCACGGCGACTGACAGCTGTTTGCCGTCTTTTTCGGACTTGTGCTCGATCTTGTATACATACTCACCGAAGGTGCTGTAGGTAATGGCCACCGCCGGCACCACCAGCACGCTGCGCGGCTCGCCCGCCAGCAGCAAGGCTTCGCCGAACATGCCCGGGCGCAGCAGATGGCGCGGATTGGGAACCGTGGCATCCACATCCAGGTTGCGGGTGGAGGGATTCACCTGCGAGCCCAATGCCACGACCCGCGCCGGGAATTGCTGGTCGGGATAGGAATTAACGCTGATCTGCACTTGCTGTCCGGTATGCAGCAGCGCGATCTGGTCCTGGGGCACGGTGAACTCCGCACGTAGCGGATCCCAGGCATTCAGCTCTGCCACCGGGGTGCCGGGCGTCAGGTACTGCCCCAGGCTCACCTGGCGCACGCCGATCCATCCCGCGAACGGTGCGCTCAGCGCCAGTTTGGCGAGTGTGGCCTGGTCGCTGGCAACCGCGGCCTTGGCGCTGGCGTAGGCTGCCCGGGCGCTGTCGAGGTTCGCCTGGCTGGCGGCATTCAGCTTGAACAGGCCCGCGGTACGCTGGTAGTTGATGCGCGCCAGCTCGGCCGAGGCCTGATCGCTTTTGAGCTGGGCCAGCTGGTTGCTGTTGTCGATCTGGATCAGGCGCTGGCCCTGGCGCACGTATTCACCGGAATGAAAATAGATGCCGGTCACCTGCCCCGGCAGCTGCGGTGTAAGCTCCACGCCTCTTACCGCCACCAGATTGGCGACCGCGTGGATCTGCTGCAGCCATTGGGCGGTGGTCGCCTGTGCTGCCTCGACGCTCACTGAAAACCCGCCGCCGCGCGCCTGGGCGGCGCGCGCCCGATATCCAAGCCAGGCCTTGATTCCAAACAGGAGCACGAGCACGACCGCCACCGCAATTGCGGTACGCAGCAGGATCATTTTCTCGGAACGGGTCATTTGCTGTTCTCCTGTGGAGTGTGGCGGCGCGGCTTCGCTGGCGGATCGGCCGGCTTATCCTGGCCGCCGCCCAGAGCCACGTACAAGGCCACGGTATCTACAAGCTGTCGGGTCTGCGCCTGGATATAGGCAATGCGCGCAGTGTCGTACTGCACCTCACTGGTAAGCAGGCTGAGGTAGTCCACCGCTCCGCTTTGATACTGCGAGCGCACCAATGCGAACCCACGGCTGGCGTCTTCCAGGGCCCGCTTTTCACTGTTCGCGGTTTCGGCATCATGCTGCAGCGCGCGCAGCACATCCGCGACGTTGCTGAATGCATTCAGCACCGCACTGCGGTAATTATCGAAAACGCCCGCATAAGCCTGCTCAGCGGCGTTTTTCTGCGCTTCCAGCGTACCGCCTTCGAACAGCGGCAGCACCAGCGATGCGCCCAGGCTCCAAATGCGGCTGGCGGAATCAAACAAGGTTCCCCAGGCGTTGCTTTGGCCGCCATCAGTAGCCGTAAGCTGCAGCAGCGGATACATGCGCGCCACCTGCTCCCCAACCACGGCGTTGGCGGCGCGCAATTGGGCCTCGGCGGCGCGGATGTCGGGCCGCTGGAGCACCAGCGCCGAAGGCAGGCTCAGGGGCAGGCTGCGAGGAAGCTGCAATTCCACCAGCTGTGGCGTCTTGAGTCCATGGATCCGGGACGGGAATTCGCCCAGATAAACCGCCAGCAGGTGCCGCGCCTGATCGCGCCCCTGTTGCAGTTGTGGCAGCGCCGCTCGATTGCTCTCCAGCTGGGTCGACTGGGTCAGCACCGCAAGTTGCGAATCCGCGCCCAGTTCATAACGCTTGCGCGTCAATTCCAGCAGCTCGGATTCTTCCTGAATGGTGTTCTGCTCAGCCGCGATTTCGCCGTCCAGAGCCGCCAGGTTCAGCACCAGGTTGACCACGTTGCCTTCCAGGGTCAGGCGTGCCGCCTGCAGCTGGTCGGCGGCGATATCCACCTGCGCCTGTGCGCCGCGCGCCACCAGCCGGTTCAGACCGAACACGTCCGGGTAATAGCTCACCGACACGTCGCCGGTATACAGATTGAAAAGCGGCGGAGTGAATAAGCCCCCGCTGTTGGCACCCGATTGCCGCAGGCGTTCACCACTCAGTCCCAGGGATACCTGCGGGTAGAAAATGCCGCTGGCGGCTTTGCTGTTGTAGCGCGCTTCCTTCAGGGTCGCTTCCGCGGCATCCAGTCCGGGATTGTGCCGCAGCGCCCGGGCAACCAGTGCATTCAGCGAGTCTGAGCCGAATGCCTTCCACCATTCGGGATTCACGCTGGCGCCCAGGCGCAAGCTCTGGGCGTTTGCGACCGTGGCGGCGGATGCGGCTGCCGGAGCGGTGCTCACCAGCGGTGCCGCTGTATAGCTGCTGACCGCAGGCGCCGCGGGTTTTTGATAGGCGGGCCCCACGGTGCATGCCGCGAGTACGAGTGTCAGCGCGTAACCGGCCAGGCCGAACGCGTTTCTTGTGAATCCGCTGGATTTCATGTGGGTGGCGTCAAATACCGCGTGCAAGCAGCCGTTGTTCCCGGCACATGCTTGCTCATGTCTTGCATGCCCGCATGATGAGGGTCACGGCGTTATCAATGTATCTCTGCTTGACCGCATCCGAGGGCATGGGATCCACTCCCACATCGACCCTCAGGCGGTTGCTGGTAACCATGCTGATGAACTGTTCGGCTGCGATCTGCGGATCATCGACTTTGAGGCTGCCGCGCCGGTTCTGCTCGGTGAAATAGTCCGCCAGAAATTTGCGGATGATGGCCGGACCGGACTGGTAGTACACGCGACCCAGATCCGGAAAGCGCGGAATTTCCGCCATCAGGATGCGATGCATGGCGAGCTTGTCGGGGGTGAACACCACATCCACAAACAGCTTGGCCATGGCGCGCAGGGCTTTCTCCGGGTCGTTGGCCTTGATGGCCTGGGCAAATGCCTGGGTCATCTCGTCGCAGCTGGCGCGCACCATGGCGGCGAACAGCTCCTCTTTGGAGCCGAAATGGTTGTATACAGTCTGTTTGGAAACCTGGGCGGCACTGGCGATGCTGTCCATGCTGGCGGCGCCGAAACCCACTTCCAGGAACAGCTTGTTGGCGGCCTCCAGGATGGCGTCGCGTTTGCTGGCGCTGCCGGTACTATCAGTGGCTGCTACGTTCATGTGGACGCTCCCGAGGTTCCCGTATCAGTTTCCCATGCCTGACTGATGTGCAGCAGGCGGCGGCTGCAAATGCAGGTGCTGGGCCGTGAGCTGGCCGGTGGCGGCCTTGAGTGCATAGGCTGAAACCAGCAGGTCCCTTTGCGCACGGATCAGGTTGACACGGTCATTGAGCAGTTCCTGATCGGCGTTCAATACGTCCAGGGTGGTGCGTTCACCCACGGCTGCTTCGTCTTTTACACCGCTGGCCGCGATCTGCTGGGCCTGAATCTGGCTGCGGATCGCGGCTAATTTGGCACCGGCAGTCTGATACGACTGCCAGGCATTCACCGCATCCAGCTGCGCCTGGCGTTCGGCATCCAACAGATCATCATGGCTGGCGTCGGCGCGCTGCTGAGCTGCGTGCTTTTCCGCGGTCAATGCGCCACCGGCATACAACGGCATGGAAATGGTGAGCATAATTGAACGTGTGTCGACGCGGCTGAAGCCGATCTGTGGATCCAGTGATTCCAATAGCTGGCCTGTCAATGCCACATTGGGCAGCAGCTTACCGGCCACGGCATTGGCCTGCTGCTGAGCGGCGTTTTCCGCGTAGCGTGCCGCCAAAACCGGATAATTTTTCAACGCCAGCTGAACGGCGTCCGCCTGGGTGGTGGGCAGCGACTCCGGCATCACCGGCTGCTGCAGCACGCCGGATTCGTTACCCACCACGCGCACATAGGCGGCTCGCGAGGTGGCCAGCGCGCCCTGTGCCTGAATCAGCGAAGCCTGGGCGCCCGCCAGTCTCGCCTCGGCCTGAGCCACGTCGGTATGGGTTACTTCACCATTCTCGAATTCAGCCTGGGTGGCGGCGAGCTGTTTTTTGAGAACCTTCACATTGTTGTTTTCCAGTTTTTCCACCGCCTGATCGCGCACCACGTCCATGTAGGTTACCGCCACATCCAGGAACACCTGCTCTTCGGTGGCGTTGAGGCTGGCGAGTTGCGCTGCCTGGCTGCTCTCCGCCGCATCTACGTTGGAAGATACTTGCCCGCCGGTATACAGCGGCTGGGTGATGGTCAGGCCGGCGGATTTGGTATTCAGGGGATAGGTGGAAATGGGAAACAGGGGCGATGCCAGGTCGTTGTGAGCGGTGCCGAGACCGGCTCCAACGCTCACCTGGGGCTTATATCCGGCGCGCGCCTTCTGCAAATCGTATCCGGAGGCGCGCACTTGCGCCTGTTGTGCCTGGATCGCGGCATTACTGGCGTAGGCCTGGGCGAATGCCTGTCCCAGGGTATCGGCCCGCAACGCCGGTGTCAGCAATAGCATCACGGGCAGCAGCACGGAAAACAGCAAGCCGGACAACCAAGCGTTGCTGGCGAGGATTGGCAGGGTCTTGATTGACATGGGCTTCCCGTCAAATTAGACTAGACCGTCTAGTCCATTCTGCCAGCTCCACTTGTGGATGTCAAAACAACATGAAGCCTTCGCAACTGCTAGCCCGCAATCCGCGTGGACGGCGCCTCACATTGATGATCGCCGGCCCCCTGCTGCTCATCATCCTGGGCCTATGGTACTGGATGCACAGCGAGCGCTACCAAAGCACGGACAACGCGTATGTATTCGCCAACCAAGTCAGTGTGACACCCCAGATCTCAGGCCGGGTGATCGCAGTGCCAGTATCCCAGAACCAGCTGGTGACACCCAATCAGGTACTGCTGAAAATTGATCCGGCGCCCCTGCAGCTGGCACTGGATCAGGCCAACGCCGCTCTCAAAACCGTGGCAGACCGGATCCGATCCCAACAGCAGCAACTGCGGGCTGCCGAAGCCGAGCTGGATGCGGCACAGGCCAACGTCGCCTACATGCGCCGTGATGTGCAGCGCAAAACCAACCTGGAAAAACGCGATGTGGTACCGGCCGCGCGACTGGACGACCTGAAAACCAGCCTGGTCATGGCCCAACAGAAAGCCATGGCGCTCAAGGCCCAAATTGCACAGATCGAAGCCCAACTGGGCGGCAATCCGTTCGGACCGGTCGATCAGCAGGCATCCTACCAGCAGGCACTGGCCGCTCGTGACAAAGCCGCTCTGGAACTCTCCTACGCCACGATTTCGGCACCCGCTGCCGGTGTAGTCACTGAAGTGGATGTCAAGCCCGGCGACGTAGTAACAGCCGGCCGCCCGGTGTTCGCCCTGGTGATGAGCGGGAAACGCTGGGTGGATGCCAACTTCAAGGAAACCCAGCTCACCCATGTGCATGTGGGGCAAAAGGCGGATATCACGGTCGACACCTACCCGAACCATACTTGGGAGGGAACCGTAGTCAGCATTGCACCGGGAACCGGCTCCGTGTTCTCGGTGCTGCCACCGGAGAATGCCACCGGCAACTGGGTCAAGGTAGTGCAACGCATTCCAGTCCGCATCCTCATCGATACCAAGGCCGGCGGCCCCGACCTGCGCGCAGGGATGAGCGCGGAAGTCAGCATCGACACGCATTACTACCCATTGTTTGGTTCGAGTGAGAGCGCTGCAGACAGCCAGTGACGGCTGAGCCATGATTGTGCGACTGCCCAAACCAGCCGGCGATAAACCGCATACGGCGATGATCACCGTCGCCGTAATGCTCGGTACTTTCATGCAGGTGCTGGACACCACCATCGCCAATGTGGCGTTGCCAGACATGCAGGGTACCTTCTCAGCCACGGAAGATCAGATTTCCTGGGTACTGACATCCTACATCGTGGCTTCCGCCATCATGACGCCGCCCACCGGCTGGCTGGCCGGCCGTTTCGGACGCAAGCGCGTGTATCTGATCAGCATGCTGGGCTTTCTGGCCGCGTCCTTCCTGTGCGGCACCGCCACCTCGCTCACCGAAATGGTGTTGCTGCGGGCCATGCAGGGATTTTTCGGCGCCGCCATGGTGCCCATTTGCCAGGCCATACTGCTGGACAGCTACCCGCGCGAGAAGCACGGCATGGCCATGGCGATTTTCGGCGTCGGCGTGGTGCTCGGTCCCATCATCGGTCCGGTGTTGGGTGCCTACCTTACGGAGTACTACACCTGGCGCTGGGTGTTCTTCATCAATATCCCGGTGGGCTTGGTGGCCGTGCTCATGGCGCTGACGTACGTGCATGAAACCGAAATCAACGAGGCCCGGAGCTTCGACGGCTGGGGATTTCTGTTCATGAGTGTCGCCATCGGTGCACTGCAGTTGATGCTGGACCGGGGTCAGCACAAGGACTGGTTCGGTTCCCCGGAAATCATCATCGAGTTCGGCCTGGTCCTGGCATGCCTGTGGGTGTTCTTTGTATACAGCACCGGCCGCAAACATGCTTACATCGAGCTGAGCCTGTTCAAGGACCGGAATTACAGCATCGCCAACATCCTGGGATTTCTGCTGTTTCTTTACATGTACGCCGTCATGGCGCTGATCCCGCCGTTCGTGCAGAACCTGCTGGATTACCCGGTCATAATCGCCGGCCTGGTGCTAATGCCGCGCGGCGTCGGCACGCTGATTTCCTTCGTGTTCGTTGGGAAGTTCGGCAGCCGCATTGGTTACAGAATCAACATGGCGGCCGGGCTCATCATCATGGCCTTCTCCATGTACGAGATGTACCACTTCAACACCCAGGTGGATACCTGGTTCATCACCTGGACGAGCTTCGTCCAGGGCATCGGCATCGGCCTGGTGATGGCACCCCTGTTTGCAGCCGGGTTTTCCACCCTGCCGTCTGCGCAGCGCACCGAGGGCACCGGTGTATTCAACCTGATCCGCAATATCGGCGGCAGCGTCGGCATCTCCATCGCCTTTACGCTGCTGGCGCGCAGCACCCAAATCAATCACTCCGTGCTCGGTACGCACATCAATCCCTACAATCAGGCGATCCAGCTTTCGCCCATGGCCTCGCGGCTGAATCTGCACAGCACCCATGACCTGGCGATCATCAATGGAATAATCACCAAACAGGCGGCCATGATCGGCTTTAACAACGACTTCAAGCTCATGATGATCATCAGCCTGCTTTCAATTCCGCTGGTATTCCTCATGCGCCAGCCGAAATACGACGCTACGCAGCCGCCCCAGCCCGCGGTGGTGGCGGAGTAACCGCCGTGATCCTGCGCAAACCCGCCAATGAAAAGCAGCACACGGCGCTGATCACCGTCTCCGTGATGCTGGGCACGCTCATGCAGGTGCTGGACACCACCATCGCCAACGTGGCGCTGCCGGACATGCAGGGCGCCATGTCGGCGACCCAGGACCAGATCTCCTGGGTGCTGACCTCATATATTGTCGGCGCCGCCATCATGACGCCACCCACCGGCTGGCTGGCCGGCCGTTTCGGGCGCAAGCGCGTTTATCTGGTGAGCATGGCCGGCTTCGTGCTGGTCTCATTCCTGTGCGGAACCGCGACTTCGCTGACGGAAATTGTGATATTGCGGGTGCTGCAGGGTCTGTTCGGGGCCTCCATGGTGCCGATCTCCCAGGCCATCCTGCTGGACAGTTACCCGCGGGAAAAGCACGGCATGGCCATGGCCATTTTTGGCCTGGGCATCATGCTGGGCCCGATCCTGGGTCCTACCCTGGGCGGCTATCTAACCGAGTATTATTCCTGGCGTTGGGTGTTCTTTATCAACATCCCGGTGGGCGTTATGGCGGTGCTCATGACCCTGAGTTATGTGCATGAAACCGAAATCAACCGGACCCGAACCTTCGATGGCTGGGGGTTTTTGTTTATGAGTATGGCGATCGGCGCATTGCAGATGATGCTGGATCGCGGTGAACGCAAGGACTGGTTCAGTTCTGCGGAAATCATCATCGAGTTTGGCCTGGTCCTCACTGGACTGTGGATGTTTTTGATCCACACCTTCAAAAAAGAGCACCCATATATCGATCTCAAACTTTTCAAGGACCGTAACTTCGTTATCGGCAATACCATCGGTTTCATCGTGTTTATCAGCCTGTTTTCCATCATGGCCCTGATCCCGCCGTTCGTGCAGAACCTGTTGCAATATCCGGTGATCATCACCGGACTGGTACTCATGCCCCGCGGTATCGGCACCATGCTTTCCATGATCGTGGTTGGACGGCTTTCCAACAAGATGGATCCACGCCTGAATATGTCCGTGGGGCTGTTTATCATGGCCCTGTCCATGTACTTCATGAGCCATTTCAACACCGGTATCGACACCTGGGCCATTACCTGGACGGGTTTCGTGCAGGGCCTGGGCATGGGCCAGGTGATGGTGCCGTTGATGACCATGACCTTTTCCAGCCTGCCGTCAAAACTGCGGACCGAAGGCACCGGCGTATACAATCTGATCCGGAACGTCGGTGGCAGCGTGGGCATTTCCATCGCCTTCACTTTGCTGAGCCGGAATACCCAGATCAATCACTCAGTACTGGGCGCGCATATCAATCCCTACAATCAGGCCATGCAGTTTTCATCCCTGGGCAGCCACGTGGACCTATACAGCAGGCATGACCTGACTATGATCAACCGACTGGTGACCCAGCAGGCGGCCATGATCGGTTTCAACGATGATTTCAAGCTGATGATGATCATGAGCCTGGTGGCCATCCCGCTGGTATTCCTCATGCGCCAGCCCAAATATGCACGCCAAGGAGGCGCAAAACACCATGCCATGGCCATGGAATAGCCTGCACTGCAGCCAGGCAATGATTTTGTCTGCAATTGGTCCTGCTCGGCCGGTCGCCTTGAATGCCAATCCTGTAGGCCTCAAATCACGCGTATGAGCGGGCAAAAACTTCCCAGTCTGTTTGTCTCCCACGGCTCCCCCATGCTGGCCGTGGACACCACCCAGCCGGCGCATGCCTTTTTTAAACAACTCGGCGCTGGAATACCCCGCCCCCAAGCCATATTGGTGATTTCGGCTCATTGGGATACGCCCGCGACGCGCGTTACCGGCGTCCAAAATCCGGACACCATCCACGACTTCTACGGATTTCCTGAGCCGCTGTACGCACTGCGCTACGCCGCGCCTGGCGACCACCAGCTTGCGGGTGAAATCGCCGGGCTGCTGCAACCGGCGGCCCAGGTCGATCCGATACGCGGTCTCGACCACGGCGCCTGGGTGCCCCTGCTGCTCATGTACCCGCGGGCGGATATACCGGTCCTGCAGTTGTCGCTGCAGACCGCACTTGGCACCGGGCACCACCTGCGGACCGGCCAGGCGCTGGCGCCGCTGCGCGAGCGCGGCGTGCTCATCATCGGCAGCGGCGGGGCCACTCATAACCTGCGCGAATATTTCCACCCCAGTGGCGGGTATTCGGCCTACGCACAGTTCAGCGACTGGCTGCACACGGCCCTGACGCAGGGCGACCGGGAGGCACTTTTGGATTACCGCCAGCGCGCCCCCGAGGCGGCGCGCAACCATCCCACGGAAGAGCACTTCCTGCCGCTGTTTGTAGCCATGGGCGCGGGCGGCGCACGAGTAAAGCGCCTGCACCACAGCTTCGACCGCACGCTGTGCATGGATGCCTATGCCTTCGAGGATTGAGGGCCGCCGACCCCGGGCGGCCCGACGCCGCCGGAATTAAATGGCGAAAAACAGGTAGGCGGCGAACAGAATCAGGTGCACGCTCCCCTGCAGGATGTTGGTTCTGGCACTGGTGAAAGTGATAATGCTGACCACCAGGGTGAGCAGCAACAGCACCACCGCCGGACCGTGCAGGCCAAGGCTAACGCCGCGGCGCGCCACACCGGATGCCACCAGGATCGCGGGGATCGTCAGGCAGATGCTCGCCAGCACCGAACCCAGCGAAACGTTGACTGCACGCTGCAGCTTGTTGTTGTAGGCGGCGTGCACTGCGCTGATGGCTTCCGGTGTGCACACCAGCATGGCGACAATCAACCCGCCCAGCGCCTGGGGCGCGCCGAGTGTCTCGATGGGATAGTCGATGGGGATCGCGAGTTTCTCCGCCAGCAGTACCACAGGCACCAGATAGGCCAGCAACAGCAGCGTGTGGTAAGGCGCGGTTCCGGGTTCACGAATGCGCACCGGAGATTGAAGATCGGCAGGCTCGGGCAGGTTGAAATAACTCCGGTGCCGTGTGGTCTGTATGAACAGAAAGATCACATACAGTCCCAGCGACAACAGCACCTGGAAAGCATGATGTGGCAGACCCATGGCCTGCTTGCTGCTCATGTAAGAGGGCAGTATCAATCCAAGCACGCACAGCACCACGATCACGCTCAGATAGGAACTGGCGCCTTGCAGGTTGTATTGCTGTTCCTTGTGACGCAATCCACCCACCAGCAGGCTCAGCCCCACCATGCCGTTCATGATGATCATGATGACCGCCAGCATGGTTTCCGACGCCAGTGTGGGGTTATCCGCACCGTGCAGCATGACGGTGATGATGGTGGAGACTTCGATGGCGATAACCGACAGGGTGAGGATCAGTGTGCCGTATGGTTCGCCCATGCGGCTGGCCAGCACTTCGGCATGCCGCACCACGCACAATGACGACCACAGGATAATTCCGAACAGCCACACGAAGGCAATCAGCAGCCACCAGGGCGGTGAGCCATCTCCCAGCACATGCGCGCCGCCCGCCAGGAACACCAGCAGGGTGGCGTATACAAATGGCAGTTGAAATTCGTGCCGCAGCAGGCGCCATCGCAGCCTGTCAACTGCACTGGTTGTTGACGGCGGCGGGCACACGCCCGGCTCAGGCCCGTGGCGCGCCGGTCAGCGCATGTATCGGTTCGGCTGCGGCGCTGAGCCCCAGAGGTTTCAGCTGGTACAAATCCTCGATCAGCCGCAGCACTCCGTAGTGATTCACATATTGCGCATCGCGTCCCGTCTTTATGCCGGCGCCGACTATGATGAGCGGGATGCGGTTGCTGGCGCTGCGGGCATCGCTCTCGTCCCAGGTGATGATCAGCAGGCTGTGATGGCTGCCAGCCCAGCGCGCATAACGGCCAAGGTGCACCCGGAGCCAGATATCCCCCTCTGCAATGGTGCCGTCATGCATGTCGTGCAGCATATCCGGCACCACAAACGCCACGCTGGGTAATCTGGCGTAATTCTCTGGGAACTCCTTAAACGGGCGGTCAAGTGAAGGCGACTGGCCCGCGTCCTGCCAGTCGGCCACCATGTTGTGCTTGCGTTGGTATAAACCGTGGCTGGCGCTGCAACCCGGGTAGCCGGTTTCCGGCAGGTCTTCAGAATAAATGGCGAACGTCAATTTCCCGGCCAGCAGTTCACTGGCCAGATTGGGGCCGCTTAAATTCCGAGGACAGGCGTCGTCTTCGACACCCAGGGTGGAACCGGAGAACAGCGCTATGTAGTTAGGCTGGCTGGGATGCATGACGCCATGGGCATTGGTGAACAGCATGCCCTGGTGCGCCAGTTGATTGATGTAGTCGGCATTGGGGTTGCCAATGATTGTGGAAAAGGACTTGTTCTCTTCGATCACCACCACCACATGCTGGATGCGCTGCCCGCCTACTTCTGGGGTCGTTGGTGCGCAATGTGCCGGGAAAACCACAGCGGCAGCCGCCAGTGCCGGGGCCGCAGCCAACAATCGCTTATATGTGGATATGTTCATGGTTGTACAGCTTGTTGCATGGTTTCTGACGCGACCCCGGTAACCGGGAATTTGCCGCGCAGGATCTTCAGTATGCTGAACATGCAGCAAGCCCAGCGCGGATCATAAAGGCGATTACTGTAACGGTTGACGCGGTTTGCGGCAAACGCATGCAACTGACAGGCGGGTCTCCAGGGTTTAGAATGCCGTGTTTCATTACTTCGGCCCAGGATGAATGCCATGCACATCGCCAAAGACACCGTTGTTTCCATCGATTACACCCTGACCGACGCTTCCGGCGCCGTGTTGGACAGTTCCAGGGGATTGCAGCCCCTGGATTACCTGCATGGGTCCGGAAACATCATCGCGGGGCTGGAAGAAGCGCTGGAAGGCAGAACCGCGGGCGATACCCTCAAGGTGGTGGTGCCACCGGAGAAAGGCTATGGTCCGCGCAACGAAGGCCTGCTGCATAAAGTGCCGCGCAAGATGTTTGACAACGGCCAGGAGATCAAGCCAGGCATGCGCTTCCATGCCGAAGCGGACCATGGCGGGCACACTGTCACGGTAACTGCGGTGGATCCGGAAAACGTCACGGTGGATGCCAACCATCCGCTGGCCGGCATGACGCTGAACTTCGACGTGAGCGTGGTCAAAGTCAGGGCCGCCACCGAGGAAGAACTGGCCCACGGCCACGTGCACAGCGGGCACGGACACTCGCACTGAAGCAGCCACAGTGCTGCATTAACAGCCGGCGGCCTATTGCTTGTGTTTGCGCCCGCGGGCTATACGCCGCTGGCGGCGCGCCACTTTGGCCTGCTTGGGGGTCTGCTTTTTGCGGCGTTGGGCGTAGGGATTTTCCCCGCTGCGGAATTCGATGTGCACCGGCGTGCCATACAGATCAAAAGCTTCACGGAACACACCCTCCAGATAGCGGCGGTAGGCATCCGGAACCGCGCTGGTCTGGTTGCCGTGCACCACGATCACCGGCGGATTGCGCCCGCCCTGGTGTGCATACCGCAGACGTATCCGCCGGCCGCGCACCAGTGGCGGTTGATGCTGCGCTACCGCCGCTTCCAGAACCCGGGTAAGCTCGGGTGTGGACAACTGCCGCGTCGCTGCCGTGTAGGCGCGCTTCACCGACTGCATCAGCTCGCCCACTCCGCTGCCGTGCAACGCGGAAATAAAGTGCAGGCGCGCAAATTCCAGGAATGGAAGTTTCACATCAATGAGACGGCGCACATTTTCGCGCTGGTTATCTTCCAGGCCATCCCACTTGTTAACCGCCAGCACCAGCGCTCGGCCGCGTTGCATCACCAGCCCCAGCAGTGAGGCATCCTGGTCAGTAACGCCTTCACGGGCATCAAGCATCACGATCACCACCTGGGCTTGATCGACCGCCTGCAGGGTCTTGACGATGCTGAATTTCTCGAACTTGTCGCTGACGCGGGCACGCCGGCGGATACCCGCGGTATCGATAAGCATATAGGCTTGAGCGTCCCGGTCGAACGGCACGTAGATGCTGTCGCGCGTGGTGCCGGGCTGATCGAAGGTGATCAGGCGTTCTTCCCCCAGCAGCCGGTTGATTAGCGTGGATTTGCCCACATTGGGGCGGCCCACGACCGCCACATGGATGCGCCGTTCATCAGTGGCTGGAGCTTCCACATCTGCCGGCAGACCGGCCAGCACCGACTCAATCAGGGTATCCACGCCGCTGCCGTGGGCGGCTGAAATGGCATGCGGCTGTCCCAGGCCGAGGGCGTGGAATTCCCCGGTGACCACATCCGCCGCCATGCCCTCGGTCTTGTTGACCGCCACGTAGATCGGCTTGCCGGCGCGCCGCAAGCGTGCGGCGATCTCCTGATCCACTGCGTTCAGGCCGGAGCGCCCATCCACCATCAGGATGGCGGCTTGGCATTCCGCAAATGCCCGCAGGGTCTGCTTCGCCATCTCGCCGGGCAAGCCTTCGCTGGAACCGTCCAGTCCGCCGGTATCCACCGCCACGTACGGGCGTGATCCCAGACGTCCGAAGCCGTATTGCCGGTCGCGTGTGAAGCCCGGCAAGTCAGCAACCAGCGCATCCCGCGATCGCGTCAACAGGTTAAAGAGCGTGGACTTGCCCACATTGGGACGGCCGATAATCGCGATGACAGGCAACATGATAAACCCATGGCCGCGGTGGCTGTCCGCGGTTCCAGTGACAGGGTAACACCAACGAGCGGATTTCTAGCCGGCCAGCGGCTCGATCTTGTATGCCGCCAAGCTGGCGCCGGCGGTCAAGACCACCAGATAGCCGTTCACGACGATGGGCGGCGCAAGAATCGGCGAGCTACCCTGGCGGACGCGCGCCACGATGCTGCCGTCCTGTTTAGAGAGAAAATGCAGATAGCCCTGGAGATCGCCGGCCACCACGGTATCCATGTACGGGACCGGCAGCGTAAGATCGCGGGCGCGCATCGCCGGCTGGGTCCACACCGGTATGCCGGTGGCTTTGTCCAGAGCCCACACCGCACTGTGCGTGTCCGTCACGTAAACATGCGAGCTATCTTCGGAAACACCGGTATAACTGGACATTTCACGGCGCCACATTACCTGGCCGCTGTCCCGCACCAGTTCTTCCAGCCGGCCATGGTAGTTCACTGCATACACCACGTCGCTGTCCACAGCCAGTACGCCGTCCAGGTCCACGAGCCGTGCCAGTTCGTTACTGCCGCTCGGTATGGAAATACTGGTACTCCAGCGCTGGCTGCCATCCGACAGGTTGAGCGCCAGCAATTGGCCGTTGTCCAGTCCCTGGAACACAGTATTGCCGGATATCAGCGGCGGCGATGCACCCCGCAGCGACAGATTGGGTACTTCGTGCGCCACGTTCCACAGCACCTGGCCGGTAAGCGACGAGAGCGCCAGCGTGTGTCCATCGGTAGTAGTAACCACGACCACGGACTGGCTCACCGCCGGTGACGCCAGCACATAACCGTTAACATCCGTTTTCCACAACTGCTTGCCATCCTTGGTGCTCAGCGCCTCCACCGTGCCGTTGCTGGCGCACACCACCAGGACGCCCTCGCCCACGCCCGGCCCCGCCGTCAGCGAGAGTTTGGTGTTGGTTCTCCACACATGGTCGCCGTTCTTCAGGTTAAAGGCATACACGGCGCCGTCATGCGAGGCAACGTATACATTGGTGCCGTTGCTGGCCGGCACGATACCGAGGCGCAGGATGGCATCCGCCGAACCTATGGAGCGGCTCCACACGCGTTCCACCTTGATTTTGGGCGTGAAATTGACCAATGGAGCGGGCGGTTCCACGTTGCTGCTGGCGCACGCCGCCAGCAGAATTGCCATACCCAGTGTGATGATGCGCTTCACGGCTTGCCTGCTTTTGGTTGGTCTGACGGCGCTGGCGCCTTGGCGGCACCCGGAGCGGGCGAAAGGCTTTGCAGTTTCATCTGCAACATTGATTTGCCTTGCATCTCCGGTGTCCACAGGCTCAAAGCCTGCTGGTATGCAGCCCGTGCCTTGCCGTTATCACCCAGCCTGGCGTAGGCATCACCCCGCAGTTCGGCATACAGCGCGGCAAATCCGCCTGGTTGAACACCATCAAGCTCATGCAGGGCGGCTTGTGGATCACCCACCATCAACTTGACCCGTGCCAGCCGCAGTCGCGCCAGCAGTTTGAGGCCCTCATCCTTGCTGTTTTTGAGGACCCAAACCAGCATCTGTGCGGCGTCATCCGGTTTGTTGCTGCTCACATCGTTCTGTGCGAGGGCCAGCGCCGCCTGGGTTGCGTACGGGGTATCGATGTAATTCTTCATCAGGTCGTGCCCGATCTGGACTGCCGGGGAAAAATCATTCGCTGCCAGCATCTCGCCCATCCGGTTGTACATCATGGATGCGGTCATGCTGCGCACCTCAACCCGGTGTTGCCACCAGCGCCAGCCAAAAATGATCGCGGCTGCAATAATCACGCCCGCCAGAATGGACTTGTAATTATCCGACCACCATTTTTTAAGGCGTTCAACCTGCTCTTTATCTGTAAGGTACTCGTCCACAATGCACTCCTGAATTGTCATACGCGCGTAGGCGCGAATAGATCGTTGTTATTCAAGCCACGGCGTGAGCCGTTCAATCACCTCATCCCAGGCCAGATTCACCTGTTCCGTATCGTTCCGCAGTGGTTTGAAGCCCACTCGCCTGCTGCCGGCTTCATCCTCGCCCAGCACCAGCGCCACGCGCGCACCGCTTTTGTCCGCGCGCTTCAACTGATTGGCAAAACCGCCGCCGCTGCAATCCAATATGAGGCGCAGATCCGGCAAGGCATCGTGCAACAGTTCGGCCAGCTGCAGGCCTGCGATTTGCGCCAGGTCTCCGACCCGCACCAGATAGGCGTGCGGCGAAGCATCCGGCACCGGCGTGTCTTCTTCCTGCATAAGCGCTGCCAGCCGTTCCACGCCCATGGCGAAGCCTATGGCCGGGGTGGATTTGCCGCCCAGCTGCGCTACCAGCCGGTCATACCGTCCGCCGGAACACACTGCGTCCTGGGATCCCAGGCGTGTGGTCACCCACTCGAAAACGGTACGCGAATAATAATCCAGACCGCGCACCAGGCGCGGATTGACTGTATATTTCACCCCCACTTTGTCCAGCATGCCCCGCAGCAATTCGAAATGCCGGCGTGAGTCGTCATCCAGGTGATCCAGAATGCTGGGTGCATCAGCCACCAGCCTGGCCGTGGCTGGTTCCTTGCTGTCCAGCACCCGCAGGGGATTGCTGTCCAGGCGCCGGAGACTGTCCTCATCGAGCTGCTGCTGATGGGCGCGCAGGAACTCCCGCAGTTTTTCCCGGTAATGGGCCCTGGCTTCGGGCGTTCCGAGCGAGTTTATTTGCAATTCCACCTGCCGGATGCGCAAATGTTTCCAGATGCGCGACAGCATGACGATCATCTCGGCATCGATATCCGGCCCGGGTAACCCGTAGGCTTCCGCATCGATCTGGAAGAACTGCCGGTAGCGGCCTTTCTGGGGCCGCTCGTATCGGAACATGGGTCCCGAAGTCCATAGACGTTGCACCTGGTTGTACAAAAGCCCGTTGCTAAGTCCGGCGCGCACCATGCCGGCAGTTGCCTCCGGCCGCAACGTCAGACTGTCGCCGTTGCGGTCCTCGAAGGTGTACATCTCTTTTTCCACTATATCCGTAACTTCGCCGATGGAGCGCGAGAACAGTTCGGTTCTTTCCACCACCGGCACGCGGATTTCCCGGTAACCATAGGCCACGAGTATGGCGCGCGACACGTTTTCCAGGTGCTGCAGTCGCGGCGTTACATCCGGCAATATGTCGTTCATGCCTCTGATGGGCGGTATCAGCTTACTCACGCATGCGTCTCGGGTTATGGTCCTGCTTATGCACTCAGCCGGCTGGGGCTTTACTGCCGGCGGCAGCGCCCAGATTGAAATGCGCGGTATTGTCGGAGTGAATGAATGGCGCGAAATTGAATGCTGCGCCGTTCAATTCCACGCTCACCCCGGGAGCATTGCCAAGGAATACCTGGAGGGGTGCGGCGCCTGAGACCTCGAACTTGTCGCCGGCCGGTGCCAGGCTGTAATACAGGCGTTTGCCGCTTGCATCGTAGACCTCGATCCAGGAAGGCTGGCTCAGGTTGAACTGTGCATATACCAGCAGTTTCGACGGCGTAGCCGCCGTCCCGTGTGTTGTGGCTAAATGCGCCTGGCTGCGTTTTGCCGGAGGCACTTCAACAGCTGCCGCCGCGCGACGCACTGGTTTCAACACGGCAGGTACGGGTTCCTGACGCAGGGATTCCAAGGGTTTTTTGCCGGGGGTATGCAGGTTGCCGGTATGCGGTGCCGGCACAGCCTCGCTCAGTGGACTGGAGGTGGCGGTGGGCGACTGTGTGACCGCCTGTTGGGTTGTGCCAGGCGTCTGCACCGCCGGCGACGTCTGGTTCTGCGGCACCGGCCGGTAGAGCCACCAGACAATCCCCAAGGCCAACAGCAACGCGGCAATCAGCAGCGAAAATACCGGCATGGCGTAACGCTGGGCAAAAGCATGCCCGCCGATGGGAGTCTGTGTAACCAGCGGCGGCGGCGACAGCTTGTCGGCCGCATGTTCGGCCTCCAGGATCTCATTTTCCGGCAGGCCCAGCAGCCGTGCGTAGTTGCGCAGATGGCCGCGCACGAATATGGGTGCGCCCAGGTGCGTGAAATCATTGCGTTCCAGGGCCTCGATGATGTCATCGCTCACATGCATGTCCTGTGCCGCCTTATGCACGGACAGGCCGAGGGCTTCGCGCGCGGCGTGCAGCCTCGCTCCAAGGCTTGCGGCGGCGTTCTCCTGAGATTTAGTTTCCCGGGTTGCCGGCATTGTTATCGCTCTGGTCCAACTGCTGTGTTTGGGGGGAATTGGGAAACAGGATACGCAGTTTTTTCGCATAACCTTCCGCGCCGCGCCTGTCGCCCAGGGCGTTCTCCGTGCGCACGCCCAGCAACAGCACCTCCGGCCTGGGAGTGGGCGAGGCCGACTCAAAACGCCGTATGTAAGTCAGCGCATCCTGGTATCTTTTGTGCTGGTAACTCAAGCGCGCCATTTCATACAGCGATTGCGGATAATTAGGGTTGATGGCCAGCGACTTGTTGAAAAACTGCTCCGCCGCCGCTTCATCCGGTATCAGATTTGCACATACGCCGGCATTGGCGTATGCCGCCTCCGGCGTCGGATACATCGGGTTTTGCGCAGCTTCCACGAAATATTTTTCTGATTGCTTGGGCTTGCCCTGGCGGCAGAGGAATACCGCGTAATTGTTCTGGATCTGCGGGTCGGTTGGCGCCTTGTCCAGCGCTTCACGGTAATTTTCATCCGCGCGCTTGTTATCCCCGATATTGCTGTACAGCAAGCCCAGCGCCGAGTAGGCATTGGCATTGTCGGGATTCTGCTGCAACGCGAGCTGCAGCTTCTGCATGGCCAGGTCGCGGCGTCCCTGCTGTAAATATGCGACACCCAGTGCCACGTTGTCCTGTGACGCCTGGTTCATGGAGATCTGGTTTTGCGGCGTCGAGGATGTGCTGACACAAGCGCCCAGCACCAGTACCGCGACTGATATCACGATGACCCTGGCATTTACCGTCTTCATACCGGCACCTCCAGTCGTTCGGGCGCGCGCCGTGCGCGCCGTATCCTGTCCTGAACCCTGCCCGCCAGCTGACCGCAGGCGGCGTCTATGTCATCGCCGCGGGTACGGCGCGTGATGGTTACGATACCTCGGTTCCACAAATATTCGCCGAAGCGCTCGATCGTCTCGGGGGGCGAGCGCTGATAGACGGCGCCGGGGAATGGATTGAAGGGGATCAGGTTGACCTTGCAGGCTATGTCCCTGACCAGCTCCACCAGCTGCCTGGCGTGATCCAGACTGTCGTTGACATCCTCCAGCATCACGTATTCAAATGTGATGTGCGCATGGCTGCGGTCCTGGTCGCGCACGTAATTGCGGCAGGCGGCCATTAGTTCAGCGATCGGGTGTATGCGGTTGATGGGCACCAGTACGTTCCGTAGCGCGTCATTCGGGGCGTGCAATGACACCGCCAGTGCCACATCGCATTCGCCTGCCAGCTTGTTGAGATTCGGCACCAGTCCCGAAGTACTTACGGTCACCCTCCGTTTCGAAAGACCATAACCGAAATCATCCAGCAATATGCGCAGCGCCGGCAGCACATGCTTGTAGTTGGCCAGTGGTTCGCCCATGCCCATGAACACGATGTTGGTGATAGCGCGCTGTACGCCCGGAACTGCGCCAAGCCGTTGGTTGGCCAGCCAAACCTGGGCGATGATCTCGGCGGTGCTGAGATTGCGGTTGAAACCCTGTTTGCCGGTGGCACAGAAGGTGCATGCCATGGCACAGCCTACCTGCGAGGAAATACACAAGGTGCCTCGATCGGGCTCCGGGATGAACACGGTTTCGATGCTGTTGCCGGCATCGACGCGCAACAACCACTTGCGGGTACCGTCGGCGGAAAACTGTTCATCCGCCACTTCCGGCAGGCGGATTTCCGCATACTCGCTAAGTTTCAGCCGCAGGCCCTTGCCCAGATCGGTCATGTTTTCGAAACCGGTGACCCCGCGGTGATAGATCCATTGCATCAATTGGCGCGCACGAAATGGTTTTTCGCCGAGCCTGGAGAAAAAAGCTTCCAGCGCCTGGCGATCCAGCCCCAGCAGGTTGACCTTGGAGTTGCCCGCCTGCATGGATCTCAACGGCTGCGCGCGCAGATGTCGGTCTGCGGGAAGAAAAAGGCGATTTCGTTGCGCGCGGTTTCCACACCATCCGATCCATGTACCACGTTTTCATCCACGGTCTTGGCAAAATCCGCGCGGATGGTCCCGGGCTTGGCGTCCTTGGGGTTGGTGGCGCCCATGACCTCACGGTTGCGCGCGATGGCATCCTCGCCTTCCAGCACCTGCGCCATGACCGGGCCGGAGATCATGAATTCAACCAGCGGCCTGAAGAAAGGACGCTCACGATGCACGCCGTAGAAGGTTTCAGCCTGGGCGCGAGTCAGCTGCAGCATGCGTGCCGCCACCACCCGAAGCCCGGCTTTCTCGAAGCGGGAGTAGACCTCACCAATGATGTTTTTAGCCACACCATCAGGCTTGATGATGGAAAGCGTACGTTCAATTGCCACGAATGCATCTCCGATGCGTTGCTGATGCCGGCCGCCGGAAGCCCGTGTATGCGGGTGGTTCCATGCCGCGAAACCGCGGATTTCAGCGGATTCTAAGCCGACAAGTTTACCGGCAGAGGGATGCTACAGGCAATGAAACCGGGCTGGAAACCCGGTCAGCAAGCTCATTTATTAGACGCTGAAGCTTTCACCGCAACCGCATGTGTCCTTGACGTTCGGATTGCTGAACTGGAAGGATTCATTCAGCCCATTACGCACAAAATCCACCTGGGTACCGTCCAGCAAGGGCAGGTTTTCGCGGCTTACCAGCAGCTTGACACCGTGCTGCTCGAAAATCACATCCTCAGGCTGCACCTGATCGGCATAATCCACCACATAGGCAAAGCCGGAACACCCGGTCTTTTTCACGCCCAGGCGCAAGCCAAGCCCGCCACCACGCTTGGCCAGATAACTGCTGACCCGCCGGGCGGCGGCGTCTGTGAGGGTGATTGCCATGATCCTTCAGGACTCCATAGTGAATTTTACGACGGCCAGTTGCGGCGGTGAGTTGTTATTGTACCTCCGGACGGCGGCGCGGATCGCGTCTTCCACCACGATGGCCGCCGCGCGTTTTTCCGCCACCAGGCCCAGGCGATCCGCCAGCTGCACCACGCTGTAGCGGGCGGCGTCGCACAACGGCCCGCCCTTGAGTGCTTCGCTGGCCATGGAACACAGGGCGATGGTGGCGGGACAGCCGAATACCCGATAGCGGCAGTCCACCACGGTACCGGCGGCATTCACCTGCAGTTGGAATTCCACCGCGCGGCCGTGCTTGCGCGCGCCCGCGGCGCCGGCGACTACGCCGGACGCATCGGCAGGAAACACGCCGGAATTCCTGGGGGCACGGAAGTGGCTCCAGACCTCGGTGTTGTACTCAGAACCGGGAAACATGCCGGTGCTCAGCCCGCCGGCGCCAGATCCAGCAAGCGGTGATATTCCTGGCCCACGACGCGCACCGCCGCCTCCACCTCGTCATCAGTGGTAAACCTGCCGATGCTGAAGCGGATGCTGCTGCCCGCCAGTTGATCGTCACGCCCCAGTGCCCGCAACACAAATGAAGGCTGCTGGTCCGCGGATGTGCAGGCGGAACCGCTGGATACCGCGATCGCACCGCAGGCGAACAGCAGGCTTTCGCCCTCGATGCCGGGAAATGCCACGTTGAGTATCCCGCAAACCCGCTGGGTCGGGTGACCGTTTAACAGCGCCTGCGGCACGGCGGCATGCAATCCCCGCCAGAGTTTTTCGCGCAGCGCATTCAGCTTTTTTGCCTCCTGCGGTAACTCCTGGCGCGCCAGCTCGAATGCCTCGCCCATGCCCACGATCTGGTGGGTGGCCAGGGTGCCGGAACGCATGCCGTGTTCATGGCCGCCGCCGTGCATCAATGGATCCAGCTGCACGCGCGGTTCGCGGCGCACATACAGCGCGCCGATGCCCTTGGGTCCATACAGCTTGTGCCCGGAAAAAGACATCAGGTCCACACACAGGGTCTTGAGATCGATGGGCACTTTACCTGCGCTCTGGGCCGCGTCCACATGCAGCAGCACGCCGCGCTCCCGCGTGACTCGGCCGATGCCGGCGATGTCATTCACAGTGCCGATTTCGTTGTTCACGTGCATGATGGAGACAAGCACCGTATCGGGACGCAGCGCCTGTTCGACGACGGAAGGCTGGATCAGCCCATCGGCATCCGGTTTCAACCAGGTAACTTCGAAGCCGTCGCGTTCCAGCTGCTTGCAGGTGTCGAGCACCGCCTTATGCTCGATGCGCGAGGTGATGAGATGCCGGCCCTTGTCGCTGTAGAAATGCGCTGCACCCTTGATAGCCAGATTATCGGATTCCGTGGCGCCGGAAGTGAAAACGATCTCGCCGGGCTCCGCGCCCACCAGCGCAGCTACCTGGCTGCGGGCGCGTTCCACCGCGCCGCGTGCCTTGCGTCCCGGTGCATGCGCCGAAGCGGGATTCGCGAACGTGCCTTCACAGGTGAGGCAGCAGGCCATTTTCTCCGCCACCCGCGGGTCCACCGGCGTGGTGGCGGCGTAATCCAGATAAATGGTTTCTTGCTTCATGTCGGCTCCCCCGCTCACGCCGGCTCCAATGCTTCGCTATGGCTGGCGGCCAGCGCCTTGAGCGCCGCCAGCAGCTCGTGTATGTCTTCCAGGCTGTTGCCGCCGCCGATGCTGATGCGCACTGCGCTGCGGGCCTGCATTTCTTCCACGCCCATGGCCAGCAGCACATGGCTGGGCTGGCCGCTGCCGCTGTGGCAGGCGGATCCGCTGGACACCGCGATGCCGTGCCTGTCCAGCTCCATCACCGCCGCTTCCCCGTGTATGCCCGCGAGTCCCAGCTGCACGGTGTTGGGCAGTCGCTGCGCGGATTGCGCGAAAATATGCACGCCGGGTATGGAGTGCAGCCCGGATTCCAACGCGTCGCGCAACCGGCGCATGTGCCGCATGCGCGCCTGCAGTTCCGATTGAGCCAGCTCCGCCGCAGCACCGAAACCCACGACGCCGGCAAGATTTTCCGTGCCGCCGCGCAAACCGCGTTCCTGGCCGCCGCCGCTGATTTGGGCCAGCAAGCCGACGCGCCGGTGCACGATTAGCGCGCCAACGCCGCGCGGCCCGCCGAATTTGTGCGCGGACAGACTCAGGAGATCCGCTTCCAGGGCGGCAAAATCCACCGGCAGCTTGCCGGCCGCCTGTATGGCATCAGTGTGCAACAGCGCGTCCTGGCCGTGAGCGGCAGCGGCTACTGCTTGCACGTCCTGCAAAACGCCGGTTTCATTGTTGGCTAGCATCACTGAAACCAGCCGTACCTTCCGGTCCAGCAGCTTTTGCAGGGCCTGGTGCTTGAGGCGGCACTCGCCGTCCACCGGCACACGCTCTACCTGCCAGCCCATTCTGCCAAGATCACCGGCCGGACCCATGATGGCGGCATGTTCAATGGCGCTGATCAGCAAGCGGCCGCCGGGTTTGCCGTGACACACACCCTTGAGCGCCAGGTTGTCGGCTTCGGTGCCGCCACTGGTAAATACCACTTCCGTTGGACGGGCATTCACCAGTGCCGCCACCTGCGCACGCGCCTTGTCCAGGGCATCGCGCGCTGCGCGGCCTGGGCGATGGATGCTGGAGGGGTTGCCATGCACGCCTTCTAACCAGGGCAACATGGCGTCCAGCACCCTGCTATCCAGCGGTGTGGTGGCGTTATGGTCCAGGTAAATTGCCATAGGCATCATGCGTTAACAGCGCTAATCCATGGAACATTATAGCAAGCCAGGCTGTCATGCCTTTCGCCGGGGGTTTCCGCGACGCACCTGCAATGCGTTCAGCAGGCCGCGCAGGATATTCACTTCGCTCGGCTCCGGCCGCGCGCGGTTCAGCAGGTTGCGCAGCCGTCGCATGAGGTGCTTGGGGTTTTCTGGATCCAGAAAACCGCTGTCGCGCGCCGCCTGTTCCAGATGCGCATACAAACCTTCCATTTCGTCGCTGGTAGCGTAGGCCGGTGCCTGCCCGGCCGGCGTATGCATGCCTTGTTTGGCCAGCATGAATTCATAAGCCACCACCTGCACGGCAGCCGCGAGATTCAACGAGCCGTAGTCCGGGTTGGCGGGAATCTGCAGCAGGAAATGGCAACGGTCGGTTTCCTCATTGGTGAGGCCGGTGCGTTCGCGGCCGAACACAACTGCCACATCCTGCGCAGGCGACACCGACATCAGCTGGCGCACACAGTCCCGCGGCGTCAATGGCGCCGGGCCCAGGGCCCGCTGCCGTGCACTGGTGCCGGCAACCAGTGCGCAGCCCGCCAGCGCCTCATCAAGACTCGCCAGCACCTGCGCGCGCTCCAGAATATCGGTGGCGCCGGAGGCGCGGGCACTGGCCTCGGAATGGGGAAATTCCACGGGATTAACCAACAGCAAACGCTCCAGGCACATGGTTTTCATGGCCCGGGCCGCGGCTCCGATGTTGCCGGGATGGCTGGTTTCCACCAGTACGATGCGGATCTGGCGTGGCATTTAATTGGAGGTGATTTCAGCTTCTGCTATTCTACGCGCCCTGCCGCGGGTTCCAAGCACGCGGCCCGCTCTTTAACCGGAACCACATCCACGCCCGCCGTGCAGAGGCCGTATGAACCCGTTATTGAATATCGCCGTGAGTGCCGCACGCCGTGCCGGTGACATCATCATCCGGCATGTGGACCGGATCGACCGGCTCACCATCAAGGTCAAGGAACGCAACGACTTCGTCAGCCAGGTGGACCGGCTGGCCGAAGATGAGATCATTTATACGCTGCGCAAGGCCCATCCGGACCACGCCATCCTCGGCGAGGAAAGCGGCGCCCTGGGTTCCAATGAAGAGTTCCAGTGGATCATCGATCCGCTGGACGGCACCACCAATTTCCTGCACGGCTTCCCCATGTTCTGCGTTTCCATCGGCCTGAAACAGCGCGGCCGCCTGGAACACGGCGTGATCTACGACCCCATACGCCAGGAGCTGTTTACCACGAGCCGCGGCGAAGGCGCGCAAGTGGACGGCAAGCGCATGCGCGTCACCGCCATGAAAACCCTGGAAGGCGCGCTCATCGGCACCGGCTTTCCATTCCGTGAAAAACAAAACCTCGATGTGTACATGAAAATGTTCGAAGCGGTGGTGCGCAAAGCCGCCGGCGTGAGGCGCGCCGGCTCTGCGGCCCTGGACCTGGCCTACGTGGCCGCCGGCCGCTTGGATGGTTTCTGGGAAATGGGCCTCAAGCCCTGGGACATGGCCGCCGGCGTATTGATGATCCAGGAAACCGGCGGACTGGTGGGCCACTTCGACGGCAGCCCGGGTTTCCCCGACGACGGCAACATCCTGGCGGGCGGCGAGAAAATCTACCAGGCACTGGCGGAAGAATTCAAACCGATGCTCACAAAATAAACAAGGTATGGGTTAAATGTGATCTTGGACTCAAGGATCGCCACTGTTTATTTTCAACTTGAGTTGCTCTGCCTGAATTTGGCATACACATAAATGTGCCATGCTTCATAAATTCGCCCAGGGTAACTTGTCCGTGCCAAGCCTCAACATCACCATTGCATCACGCTTACGGGGTCGGACCTGTATAGATACTTGAAATCTCTACCCTTTCATCAAGCAAAACCACGTTATTCGTGCTTAGAGTGTGAGTTTCCAGGGGAAAATTGCCATACCTTGCACGTGCCTCCCGCAAGCAATGGCCAGTGTCGTGTGATTCGATTCCACGGTGTAGTCGTGGGAGGAGTTGAAATTGGTGTTCTTAGATGCAGGTATAGACGAGGAAATATTAAAATTCAAGCGTAGAAACAAATATGTCACATAACTGATCGGCGCGAGCAGCGCCGTTTTTGCGTCTCGTGACTAACCTTCTTCTCAGGGCATGTCATCCACTTTGCGGTCTTCCTTCACCACCACCATCAGGTCCTTCTTGCTGACGCCCAGCATCAGCGCGGTGGCGCTGGCGATGTAGATGGAGGAATAGGTGCCCACGATGATGCCCACGAACAGGGCCACGGAGAAGCCATGCAGCACCGGGCCGCCCAGGATCAACAGCGCGATCACCACCAGCAGGGTTACGCCGGAGGTGATAATGGTACGCGACAGGGTCTGGTTCACCGCCAGGTTGATGATCTCGAAGGGCGTGCCCTTGCGGGTAATGCGGAAGTCCTCGCGGATGCGGTCGAACACCACCACCGTGTCGTTCACCGAATAGCCCATGACCGCCAGCACTGCCGCCAGCACGTTGAGGTCGAATTCCAGGTGGAAAATGGAAAAGAAGCCCACGGTAAATACCACGTCGTGCAGGGTAGCCGCCACCCCGCCCAGCGCCAGACGCCACTCGAAACGGAACCATATATATAGAAGGATGCCGGTGAGCGTCAGGAAAAACGCCAGCGCGCCCTTGGTGGCCAGGTCTTTGCCCACTTCCGGGCCCACGAAATTCACCTGCTCCAGCTTGGCTTGGGGCGCGACTTGTTGCAGGGCCGCTGCCACCGTGCTGCCGGTATTCTTCTCGGACTCGCCTTTCTTGGCCTGCAGCCGGATCAGCACCGACTCCGGGGTGCCGAAGTTCTGCACGATGGCGTCCTTGTAACCCGCCTGCGCGAGGGTGTTGCGGATCTGGCGGAGATTCGCCGGCTGCGGATAGGACATCTGCACGGTGACGCCGCCGGTGAAATCCACGCCCAAATTAAGGCGATTGATGAACAGCGAAACCACCGCGATGATCAGCACCACCACCGACATGCCCATGGCCAGCTTGCGGGCTGCCAGGAAGTTGATCTGCGGTACTTTGTGGAAAAATTCCATGTTGGCTTCCCCTTACACCGGCAGTTTCTTGAGGTTGCGGCCGCCATAGAACCAGTTCACCAGCGAGCGCGTGCCCATGATGGCGGTGAACAGCGAGGTCAGGATGCCGAGCGACAGGGTCACGGCGAAACCCTTCACCGGGCCGGCGCCGAACAGGAACAGCATGAGGGCGGCGGTCAGCGTGGTCACGTGGGCGTCCACGATGGTGGCAAAAGCGCGCCGGTAGCCGGCGTGGATGCTGGCCTGGGGCGAATTGCCGGCGCGCACTTCCTCGCGGATGTGCTCGTTGATCAGCACGTTGGCGTCCACGCCCATGCCCAGGGTCAGCACGATGCCGGCGATGCCCGGCAGGGTCAGGGTCGCCTGGATCAGCGACAGCAGCGCCACTGTCAGCACCAGGTTCATGAACACCGCCAGGTCGGCGATCACGCCGAAGGTCTTGTAATACATGGCGATAAACGCCACCACCAGGATGAAGCCCAGCAGCGCCGCGTCAAAACCCTGTTTGATGTTTTCCTGGCCCAGGCTCGGGCCCACGGTGCGCTGTTCCACGATGTCCATGGGCGCGGCCAGCGAGCCGGCGCGCAGCAGCAGCGCCAGGTTCTGGGCTTCTTCCTGCTGCAGACCGGTGATCTGGAAGCGCTTGCTGAAAATTCCCTGGATGGTGGCCACGTTGATCACCGTGTACACCTTCTTGTGGACCGGCACGGTCTTGCCGTCCACCGTGGTGTTCTCGGTTTTGGTTTCGATGTACAGCACCGCCATGGGTTTGCCGAGGTTTTCGCGGGTGACCACCCCCATCTTGGAGGCGCCGGCGGAATCCAGGGTCACGTTCACGTCCGGGGTGCCGGTCTGCTGGTCATAGCCGGAGACCGCGTCCACCAGCTGGTCGCCGCTGACGATCACGTCGCGCTTGAGCAGCACCGGGTTGCCGGCCTTGTCGTTGAACAGCTGGTCGTCCAGCGGAATATGGCCGGACTGCTTGGCCAGCACGGCATTGGCGCCGAAATCCACCAGGCGGAATTCCAGGGTGGCAGTGGCGCCCAGGATTTCCTTGGCGCGGGCCGTGTCCTGCACACCCGGCAGCTCCACCACGATGCTGTTGGCGCCCTGCTGCTGCACCACCGGCTCGGCCACGCCCAGCTGGTTCACGCGGTTGCGCAGGGTGGTGATGTTCTGCTCCACCGCCAGCTGGTCCAGCTGCTGGATACTCTTGGGGCTCAGGCCCGCCACCAGGGTGTTGGGCTCGCTGCCGGACGTCAGGGTCAGCTCCGGATATTCCGAAGTGATAAACGCCCTGGCCTTGGACACGTCATCGGGCGTGCGCAGGGTGAGGGTGATGGCGCTGCCGTGCAGGGAGATATCTTCATAGCGAACCAGCTTATCGCGCAGGCTGCCGCGGATGTCGGTGGCATCACGCTGCAGCTTGGTCTGGATGGCGGCATCCAGGTCGATGAGCAGCTGGAAATGCACCCCGCCCTGCAGGTCCAACCCTTTGGCCATGGGCTTGAGGCCGATGGCCCGCATCCACTTGGGGGTGCGCGGCACCAGGTTCAGGGCCACCGAATAGTCGTTGCCCAGGGCCTTGGTAATCACGTCCAGTGCGTGCAGCTGAAGCTCGGTGTCGCTGAAACGCACCACCAGGCGGTTGTCGGTAATGGCCGCGGATTTGTAGGGCAGCTTGGCGGTATCCAGCGCCTGTTCCACCTGGGTGGTTGTGGAATCTGTGAGCGTGGCGTTGTTCTTGGAAACCTGCACCGCCGGGTCGTCGCCGTACAGGTTGGGCAGCGCGAACAGGATGCCCAGCGCCGTTACCAGGATGACGGTAATATTTTTCCAGGCTGGATAGCGGTTCAGCATGGGTGGGAATCCGGGGTTTTATTTCAAGTGATTCTTGAGGGTGCCCTTGGGCAGTACCGCACTGACGGCCTGCCGCTGCACCTTGTGGTCCACGCCGGGAGCCACTTCCAGGGTAATAAACTGATCGTCCAGGTCCTTGACCCGCCCCAGCACACCACCGCTGGTCACCACCTCGTCGCCCTTGCCGATGGCCGCCAGCATCTTCTGGTGTTCCTTCTGGCGCTTTTGCTGCGGCCGGATCAGCAGGAAATAAAAAATGCCGATAAAAGCCACGATCATGATGGTCATGCTCAGGCTGAACGGATCTCCCTGTGGGGCCGCGCCGCCGGCAGCATAGGCATTTTGGATGAAAAAGTTCATGGGTAATCCGATCCAGTATTCAGTTTTACCAGGACTAGAGGGCTCGCGCTTACGGTGCGAGCGCGAATTCTACAACGCCCGGCACGGATTTGGCCTAAAAGGCGGCGCATTATGGCACAGCCGGCGCATTTTTCCCCAGTCTGGCGTGGATTTCGGCCCGGAATGCCTCGAAGCGGCCGGCCTCCACCGCATCCCGAATGCGCGCCATCAGGGAATGATAGTAATAAAGATTGTGGAGGGTCATGAGCCTGGGCGCCAGGATCTCGCCGCATTTGTCCAGATGCCGCAGGTAGGCGCGGGTGTAGTTCCTGCAGGTATAGCAGCCACAGTCCGGGTCGATCGGCCCGGTATCCGCCTGGTATTGGCTGTTGCGAATCCTGACCACACCCCGGGATGTGAACAGGTGGCCGTTGCGGGCATTGCGGGTGGGCAAAGCGCAATCGAACATGTCCATGCCGCGATGCACCGCCTCCAGCATATCCGCGGGAGTGCCCACGCCCATGAGATAGCGGGGCTTGTCCACGGGCAGGTGCGGCTGCACCGTGTCCAGCACCTGCAGGCGCTCCTCCTCCCGCTCGCCCACCGAAACACCGCCCACGGCATAGCCGTCGAAGCCGATGTCCTTGAGTCCGACGATGGAAGCCTCGCGCAGCTGCGGATACATGCCGCCCTGCACGATGCCGAACAGCGCCGCGCCATGTCCGGCATGCGCCTGCTTGCAGCGCTGCGCCCAGCGCAGCGACAATTCCATGGAATCCCGCGCCGTGGTCTCGTCCGCCGGGTATGGGGTGCATTCGTCGAACACCATGATGATGTCGGCGTCCAGGATCTGCTGCACGCGGATGGAATCCTCCGGGGTCAGCACCACCGGATCGCCGTTCACCGGCGACTGGAAGCTCACGCCCTGCTCGCTGATTTTCCGCAGCTCCGCCAGGCTGAACACCTGGAAACCGCCGGAATCGGTGAGGATGGGACCGTCCCAATGCATGAAGCGATGCAGCCCCCCATGGGCGCGGATCACCTCGGTGCCTGGACGCAGCATGAGGTGGAAGGTGTTGCCCAGAATGATTTGGGACCCCACCTGGCGCAGCTCCTCCGGGGTCATGGCCTTGACCGTGCCGTAGGTGCCCACCGGCATGAACGCCGGCGTTTCCACCGTGCCGCGCTCGAACAGCATGCGGCCGCGGCGCGCATTGCCGGAAGTTGAGAGCAGTTCGAATTTCATGGTGATGAGTTTACCGGGATGCACCTTGGCCGTCATTCTGGAGTGACCCCCTGTAATAGCAACACATGCTTGCAGTCTGTGCTACCCAAGCGCGAGCAGCCAGTCACGGCCTATTTTGACGGAGTTTCCGCACCCCTATGGCAGGTTACTTTTGTTTGGCGCAAAGAAAAGTAACCAAAAGAAACATACAAGAGCGTCATCAAACTCATCTGGCTAAAGCGTGTGCTTCACGCTGAACAGGTTTTCTTTCTGTGCCGGTTTTCTTGTCAGTAACAGTTACAGAGGTTCGCTGCAATATTAAATCTGTGACTTCGCATACTCGGAAAATAATGCATTTATAGGATGCATATTACGTTCACGGGAACGTACATCATGCAGCATCACATATTTTCAAACCCCATGGATTCCGCCGAGTCTCGCAGCCAGACGAAGAATAAGGCCCGCCCTTTAGGGCGGGGCGAAGTCAGGAAGACGAGCCGGCACAGCGGCACAGGGTTGTGCCGTCTGTGCCGCCCTAAGTCTGGCGAGAAACGGGGGTCGCGCTTGAAATCGAAAGGCTATGCTTTCGATTTAAAGCAAGCGCGGAATCCTCGGGGCGTGTTTCTTTGGCTACTTTCTTTGCACGAACAAAGACAGTAGCCCGTGGTGCGGGGGCGGAACCCCGATGTAAATTGTAGGGGCGCGGAAGCCCCGCCCAATATGGGGGCTATCCAGATAGCCGTACGCCTTCCACGGGCGTCAAAAACATCGCATCCCCATAACTGAAAAAGCGGTAACGCTGTTCCACCGCGTGGCGGTAGGCCGACAAGATGCGCTCACGTCCGGCAAACGCCGCCACCAGCATCAACAGCGTGGATTCGGGCAGGTGAAAGTTGGTGATCATGGCGTCCACCAGCCGGTAGCGGTAACCGGGATATATATAGAGTGTGGTATCGCCGGCAAATGCCTGGATACCCCCAGCTGCGGTGGCCGCGCTTTCCAGGCTGCGCACCGCCGTGGTGCCCACCGCCACCACCCGTCCACCGCGGCTGCGGGTCTCCCGCACCGCCTCGCATAGGGCTTCGGAAACAACCAGCTGTTCGCTGTGCATGCGATGCTCGAGAATGTTTTCCTCGCGCACCGGCTGGAAGGTGCCGGCGCCCACGTGCAGGGTCACGTAGGCGAAATTCACGCCGCCCTGCCGAAGTCTCTCCAGCAGCGCGGTGTCGAAGTGCAGGCCGGCGGTGGGCGCGGCCACCGCGCCTGGCACTTTGGCGTACACCGTCTGATAGCGTTCCTGATCCTCGGCGGTGTCCGCATGCCGCACGTAGGGAGGCAGTGGTACGTGTCCGTGGCGGTGGAGGAAGTCCGGCAGCTCAGCATTCGTGAATTCCAGGAGCACGAATTCCGCTTCATGGCGGAGCACCCGGGCCTCCGCCGCGTCCGCCACGCGGATGCGCATGCCGCTGCGCAAGGGTTTGCTGGCGCGCGCCTGCACCAGCGCGTGATGTGCGTCCAGAATGCGCTCCACCAGCAGTTCCACGGCACCGCCGCTGGCCTTGCGCCCATACAGCCGTGCCGGGATGACCCGGGTGTCATTGAACACCAGCAGATCGCCCGGATGCAGCAGTGCGGGCAGATCGCAAAAATGCCGGTCCGCGAGCGCGCCGCTGGCGCCTTCCAGGCACAACAGACGGCTGGCGCTGCGCTGCGGCAAGGGATGCTGGGCGATCAGCTCAGCAGGAAGTTCGTAATGGAAATCCTGTCTGCGCATGCGCTCAGCATGGTAGCAGGTATCACGGCAAGGCCCTACGCCGGCAAAAAAAGCCCCGCTTGCGCGGGGCCAGGCCTGCTTCGGAGTAGCTTACCAGTACGTCAGTACGCCCCGGTCATCCAGTCATTCCTGTCCCGGTCCAGGGTACGGTAGATTTCCCTGGGGCCGCCGTGCATTTCCGCGTCATGCGGCAGTTTCACGTTGAGCTTCAGCTGTTTACCCTTGCGCAGGATGGTCAACGGCACGGTTTCACCCGGCCCGTAGGAGCCGAGTATGCGCATGGCATGGGGCGGGCTGCCGGGGTCGCGTGTGCCGATTTTCAGGATCACATCGCCACCCTGCAGTTTCAGCGCGGAATCCGCCGGTGCGTGCTGCAAATCCAGCATGTCCCGGTCATGTCCGCCGACCGGCCGGGTGTCCGGCACTTCCGCATCCTGCAATTCCCGGAGCAACCTTCGCCAGGACGAACGCAGATGCGCCAGGCAGCGGTTGACTGCAATGCGCCGGATCCACATGCCCAAAGGGGCGTCGCCGCGAAAGTCGCGCAGATTGCGCAGCACCTCCACGAAAGTGCCCTGCAGTATGTCTTCCGCCAGCTGGCTGTCCACCAACAGCTGCCGCGCCAGTGTATAGACCGGACGGCCGAACAGGCTGAACAACTGCGCCTGCGCGGCGCTGTCGCCCCGCCGGGCCTGTTTCAACAGGGCATCGTCAACGGTCTGCTGGAACAGGCTGGCCATACTGATTAGGATGCCCCATCCGGGTAAAAGGTCGCATATCAGCGGATTATTTTTACAACCCCAGCCCGTGCGGGATGCCAGGCGAAGCGCAAAACAGGCCGGATATACGGTTATTCAGGGCTATCGAAGTGCGCTCGCAGGCCGGGGTCTTTCAGCGCTGCCGGCTGCGGCGAAGCAGGCGGCCACTTGCTCAGCACTCAGGGTTTCCTTGTCCGCCAGCAGCCGGATCAGCGCCTGCATCTGTGGCTCGTGGGTGGCAAGAATTTTGCTGGCTCGCTGTTCAGCATCCATCAGCAGTTCTTTTACCGCCTGGTCCACCAGCTCGGCGGCATGCTCGCTGTACAGCCGCGGCTGGGCGATTTCGCGTCCCAGAAAAGGCGCATCCTCGCTGGTGTGCAGGTCCATGGGCCCTACTTTCTTTGACATGCCCCAGCGCGACACCATGGAGCGTGCCAGCGAAGTCGCCGTCTTGATATCATCTCCAGCGCCCGAACTCACATTGCCCAGCAGCAGCTGTTCGGCGGCGCGCCCCGCCAGCATCACCGCCAGCCGGTCACGCAGGTAATCCTCCGACAGGGTGTAGCGCTCGTATTCCGGCAGTTGCTGGGTCTCGCCCAGGGACCGGCCGCGCGGAATGATGGTGACCTTGTGCAGCGGGTCGGATTGCGGCAAATAGTACGCCACCAGCGCGTGTCCCGATTCATGCACCGCCAGCCGTTGTTTTTCCTCCGGTTGGATCACCAGATTGCGCACCGCACCCAGCAGCAGCTTGTCCCTGGCGTCCTCGAAATCTTGCATGCCGACCTGCTCGCGGTTTTCGCGCGCCGCCAGAATCGCGGCTTCATTGCTCAGGTTCTTGAGGTCGGCTCCGGAAAAGCCGGAACTGCCGGCCGCCAGCCGGTTGAGCGAGACATCCTTGGCCAGCGGCATTTTGCGGGTATGCAAGCGCAGGATCGCTAACCGGTCCTCCCGGCTCGGCAGGTCCAGCACCACGTGGCGATCGAATCGCCCGGGCCGCAGCAGTGCGGGATCGAGGATGTCCGGGCGGTTGGTGGCCGCCAATACCAGCACCGACTCGCGGGAAGTGAAGCCATCCATCTCGGCCAGAATCTGATTCAAGGTCTGCTCGCGTTCGTCGTGGCCGCCGCCAAGCCCGGTACCGCGCGTGCGGCCGATGCTGTCCAGTTCATCGATGAACACGATGCTCGGCATGCTGGCCTTGGCGGCGGCGAACAGGTTGCGCACCCGTGATGCGCCCACGCCGACGAACACTTCGATGAACTGCGAACCGGAAATCGAAAAGAACGGCACGCCGGCCTCGCCCGCCAGCGCGCGCGCCAGCAACGTCTTGCCGGTGCCGGGAGGACCCATCAGCAGCACGCCCCGCGGCGCGCTGGCGCCCACGCGGGCGAAACGCGTGGGATCTTTCAGGTACTGGACCAGCTCTGCTACTTCACGCTTGGCATTCTCCTGGCCAGCCACGTCGTCGAAGCTCACCTGCGGCACTTCTGCCTTCTGGGTGCCGGCGTGCAGGAATTCCCCCAGTTTGCCGCGGGCACCCAGATCCCCGCCCACCAGTTGCGAGGTGCGCCGGTAGGACCAGTAAAACAGGCCGAACAGCAGCAGCCACGGCAGGGCCAGGATCAGGAGGTCGCTTAATTTGAAGGAAGACTCGGGCTTAACGTCGATGGTAACGTGGCGCGCCTCCAGTAGCGGCAACAGGTTGGCGTCGTTCATGGCTGGCGCACGCGTGCTGACCGTGCTCCAGGCCTTGCCTTGCGCGCCCATGACCTGGGGGGTTTTCAGTTTGCCGGTGAGCACATCACCCTGCATGGTAACGCTGGCCATCTGTTCATCGGCCACCAGCGTCTTGAACCGGCTGTAGGAGATTTCCAGCGCCTGAGGGCTGGTAAAAAACCCCGACCAACCGACTGCAATCAATGCCATCAGCCCCAGGATCAGCATCCAGTTGCCGTAGCGGCGCAGCCAGTTCGGCCCGTTGTTACCCGGCTGCCTGGGGATGTCCGGCTGTGTCGACATACCTGTCCTGCCTACCGTGCGCGACGCACGGAATTGATCCTGTTGTGAGCCTAGAACTGCCGGTCAGTGGCTGCATTGACCTGGGTCAGGCCGTCAGTCCGCCGGAATGCGTTCGACGCTCGCCAGCCAGGCGGCTGCCTGGCTGTCGCTGGGTGCTCGGTAATCGCCGCGCGGTGAAAGCGAACCGCCGGAACCCACTTTGGGCGCATTGGCGATGCAGCTGCGCTTGTACTGGGTTTGTTCGAAAAAGCGCCGCACGAACACCTTAAGCCAGTGTTTGATTTCCGCCAGTGTGTATTGATGGCGCAGGTTTTGCGGTATGTCCGGCCACTCGCCGGAGGTGCGGTCACGCCACGCCGCCCAGGCAAGGTAGGCCACCTTCTCCGGGGCGTAACCGAAGCGCAGGAGGTAATAGAGATTGAAATCCTGCAATTCATACGGCCCGGTCACGCCTTCGGTGCGCTGTACCGGCTGGTGGTTCTGCTCCCCGGGTATCAGTTCCGGGCTGATGCGGGTTGCCAGCACATCCTGCAGCAACGACGCCAGCTCCCCGCCCAGCAAATTGCTCTCGGCCACCCAGCGGATCAGATGCTGGATCAGGGTTTTTGGCACGCTGGCATTCACATGGTAGTGGGCCATCTGGTCGCCGACTCCGTAGGTGCACCATCCTAGCGCCAGCTCGCTCAGATCGCTGGTGCCCACCACCGGAGCGTGCAGCTGGTTTGCCAGCCGGAACAGCAGGCTGGTGCGCTCGCCGGCTTGCACGTTCTCGAAGCTGGTGTCGTAGACCGGTTGGCCGCTGGCATAGGGATGGCCGATGTTCCTGAACATCTGCATGCAGGCATCGCGGATGTCGATTTCATGGGCACTGACGCCCACCGCCTGCATGAGCACACGTGCCTGTTGCAGCGTGCGCTCGCTGGTGCCAAAGCCCGGCAGGGTGTAGGCGAGAATATTGGCGCGCGGCAGGCGCATCACGTCCATGGCACGGCAACACACCAGCAAACCCTGGGTCGAATCCAGGCCTCCGGATACACCGATCACAACCTTATCCGAATGCATGGCGCGCAATCGTTTAACCAGGCCCTGCACCTGGATTTCATAGATTTCCCGGCAACGCTCGCCGCGGTGCGCCAGATCGGCTGGAATGTAGGGAAAACGTTCAATACGGCGCTGCAAATCCAGCCGCTGCCCCGGCGGCACTGGCAGCGATACCTCGATGCTTCGAAAACCTGCCAGCAGCTGCGTGTGGTGCTGCACCGACTGGGCAAAGCTGTTCTGCTGGGTGCGGTCGTGAATCAGCCGTTCCAGGTCGATGTCGGCGGTGATGAGCTGCGAACCGTAGCGGAAACGTTCGGCTTCAGCCAGTTGCACGCCATTCTCGTAGATCATCCCATGTCCGTCCCAGGCCAGGTCGGTGGTGGATTCTCCGTAGCCGGAGGCACTATATATATAAGCGGCCATGCAGCGCGCCGACTGGTTATCCACAAGCTCCCGGCGGTATTCAGCCTTGGCCACGGTGGCATTGGACGCAGACAGGTTGACCAATACGGTGGCTCCCGCCAGTGCGGCGTAGGAGGACGGTGGGATCGGCACCCACAGGTCCTCACAGATCTCCACATGGAAAACCAACCATGGCTGGGCTGGTGTGCGGAACAGCAGTTGCGAGCCAAACGGGATTCGCGTCTGTCCACACAGCTCCACCTCGTTCCAGTAAGCCGCGTACCCGGATGCGAAATAACGCTGCTCGTAATATTCGCGATAGTTCGGCTGGAAGCTTTTGGGCACTATGCCGAGTATGCGGCCCTGTGCAACCACTGCGGCACAGTTGAACAGCAGGCCGTTGAAGCGCAACGGCACGCCGACCACGGCGGCCAGGGGCAGCTGCCCGGACACTGCCGCGATTTCCCCGAGTCCGGCCACGCAGCTTTCCAGCAGCGCCTGCTGATGAAACAGGTCGTCGCAGGTGTAGGCGGATAACCCCAGTTCGGGAAATGCCACCAGCAGCGCCCCGCCATCGGCCGCCTGTTGCATCAGCGCCAGTGTTTGGGCTGTGTTGAACTCTGGATCGGCAACCCGTACCTCGGGGATGGCCACGGCCGCGCGCGCGAAACCGTGGCTGTAGCAGTTAAGAAAATTGTTGCCATTCCCGGACATCGGGATGTTCCCGTCGCGGTACCGGATTAGATTTTTTCCATGTATTCGCGCCAGGGGGTGGCTTTCATGGTTTCGGTGGTCGCGTGTCCGTAGGTATTGATGAGCACCGCGGCGCGATGCACATCCGCCGGATCCTCGGCATCCACCACATCGACGACATCGTAATGTCCGAGGGTGGCGTAGCTGGCCTTCCAGTGGACGCGTGGACACTCGCGTTTGAGCGTCTCGGTAAGCGCCGCCGATGCCTGCTTGAACTCGGATGGGGTTTTGAATGCCGCGGGCGCAAACCGGGTCATGATGATATATGCGGACATGGATATACCTCCTGTAATTAGCGCCAGCGGCCTGGCGTATGGCCGCCGGTTTATTCGGAACTTTCCTCAGCGGTTCCCTCAGTCCCTTGCAGCAGGGTATGGCGCTTGACGTCGCCCCTGCGCTTGCGTTCGTAATCTTCAAGCTGGCGCCTGGCGGCGTCGAACATGTCGCGGATCACCACATAGGGATCCTCTGAGGAGCGACGCTGCGCATAGGCATCGCGGCTCACCTGGATGTCGCGTCCCGGAACGCTCACCTGGATATGCACCTGATAGGCGTTGCCCTTGTGGTGATGGCGGCCGGCCGGTTCCACCACCACATGGCAGCCGAGGATGTTGCCGGAGAAGCGTTCCAGCTTTTGCGCATGAGTCTCGATGTTGGCGCGCAGCGCCTCGGAAGCTGACATTTCGCGAAAGGTTATTTGTACCGGAATAGCCATGACCCACCTGTTTAAATTACAGACGCATACCTACCTTAACGCCTGCCTTGGAAGATGCACTGATCTGGATCATCCGCAGCCTAGTCGTGTTTGAAGCAAATCGTTGCCACAGCCCCGCTACTACGGCGCGCGCGGGGATCATCACGCTTTTCTCGTCTTCAGCGGCGCGCTGAGGCCTCGTGCTCGCGTTGCCGTTCGTGGATATGGGCGATGCTGTCCAGACCCTCGGACAGATGCTCCAGCAGGTCGTCCATGGCGATGATGCCGACCAGTGCGCCGCGGGTATCCACCACCGGAACACGGCGCACGCCCAGACCGCGCATGCGTTCCGCGACTTCCAGCTCGTCTTCGTCCTCGCGCGCCACGTGCGCCTTGGAGGACATGATGTCGCCGACGGTGATCTTTTCGGGCACCACCCCAAGCGCCACTACGCTGACCACGATGTCGCGGTCGGTAACGACGCCCAAGGGCTTGCGCACCTCGTCCCGCTCATTGACCACAACCAGATCGCCCACGTGATGCTGGCGCATCAGTTTGGCGGCTTCGGTGGCTGACTCGTTCCTGTCGATCACGATGACCGTGCGCGTGCAGATTTTTCCAATGCTCATTGCGTATCACTCCTGTTGCTTTTGCCGGTCCCAGCAGCCGTCACCCTGACCGCCACTGGATTTCCGGACAGCCTATCCATGCAATCAAAAGCATAAGTCCGGCGCGTGCGCAGCACATTGACGCAGGTCAACGGTCCGGGCCGGTATAGGGCTGGAGATTGATGCCCGGCAGGACATAACGAGAGCGGCTGCACCCCGCCCCATACGGCTTGCCGCCATCCGGCCCGCCGGCTTCAGCGGAGAATCGCCGGGTAAATTCGGGCAGCAACGCCTGTCAATACCAGAAGTACCAGCGCCAGGATGGTGAAGTCCGTGGACAGACCGTAGCTGCTCCCGGCGCCCACGCACATCAGGGCACGCATGGCGTCCACGAGATAGGTGAGCGGATTGGCCCTGGCGATCAGGCGCAGCCACTCCGGCATCAACTGCAGGGGGTAAATGGCGTTGCTGGCGAAAAACAGCGGCATGGTCAGCAGCTGGCCGATGCCCATGAAGCGTTCGCGGGTCTGCACGATGCAGGCGATGATCAGGGAAAACGTGGAAAATATCGCTGCCCCGAGCAGGCAAAATGCCGCCAACCCAGCCATGGAAGCAATTTCCAATCGTACATGCACTCCGAGCAGCATCGCCAGCACGAATACGATCACCGCTTGCGTCAGGCTGCGCACGCCGCTGCCCATGGCCTTGCCGAGCACCAGAGTCCAACGCGGCGCCGGACTGACCAGATATTTTGTGAGTACTCCGGAATCGCGCTCCCAGATGGCGGCGATGCCGTAGAAAATGGCGATGAAGGTAACGCTCTGGGCAAGTATGCCGGGAGCAAGAAAATCCTCGTAGGAAAGATTGCCGGCAGGGATGCCCCTGAGCTTTCCCATCACCTGGCCGAACACGCCCAGCCACAGCACAGGTTGGATCGCCCGTGTTATCAGCTCCAGCGGATCGTGGATCAGCTTGCGCACTTCAGCCTCGGCAACCGCCAGAATCTGCGCCATGCCGTCGCTAAAGCGGATGATCAAGCTAGCCATGACGTTGTATGGACCTCCGCTCGCCAATGGTTGAATGGAAACCATCGGCTTCCTGCTGTTCAGATCCGCTGAGATGGATAAAGACATCATCAAGGGTGGCGCCGGGACCAAGCTTGGCCTTGAGTTCAGCCGGCGTGCCTAGCTCCATGATGCGGCCCAGCTGAATAAATGCGACTCGATGGCACAGCGCCTCGGCCTCGTCCATATAGTGGGTGGTCATGAGTATCGTCGTATTCCATTTCTTCCAGAGGGCCTGCAAGCGTTCCCATACGGAGTGCCGGCCCGTCGGATCCAGACCCACGGTCGGTTCATCGAGGAACAGGATGTCCGGACGGTTTACCAGCGATTGGGCGATTTCCAGTCTTCGGATCATACCGCCGGAATAATGCCGCACCAATTTATTTGCCGAATCGGTGATCTGCATGAAATCCAGCGCTTCCGCAATGCGCGGTTTCCGTTCCGAGGCCGGCACGCGATACAGCTTGGAAAACAACAGGAGATTTTCATATCCGGTCAGCTCCGGGTCCGCAGACAGCATTTGAGGGACGTAGCCGATATGGCGGCGCACTTCAAATGCTTCATGCCGCAGATCAAATCCGGCCACCCGCGCGTCGCCCGAAGTGGGCTGCAACAGGGTGGTGAGCATTCTTATGGTCGTGGTTTTGCCGGCGCCGTTCGGGCCCAATAAGCCGAAAATCTCCCCCGCCGCGACCTGCAGGTCCAGGTTGTCCACGGCCAGCCGGGCTCCAAACCGCCGGGTGAGCTGCCGCGTCTCGATAGATGGGATCTGTGCCACGGAATGCCTCGAAGGCGTCAATCCAGCTGCGGAATGCATGCGTCCGCCAACCCGCAACAGACTACGCACAAGGGCGCGCCGTTCATTGATCTGCGTCAGCAGAAACCGGCATTGCCGCGATACCCCGGCATTCAGGGTAGACTCAGCGCACCGCAACTCCGAACTCACAGGCCTGCATCCATGGCAGCCCAAGACATGCTGTCCGGAACGAAGGCTCCAGGCTCCGGTCTCAGCAGCGAACAGGCCCGGCTTCGCCTGGCGCAGTATGGCCCCAACCGCATCGCGCAGGCCGCCGGCCATCCGCTATTGGACCTGCTCAAGAAATTCTGGGCGCCCATACCCTGGATGCTCGAACTGGCCATGGTGCTGGAACTGGCGCTGGCCAGGACAGTGGAAGCGGCGGTCATCGGCGCGCTCTTGGTATTCAACGTCCTGCTGAGCCATTTTCAGGAACGTCGTGCCAATCAGGCCCTGGCGCTGCTCAAGAGCCGCCTGGTGGTGCAGGCCCGGGTGTTTCGCGACCACGCCTGGAAGCTGGTGCAAGCCGACGAGCTGGTGCCCGGCGATCGCGTGCATCTGCGCATGGGAGATATCGCCCCGGCCGACGTGGCGTTGGATGCGGGCGAACTGCGCGCCGACCAGTCGACCCTCACGGGGGAATCGCGGCCGGTGGAAAAACGCACCGGCGACACCACCTACGCCGGCAGCGTCATCCAGCACGGCGAGGCCACGGGCACCGTGAGCGCCACCGGCGCCCGCACCTACTTCGGTCGGACGGCGGAACTGGTGCGCACCGCCAGGGCCGGCAGCCACCTGGGACAGCTGATTTTCAGGATCGTGCGTTATCTCTTGCTGCTGGACGGCGCGCTGATCGCGGGGCTGGTAGTGTTCGCCGCCGTCACGCATTTCCCCTTGCAGGAAATCGCGCCATTCGCGCTGATTTTACTGGTGGCCGCCGTGCCGGCGGCGCTGCCCGCCACGTTCACGCTGGCCACGGCCCTGGGCGCGCGGGAACTCTCGGCCCGGGGCGTGCTGGTCACCCACCTGGGCGCCATCGAGGAAGCGGCGGCCATGGATGTGCTGGCGTGCGACAAGACCGGCACGCTCACGGAAAACCGCCTGACTCTGATGGCGGCGGAACCGGTGGCGCCGTTCGATCGCGCCGAGCTGCTGCGACTGGCGGCGCTGGCCAGCGACGCTTCCACCCAGGATCCCATCGACCTGGCGGTGCTGGCGGCGGCCGGCGCCGCTGCCAGCCAGGGCAGCGCTCGCAAGCAATTCATACCGTTCGATCCCGCCAGCAAGCGTTCCGCTGCGGTCTTCGAGCAAGACGGCGTATCCCATACCGCCATGAAGGGCGCCGTGCAGGTGATCGCCCCGCTGACGGGAAACCCGGCTGTCCAGGCGGACGTGGCGCGGCTCGCCGGGCTTGGTTACCGCGTACTGGCGGTGGCAAAGCAGACCGGGGATCTGGCCCAATTCGCGGGGCTGCTCGGCCTGGAGGACCCGCCCCGCGCGGATTCGGCCGACACCCTGCGTGCGCTCAAAAACCTCGGCGTGCGCCTCGTGATGATCACCGGCGACAGCGCCGCCACCGCACAAACCGTCGCCCGGCAACTGGGCCTCGGCACCCGCACGGCCGGCGGTGAAGCCCTGCGCGACAGTGCGGCCGGCGATCCGCTGGATTACGACATTTTTGCCGGCGTGGTTCCGGAAGATAAATTCCGGCTGGTGCGCTGGCTGCAGCAACACGGGCATGTGGCCGGCATGACCGGTGACGGAGTCAATGATGCGCCGGCGCTCAAGCAGGCAGAGGTGGGCATCGCCGTTGCCAGCGCCACTGACGTGGCTAAAGCTGCTGCCAGCATCGTACTCACCGTCCCCGGCTTGTCCAATGCCGTGGCGGCAGTCGAGACGAGCCGCCGCATCTACCAGCGCATGTTGACCTACACGCTCAACAAGATCATCAAAGCGATCGAGATCGGCGTGTTCCTGACCCTGGGGGTGATGCTGACCCGGGAACTGATCGTGACGCCGGTGTTGATCGTGCTGCTCTTGTTCACCAATGATTTCGTCACCATGTCCATCGCCACCGACCACGTGACGTATTCCCCGGTACCGGACCGCTGGGACGTGGCCCGGATGATGGCGGTGGGCGCGATCCTGGCCGCGCTGGTGCTGGTGTTTTCCTTCAGCGCGCTGTTCATCGCCCGCGACCGTCTGCACCTGCCGCTGGCGCAGGTGCAGACGCTGGTGTTCGTCATCCTGGTGCTGACCGGCCAGGGCATGGTGTATCTGCTCAGATGCCATGGGCCGTTCTGGAGTTCGCGTCCCAGCCGCTGGCTGCTGCTGGCCTCCGGCGTGGACATCGCGGTGGTTCTGACGCTCGCCAGGGCGGGGATCCTGATGGCGCCGCTGACCTTGAATGTGCTCGCCGCAACCCTGGTGTCGGTGGTGGTGTACCTGCTGCTGCTGGATTTCATCAAACAGCGCCTGCTCAACGGGATCATGTCCGCCGGCTAAACGCGCGGTTGGTAAAGCCGCGTGGGATCGCCAGCCTGCCGGGGTTATGGGAAAATACCCGCCGGCCGCCTGCCCGTCCATGGCCGGTCCATTGCAAGACGTGCCCGGATGGCGGAACTGGTAGACGCGCGGGACTCAAAATCCCGTTCCCCTCAAAGGAGTGTCGGTTCGATTCCGACTCCGGGCACCAATCAAGTTCTCGACTCTGAAATGAACTACTGCAGCCATTGCGGCCACCAGCTGGTGGTCAAGATCCCGCCCGGCGACCACCTGCCCCGCCATGGTTGCGAGCACTGCGGCGCCATTCATTACCAGAACCCAAAAGTGGTGGTGGGCTGCGTGCCGGAATGGGAAGACAAGCTGCTGCTGTGCCGCCGCGCCATCGATCCGCGCAAGGGCTACTGGACGCTGCCGGCCGGCTTCATGGAAAACGGCGAAACCCTGGAGCAGGCGGCACTGCGCGAGACCAGGGAAGAAGCCCTGGCGGAAGTGGAACTGCTGGCGCCGCTGGCAGTCATCAGCGTGCCGCACGTGAGCCAGGTGCACTTCATGTTCCGTGCCCGGCTGCGGGATGGAACATTCGGCGTCGGCGCCGAAACCACCGAAACCGCGCTGTTCCGCGAAGCCGACATCCCCTGGCCGGAGATCGCATTTGCCAGCGTGCGCATGACGCTGGAATATTTCTTCACAGACCGAAGCCGTGGCGAGTTCAGTTGCCACATCGGCACTTGGAATAAACCCGCCGAATCCTGAGACTGCAAACCGGAGCCTGCTGTGGCAGAATCGTGATCCCGGCACCCGCAAAATGAGGCAACCCCCATGGCTTTCGTCGTCACGGAAAACTGCATCAAGTGCAAATATACGGACTGCGTGGAAGTCTGTCCCGTGGACTGCTTCCATGAGGGACCAAACTTTCTGGTCATCGATCCGGATGAATGCATTGACTGCACCCTGTGCGAACCGGAATGCCCCATCAATGCCATCTATGCCGAGGATGACCTGCCGGAGGACCAACAGCAGTTCCGCGCCCTGAACGCCGAGCTATCCAAATCCTGGCCGGTACTCACCCAGCAAAAGCCCGCACCCGCCGACGCCAAGGACTGGGAGGGCAAGCCGGACAAACTGAAACTGCTGGAACGCTGAGCACAAGCGGGATCACTACCCGCCCGGAACGCGAGGGTTGACCGGTTGTTTTACCTGGAACCGCCGGATTTTGGATGCGGCTGAGAACCTTCATTCAGCAACGCCACCAGGGAGGCCGGCGGCAGATAGCCGGGGATCAGCTGTCCCTGGTCGGTGATGATGGCCGGCGTGCCGGTAACGCCCATCATTCTGCCGAACTGATAACCCACCGTCATGCTGGCGGCATCACACTGCGGGCTTTTCACCGGATAGCCGTGCATGGCCTGTTCCAGCGCCGTGTTGCGGTCTTTGGCACACCACACATTCAGGGCCTTGCGCCAGGAGGGCGAATTCATGCCTTCGTCCGGGTAAAACATGTAGCGTACCGCCACGCCCATGGAGTTCAACTGCGGGCGTTCCTGTTCGAATACACGGCAATACTCGCAGTCGATGTCGGTCAGCACGGTGATGGTGTGCTTGGGATGGGGAGGAGAGAACACGATCATGTCCGCAGGCTGCAGTTTTTTCAGATAGGTCACCCGCAGCTTGGCGCGCGAGCTGGCGGTCAGATTCTCGCCGCTGTGAACATCGATGATGTCGCCGCGCACGATATAGCGGCCGTCCGCAGTTATATAGGCCACTTGCGGACCGATGGTCACGCGATACAGGTCGGGGATGGGGGCCGGTGTGATGTTTGCCGCCGGGATGCCCAGCAGTTTTGCCAGCCTGGCCTGCACGCCGGTAATTCCATCGGCGTGCGACGCCGCGGTGGCCAGCAACAGCCCAATAACCAGGAGTCTCAATACATTGCGCATGTTCTTGAGATCAGTCTATTTTCAAGCCGGCAGGCAGTCAACCTCTGGGATGGTGCTGGCTATGCAGGTCCTTAAGGCGTTCACGAGCCACGTGCGTATAGATCTGGGTGGTGGAAACGTCGCTGTGGCCCAGCAGCATCTGCACCACGCGCAAATCCGCGCCATGGTTCAAAAGGTGGGTGGCGAACGCATGCCTCAGGGTATGCGGCGACAGGGCCACGCTGATTCCGGCCTTCTGGGCGTAGCGCTTGATGATGTGCCAGAACGCCTGGCGCGTCATGTGTTCGCTGCGGCGCGTTGAAAACAGGAAATCACTCTGCTGCGAACCGGTGATTTCGGCGCGCGATTCATTCAGGTACTTTTCCAGCCAGTTCTGGGCTTCCTCGCCAATGGGCACCAGGCGTTCGCGCTTGCCCTTGCCGAGCACGCGCACCACACCCTGACGCAGGTTCACCTGGTCGATGCGCAAGGTCACCAACTCCGACACCCGCAGGCCGGTGGCATACAGCAGTTCCAGCATGGCGCGGTCACGCACGCCCAGGGCCTGGGATATATCCGGGGCCTTGAGCAGTGCCACCACTTCATTTTCAGTCAGGGATTTGGGCAGCGGACGCCCGAGTTTAGGCATGTCGATGCGGGTGCTGGGATCCTCGTGGATGCGGCCCTCGCGCAGCATATAACGGTAAAAGCGCCGGATGCTGGACAGCTGGCGCGCGGTGGAACGCGGCCTAGCGCCCTGCTGCACTCGCCAGGCGAGAAAATCAAGCAGATGCTCGCGCTGCACCTGCAGGATGGCCACATGCTGGTTATCCAGCCAGCGGCATAAACCCACCAGATCTGCGCGGTAGGCGGACAAGGTGTTCTCCGCCAATCCGCGTTCAGACCACATGGCGTCGAGAAAACGTTCGATTTCCTTCAGCCCGCTCACCGCAGCCGGTGGAACCAGTTCTTGTGCATTATGGAAAGCGGTGTGACCTGTAAGGGTTGCGTCACTCATTGTCTGTGTCTCCGCTCGGGTAAGCTTTTATTTCGTACACTAAACGCATGTAATAGCGTTGTGTTTCTGGGGCCTTACATGCTGCCGGCACGACATCGTTAAATTCTTTTATGTAAAATATTAGCACACATGTGTGTACTTACTACCCGCCTCACTGACCGTATTTCCCCTGCAGCCCTATGAGGAAATCCCCGAACCCCCTGTATTCACTGGTTTTTCCCTTGCGCGTCTGGGTGGTCATCCTGTTGTTCGGGACGCCGGCTGTGCTCACCGTCATCGTTTTGCCAGGACGCATACGCCGGCGGCGCGTGGCGCACCGGCTGGGCCGCGTGCTGTTCTGGCTGGCGGGGATCCCGGTGGTGGTCAGCGGGTTGCAGAACCTGCCGGATGGCGCCTGCGTGCTGGTATCCAACCATTCCACTTACCTGGACGGGCCGCTGTTGACCGCCGCCCTGCCGCCGCGCTTCGGTTTTGTCATCAAACGCGAAGCCATGCGCATGCCGGTACTGGGCTGGCTGCTGGTGCGGCTGGGTTCGGAATTTGTGGAACGCTTCAACACCAAAGCTGCGCGCCAGGACGCCAATCGCCTGATTCAGCTGGCGCGCGATGGCGTTTCCCTGGGGGTATTCCCGGAAGGCACTTTCCGCAGGCAGCCGGGTTTGCGGGCCTTTCATCTGGGCGCCTTTTTGGCCGCCACCCGTGCGGGTGTGCCAGTGGTGCCGGTGGTCATCCGCGGAGCGCGCGGCATTCTGCCTGCCGAAACACTGCGTCCGCGTCCCGGGCGGGTGGAAGTGGAGTTGCTCACGCCGTTGTTGCCCGGCGGACGCCGCGGCAACGACGCCCGGGTGCTGCGCGACGCAGTGCGCGCCAGCATCCTGATGCGCTGTGGTGAACCCGATCACGCCCACAAATGGCTGCAGGAAGATTGAAGCGCAGGCGACGGTTGGGAACTGGTGAATAAACCGCGCCGCGATCAACCAGACCGCCGGGTACAGCTGTTACACTGTCGCGCGGTTGCATCATGCCCTCCTCCATGCCCGAAACACCCGGCGTAGTTTCAGACGCGGAACACTCGCTGCGGCGGCAACCCGCGTTCCTGCAATTCTGGTTTGCCCGCGGCGCATCCGGCTTCGCCTTCCAGATGCTTTCGGTGGCAGTGGGCTGGCAGATCTACGCCATGACCCACCGGGCCTTCGATCTCGGCATGATCGGCCTGGTGCAGTTCATACCTTCCATCTCGCTGGCGCTGTTGGCGGGGCACGTGGCCGACCGTTACGAACGCAAACGTGTGGTATTCGTTTGCCAGTTGATCGAGGGCTGCGCAGTTGTGCTGCTTGCAGTGGGCAGTTTTCTGCACTGGTTCCACGAAGCCGCAATCCTGGCGCTGATCTTCGTGATTGGCGTGGCCAAGGCCTTCGAGTTTCCGACCTTGCAGGCGCTGTTGCCACGGCTGGTGCCGCTACCGCTGTATCCGCGGGCCATGGCCGCCAGCTCCTCGGCCATGCAGACGGCCATGATCGTCGGCCCGGCGCTGGGGGGCTTTTTGTACGTGGCCGGGCCGGGGGTGGTGTACTCGGTGTCCGGATTGCTGTACCTGACCGCGGCTTTCCTCATGTGGCGGCTACGCACCGACCGCCCGCGCGTGGCGCGCGAGCCGCCCACCCTGCGCACCGTGTTCGCCGGCATCACTTTCATACGCCACCGCCCGGTGGTGCTGGGTGCCATTTCCCTGGACCTGTTTGCAGTGCTGCTGGGTGGAGCCACCGCCCTGCTGCCGATATACGCGCGCGACATCCTGCACACCGGCCCCTGGGGGTTGGGCCTGCTGCGCGCCGCGCCCGCCATGGGCGCGCTGTGCATGGGAGTGTGGCTGGCGCACAGCCAGCTCAAACGGCGCGTGGGCTACACCATGTTCGCCTCGGTGGCCGGTTTCGGTGCGGCCACCATCATATTCGCGCTATCCAGGTCATTCTGGTTGTCAATGCTGGCGCTGGTGATCCTGGGCGCCCTCGACATGATCAGCATGGTGATCCGCGCTGCGCTGGTGCAATTGGAAACCCCGGACGAAATGCGCGGCCGCGTGAGCGCCGTGAACGGCATCTTCATCAATACTTCAAATCAGCTGGGTGAATTCGAATCCGGCATTACCGCCGCCTGGTTCGGCACCATTCCCGCCACCCTCATCGGCGGCATCGGCACGCTGCTGGTGGTGGGACTATGGATGTGGTGGTTTCCGGCGCTGCGCCAGCGGCAACGCCTGGATTCGGGCGTTGCGGTTTAAACCATTTATTCACCAAAAAACCGGGCTGCTGGAAAGCGCAGCCCGGGAATATCGACATGCACATCTGTGCGCTTCAGCGCGGCGGTTTGAAATGCCCGCCCTTGCTGTGCGCCCCGCTAGAACGGGTTACATGCATGGGCTGGAAGCGCGGCCTGTTCCAGGAGTCGTGCCGGACAGGCGCACTGTGATCTTCCGGCGCGGTGAACCGATGGTTGCTGCGGGAATCCCAGCCGTCCGTCCGGAGGGTTACCGGCGGCCGGTAGACGCGTTCATGCTCCCCGGCAGAGCGGCTCACCGGCGGTTTCGGCAGCCACATCCGCCCACCTGAATCTGAAATCAACCCGGGGCGACCCGCGGGTTGCGGGATTGGATCACGCACCCGCGTTACCGCGCTGTCATAGGCAGGTTCCAAGGTTTGCACCCGGCCGCTGACACGGTAGCCGCCGAGCTGCGCCTGCCTGGGCATCCTGTCCACGGCCGGAAACTCCCCGGCCCGGGTTGTGGCGACAATTCGTGGCATCCCGCGATTCAACGCATAACGCTGCTGCGGATCGGCTGATGCCAGGCGTTCCTGATCACGCTGCACGCTGGTGGCTTTCCAATGTTGCTCGCGCGCGTATTTCTCCTGAGCGGCGGTGGGACGCATGGCCACGCCGCCATAACCGCCGTTGTAACTCAAATGGTTTGACGCTGCTTGCGGCTGGGCCGGGCCGTCATACACGTGATAACCGCCGCCATCATCCAGGTCGTCGATCTCGCGGTTGTAATAGAAATCCCCGTCGCGCCAGTAGCCGCCCAGATAGCCGGCTCCGTAATAACCATAACCGTAGTCGATGCCTCCGTAGAAACCCACGTCCTGTGCCCAGTAACCGGGATGCCACCAATACAGGCCGTCATCCCAGGCCCAGTAGCCGGGCGTCCATAACAGGCCTGTCGCCGGCGCAAATGCCCAGCTGCCCGGCACCCAGAAGTAGCCCTCCGCGCCCCACGCCCAATAGCCCGGTGTCCAGAGATAACCTGCGCCGGGACACACCGGCTGCGGGTACCAGGGCAGCGGCGGCGGTGCGTAGCCCACGGAAATGCCCACAGTTGCCTGGGCCGAGGCCGTCGCCGGCAATGCAAACACCAAGCCAGCGGAGATCATCGCCATCAACAATGCCACGAGCATGCGTTTCATGTTGCCACCTCCTGCGAATGGACCTGCGATGCATAACGCGGTCTTACACTCAAGAGTTTACTGACCGCTGGCAGCGGCAACATTAAACCTGGGAAAGGTAAGGCAGTTGTTACAGTTTGTTATAAATTGCGGCCGTCGAAGTGCCTGACTTTAAGGCCGGCCAGGTCCACGTCTTCCAGGCAGCGCACGTTGACCGCGGCCATCACATTGCCCATGGAATCCGCGCCTTCGCCGAACGGTGCACTGCCGCAGGTGGGACAAAAGCGGTGCCGGATACGATGCGTGTTGAAAGTGTAGGAGCACAGATCCGAGTCCGGCGTCTGTAGATGCAGCTGTTTGCGCGGCACGAACCACAGCAGGTAGCCGCGGCGCCGGCAGATGGAACAATTGCACTCCGTGACCTCGCCGATTTCGCCTGCCACCGTGTAGCGGACCTTGCCACAATGACAACTGCCTGTGTACTCCATACTCCCGCCCCCGCATGCCGCAGTCGCCTGTGCCTCGCTGCGATTCTAGGCAAGCCATCGCTCCCTGGCAATGCGTTTCCCCAAGGGCGGCGGCATCCAATCGAGCAAATGTCCCGGGCTTGATCTGCGTCATTGGCGACCGGGCCCGGTTGTGCTTAATTGGTATGGTCACGGAATATCACAGGGAGTCAATGACATGGATACCATCACCAACGAGGCGCCAACCAGCGCCGAAACCACCAAACTTAAAGTCGAACTGCGACAACTGCGCGCCGATATCAGCGAGCTGGCCGGAACGCTTCGCGGCCTGATGGCTGACAAGGCGCGCCTGGGCCGGGACAAGGCAAAACAGGCCATGGACCAGGCCGGTGAAAAAATCGGCGAACATCCGTTCGCCAGCCTGTTGATCGCCTTGGGCGCCGGTTTCCTGGTGGGTTTCCTGCTCGAGCGGAACCGCCGTACATGAGAATCGCCCCGGTCGCGCTGGCCGCGGCTGCCGCCGTACTCCTGCTGATGTGTGCATTCGCCGGGGTACTGTTCCTGGGCGCGGCCATGTATCTGGGCATCGCCACGGCGGTGAAACCCGCGTATGCGGCCCTCATCACCGCCGCCGCGCTGCTGGCGCCGCTGGTGTTCGCCAGCCTGTTGCTGTTGTGGCGAGCGCACCGCCGGCGCCGGCAACACGCACGGCGCCGGCGTGAGCTGCAAGCCCTGCGGGTGGCATTGCAAGCCAGCGCCCGGAGCGATCCCTATGGTTTCGTGACGGCTGCGTTCGTATCCGGCGTGCTGTTGTCGTCAAAATCCGATACCCGGCTGCGTATGGCGCAGTTCATGGAGTTGTGCGGCGGATTGGGCGTCGGCGGCTGAAGCCGCCGGCCAGCGGGCGAGGCAAAAAAAACGGGCCGGCTGCCAGCCGGCCCGCAGTCAATTTTGCATTTTAGTTACCGCTCAAACCGCGGTCCTTGAGCATCGGGCCGATCTCGGGATCACGCCCGTAAAATGCCCGGAACATCCTGGCGTAGTCCTCGGTGTTGCCGCGCGACAGGATCAGATCGCGGAAGCGCTGACCGTTGGCGCGGGTCAGGCCACCATGCTGCTGGCACCATGCATAGCCGTCATCCGCCAGCATCTCGGTCCACAGATAGGAGTAGTAGGCCGCCTGATAGCCGTTGGCCCAGATGTGCAGGAAATAACTGGAACGGTACCGCGGCGGTACCTGCGGCATATACACTTGGGTTTTCTTCAAGGCTGCGGTTTCGAATTGGTCCACGTTCTGCAATGCAGCACTGGCCGGCAGGCTGTGCCATTGCATGTCCAGATCCGCAGCTGCCACCAGTTCCGTCATCTTGTAGCCGGTATTGAAATTGTGGGCGTTGATGAGCTTCTCCATCAGCGCCTTGGGCATGGGCTTGCCGCTTTTGTAATTGAAGGCATAGTGCGCCAGCACCTTGGGATTGGACGCCCAGTGTTCGTTGAACTGCGAGGGGAATTCCACGAAATCGCGCGCCGTGGCGGTGCCCGACAGGCTTGGGTATTCCTGGTCGGCGAAAAAGCCGTTGAGCGCGTGCCCGAATTCATGGAACATGGTGACCACATCGCTGAAACTGATTAGCGCGGGCTGTCCCGGCGGCGGTTTGGAGAAATTGGCCACGTTGTAAATCACCGGCTGCTGGTGCAACAGTTTCGATTGCACCACGAAATTATCCATCCAGGCGCCGCCGGACTTGTTGTCACGCTTGAAATAATCGCAATAGAACAATCCCAGCGGCTTGCCGTCGGCGTCGTACACTTCATAGACACGCACGTCCTTCTGGTACACCGGGATGTCGAGGCGGCGTTTGAAGGTCACGCCGTAGAGTTCATGGGCGGCATAGAACACCCCGTCCTCCAGCACCCGGTAAAGCTGGAAGTACGGTTTGATCTCAGCCTCGTCCAGGTTGTATTTCTGCTTGCGCAGCTGCTCGGCATAGAAATCCCAGTCCCAGGGCTGGAGTTTGAATTTGCCGCCGTCCTTGTCGATGATCTGCTGGAGTTCGGCGGCTTCCTCACCGGCCCTATGGGTGGACGCAGGCGCCAGCTGCTGCAGGAAGCGCTCCACGTTGCCGGGCGTTCTGGCCATCTGGTCGGTCAACCGCCAGGCGGCGAAATCCGGGTAACCCAGCAGGTGGGCTTTCTCGGCGCGTAACTGGGCGAGGCGCGCAATGGTGGCGCGGGTGTCGTCTGGACCGCCGCGCTCGGTGCGGTTCCAGGAGGCCTCGAACAGCTTCTCGCGGGTGGCACGGTCGGTGAGTTGCGCCAGCAGCGGCTGCTGGGTGGTGTTCTGCAGCGTGATCACCCACTTGCCGGCAAGCCCGCGGGCCTTGGCGGCATCGGCCGCCGCCTGCAGTTCGGACTGGGTCAGGCCCGCCAGTTCTGACTCGTTGCTCACCACCAGTGCCGCGGATTTGGTCCCCGCCAGCAGCTGATTCATGAATTTCGCGCTGAGCGCGGCCTGTTCCTGGTTAAGCTGCTTGAGCCGGTCGCGGGCGGCGCCGGTCAGCTGGGCGCCGGCATGGATGAATTGCTGGTGGTAATACCAGATGAGCCGCCGGGATTCGGTACTGAGCTTCAGGCGCGCGCGCTCCTTATATATTGTTTCCACACGCTGGAACAGTTTCGAATTCAGGAAGATGGCGTCGTTGGCGGCCGCCAGCTGCGGGGCAATGGTTTCCTGCACTTTCTGCAGGGCGGGATCGGTGTTGGCGGAACTCACGCCGTTGAATACACCCAGCGCACGGTTCAGCAGGCCGCCGCTTTTCTCCAGCGCCACCAGGGTGTTGTCGAAAGTGGGCGGTGCCGGGTTGTCTGCGATCTGAGCCACTTCGGCCAGCTGTTGCTTGATGCCCAGTTCGATGGCCGGCAGGTAATCGCTGTCGCGTAGCTTGTCGAATTGCGGGGCGTGGAACGGCAGCGGGCTGGGGCTCAACAGCGGATTCGCCAGGGCGGCGTGCTGGTCCATGGACGGATCCTTTGCGGTGGTGGCGGAAAACGCCGGCGACAGGGCCAGGGCCAGCAGGCCGGCGCAAATAAGCGGCAGGTTGCGGTTCATCACGTACTCCCGATGGTGGCGTATCAGGCCGGCGGAGGTCCGGCGCGGAGTGCGCACTTTACCCGCCGCGGGCCTTCAGGCCAAGCGCGCAGCGCGGCGTGCTTCCACGGCGCCAATTCAAAGTGGCCGGATACAGGCCTGGTCCGTATGCCGCGGGCTGTTGACGTAGGTGCTCACGGGGTAGGTGCACAGGTCGTTTGCTGGATACGGGCGAAGCAGAACCGCCAGGGAGCGCGCATCCCTGCCTTCCTCCAGCCATTCCTGGCAACCCGATTCGGTGAGCACCACCGGCATGCGCTTGTGGATCTTGGCAGCCTGGGGATTGGCCTCGGTGGTGATGATGGCATAGTTGTCGCCGTCATCCGCCTGTCCGCTGGTCCAGATGCCGGCAAAGGCGAACAGCGGGTCAGCCTCCAGATGGAACAGATAGGGCTGTTTGCCGCGTTGCTCCTGCCGCCATTCATACCAGCCGCTGGCCAATACCAGGCAGCGACGCTGCAGGGCGCTGCGCTTGAACATGGGTTTGCTGAACAGGGTTTCAGCGCGCGCGTTGATCTGCGCCTTGTTGCGATCCTTGAGCCAGGAGGGCTGGAAACCCCAGCGCAGTTCCCCGAAGCTGGGGTTGCCGTCCAGCATTCTCAGCACCGGCGCCTGCTGCTGCGGGGCGATGTTGTAGCGCGGCTCGAATCCGGGGATCGGCCCGAGGCTGGCGGGCAGCTTGTGTTTGTCAGTGAAACGGCTGGTATAGCGTCCGCACATGTGAAACCGCCGCGATCGCGCGGCCCGCCAGCGTCACTGGCCGGTCCAGCGGGCCTTGAAGCCGCGTGCGTCCACATGCACGAAGGGTGGATGGTTGTCGGTGGCCGGATACACACCGATGCCGCCCTGCAGTTCGGCATACGCCGGCTGCTTGAACAAGCGGCGGGCGTCCAGGGCCAGCAGCTGGGAATTCATGTAGTCATCGCGGCCCTCTTTCACCGCGTCCGCACTCAGCGGCTGCACCGAGATATAGATGTCCGCGGCATCTCCCCACATGTGCCGGCTGTAGGGCACGTTTCCCAGGCGCGCGTTGTACCAGGGCGTGCGGTAACCGCTCATGATGTGCAGCGCCGTGGGCGGGACGCCGTGCTTGTCCAGGTAGGCGGTGAGCGCTTCCAGCTTGAGCAGCAGCCGCCGGCGTAACACCAGGAACTTCGGATAGCCGCCGGCTTCCTTGCACAGGAATTCGCCCAGGGTGAAGTGGGGCGACACGTGCAGCTGCGCCAGTTCCGGCGTGACTTCCACGAACCCGGCGGGTGCGTCGTAAATGGACAGGCCGTTCAAGGGACGGGACGGGTAGCGGCCGATGCGATAGCCCTTGAGCCTGCCATTGCGCATGGCGCTGGCCGGCACCATCACGAAGGTCTGCAGCCGCAGGCTGGCGCCGTCGCCACGGCGAATTTCAATGCTGTAATGGCCGGGTTTGGCAGGCGCAGTCCAATACCAGCGGGCTGCGCCGGAGGCGATCAGCCGGCCGGCATCGGCGTGCGCCTGATATACAGCCAGTGCATGCGGCACTGAGATCGAGAGTTTCTCGCCGGGCATGGCGAACAGCGCGAATTCACGGTAGCCGATATCCAGCCCCTTCACACGCACACTGAAGGCCGACAATCCCGTGTCAAAGGTTGGCACGGCGGCGTATGCCGCGGAGGCGCAACACATCAACAGGCTCAGGGCGATGGGGAAACGTCGGAACATGCTGGCACCCAGGGGAAAGGTCCGTTGAGTAGTTTCAAGACTTCCGGGTCACGGTCATAAAAGTCAGGACGCGATTCTAGCATCCCCGTGGCATTTACCCATGCGCTCAGGTACTCAATATATATGGCTATGGGATGGGCCAGGGCGATTTGCCGGGTCTTGCCGCCGGCCAGCGCGGCTTTCAGCAATTGCGCCGGGTGTTGCCGGCCGTCCAGGCGCAACAGTTCGGTGGCCAGTTCCAGTGCGTGGGCCACGCGGATGCAGCCGTGGCTGAAAGCGCACTGGGAGGCGCCGAACAGTCCCTGGGCCGGGGTGTCGTGCAAGTACACATCGTAGCGGTTGGGGAACATGAACTTCACCCGGCCCAGTGGATTTTCCGGGCCCGGCTGCTGCCGGAAGTGATAGGGCAGCGTGTCCTGGGTTAGCTTCTTCCAGTCGACGCTGGCGGGATCCACCGGGCGCTCATCCGCGCCCCAGCCCTGCAGTACTTCGTAACCGTGACGCTTGAGATAGCCGGGATCCTTCTGCACATCCGGCAGGAGTTCCTCGCCGGCAATGCTTGGTGGCACGTCCCAGGCGGGATTCACCACCAGGTAGCGGATCCAGTCGTTGAATTCCGGCGTCTGTTTTCCGGGCTGGCCGACAATCACCTTGGCGGCCAGCTTGATCCGCCCGTGCACCAAAAGCACGGCATGGAAATCCGCGATGTTCACCACCAGGCGCGTGGCGGGCGGATTTCGCGGCAGACGGCGCAGGCGGTCCAGATTCACCCGCAACAGGTTTATCCAGTCGGCCGCCGGCCGGTTGAGCAATTCCAGGGTTTTGGCGCCGGCAATGCCGTCACTGTTAAGACCGTGACGGGCCTGATATTGCTTGAGCGCGAACTGCACATGTGAATCGAAACGCGTGCCTTTGGATGCTACGGCCGGCAGGTCGCCCTCCGCCACGAGGTGCGCGATGAGCGCGGCCACGCGTTCACCCTGGTCGCCGTCGCGCAACGCGGCACCCGGGGCTATGGCCGGGATGCCGCCGCCGGCACGCAAGGCACGGTAATGCGCCAGTGCCGCGCGCATGGCGGCGTATTCCGGGGTCTGCGGCAGGAAGCTCCGTATCAGGGTTTGCGGATCCACGCCGTTCAATGCCGCCTGCAGGTTCGGGCCAAGATCGCCGCGTCTCACGCCGCCCGCCGGGGGATTGAGTTTTTCCGGGTCCACGCGTCCGTAGCGATCGTCCCCGGCTAGCGTGATGAAGGCGTCGCTTAGCATGACTTCCAGTGCCGCCAGGCGCCGGCGGCGCTGGTCCGCGCTCAGGTCCGGCGCATGCAACGAATCCAGCAGATGATTGATGGCGTGGAAATGGTAATCCGGAGGTTGCAAGCCGTCGTCGCGGCTTTCGCGGATGGCATCCAGCATTTTCACGGCCGCCGGCAAGGCATCACGATCATCCACCCAGCCGGGCAGATCCTTGCGGGCTGCATAGATATTTGCCAGCGCCGCCTGTGCATACAGTTGCTCACCGCAGGCCAGCTGTGTAAAAGCCGCTGGCGTCTGCAGGTCCTGACGCACATAGTCCGCCAGGGTTTCCGCCTTGAGCGGCAAAACCGGCAGTAACAGCAGCAGGGCCGCGGCACGGCGCAGGAACATGGATACCACCCTCAGAATACGAGCCTGGGCTTTTTCTACCAGCCCGCGAGCCGCACGGCAATGTCTCCGGTCAACTGCCGCTGAATTTTTTATATCCGGCCACTAAAAGCCCACGCTCATGCATCGTCTTCACGCGATACCACCACGGACGCTCGCCCATCACCGTCCAGGCTGACGCGGACATCCATGGGCCGGCAGCATACCAGGCAGTCCTCGACGTAATGCTGGTTTTCCACCGAGCAATCCACCAGCAGATCGATGTTCTCACCGCAATAGGGGCATTGGACGGATACGCAAACGGTGTTATGCATGGCAATTCAGGTTATCAACATCAGTGCACGGTTTTTACCACCACGGTTTTTTCGGTGCCCTCGCCTGCAAACGCCCAGATCCAGGCGAGCACCACCAGCACGATATTGCTGTGCCCATAGTTGTAAGTCGCCAGGATCGCCACCAGCAGGCGCGGTGCGAATATCCAGCCCAGCCACCACAACAGGCCGCCGAACGGCACGCTGGATAACAACAGCGTCAGCCGTGGGAAGAAACACATGAAGAGGATAAACCACAGACCGTGGTGTAGCCAGAAGCTTTCCAAACCAACACTGCCTTTGAAGCGCGCGCCAAAATAACCTGGGGTGCTGCGCTCTTAATGTTATCCAGAGCGTCTTGCTTCTGTTTCTATGTGGACGGCGTCGTGCTCACCGGACCATCGGAGTTCCATGTGTCTCGTACATAGCGCCACTTGCCACTGACCATCCGTGAGACAGAGAGATACTTCCCCATTTCGACGATATGACCCGCCTTGTCGGTCACATTATACGTCCCGGAACACCAACCCCAGTCGCCGTTGACGCCACCGTCCGGATGACCGGTAAGATGAAATTCGACGCCAGCTTTCCTGGAAGCTGCAGTATCACCGACGAAGAAGGCATGAATCGCAACCCGTCCGTGAACTGCAGATACGCCTGGAGGCAGCAGCACCGCGTCTTCGGCGTAGAGGCTCGCGACTGTGCCCACATCACCTGCGTTGTATGCCTTCACCCATTCCTGGTCCACGGCCTGGAGCGCCGCCAATTCCTTCGATGACCCCTTCGCTGCCCAAG